>JAGHYX010000055.1 GCA_017743375.1 Chloroflexota bacterium
GCCGGCGCTGATCGCGGCGTATCGTCAGCGGGCGCAGGCGCACGCCCAAGCGCATTACTCGTGGGAGCAGGTGACCGACCAGTATGAGGCGCTGTTAAAGCAGCCCTAACGATTCGGCAACGGGGACGGTTTGCGGAGGACATTCCAGAACGCTGGGTGGGCGACGGCACTGCCGTCGCCCACCTTCTACCCAGATTCATCTTCGCTGGCGACAGCGCTTGTTAGAAGGTTGCCCCTGTTAGTAGTAAACACACCCCTCGCCAATCACCCCACGACTATAATTTTAAGAGGCCATCCCATGCCGCTGCTTCCGGAGGACCTGGAACTAGACGAGGGGTATTGGCGCGCGTTGCTCGAAGAAGTGGAGCGGTTGCCCATCCCGCCGACGCGACCGCCGGCTTCGCCGCACCCTTCCTCGTCATCCGCGTCCAAACCCGCGCCGCCCGCCGGCGCCGGCCCAACAGCACACCAACTGAAAGCGCATCACGGCTGGCTGGACGTAGAGGTGGTCGGCTACAACCGCGGCGGCTTAATCGCCGTCCACGACACCCTGCGCGGCTTTTTGCCGATCGCGCATTTGAACGCCTCGGTCTCCGGGCTGGATGACGAGGCGCGCCGCGCGCTGCTGGCCTCATACGTCGGGCGGCGCTTGAAGGTGCGCATTGCTGAGTTGGAGCCGGAGCTGAACCGGATCATCTTCTCGGAGCGCGAGCCGGTCGAGGACAAACCCAAGCCGGCGACGCTGCCGCCGCTCTTCTCGCAGATTCGCGCCGGCGAGACGCGCCGAGGATGCGTGACGAAGCTGACGGCCTTCGGCGCCTTCGTTGACCTGGGCGGCTATGAGGGCCTGATACACGTCAGCGAACTCGCCTGGAGCCGCGTCAATCACCCGCGCGACGTGCTGCGCATCGGCCAGGAGGTAGAGGTCTATGTCATGCGCGTCTCGCCGGAGGAGGGCCGCATCGCGCTCAGCCTGAAGCGCGCCAAGCCCAATCCTTGGGAGACGCTGGAACAGCGCTATTACGTCGGCCAACTGGTTGAGGGCGTGGTGACGAACGTCGTGCAGTTCGGCGCCTTCGTCAAGGTGGAAAGCGAGCTAGAAGGCCTCGTGCACATCAGCGAGTTGGCCGAGGGCAACTTCCTCCATCCGCGCAGCGTGGTGCGCGAAGGGGATCACGTGGTAGCGCGCGTGATCGGCGTGGATGGCCAGCAGCGCCGGCTGGCGCTGAGCCTGCGCAACGTGACGAGCCGGAACGCCCCTCCGCCGGCCAACGGCAAGTGAAACAGGCGATGGATGCTCTGCGTCGTGCGCGATGGGCGCTGCGGAACTGGTGGCGCGGACGCGGGCGCTTCCCGCCCTACGTTGTGCTCCCGCTAGAAGGTCCGATCCAAGAACTCTCTACCCGCCCGGAAGCGCCGGCCGTGCTCCGCTGGCTGTTGCCTGTCTCGCCTGGGCCGCTCACCGTGCGCGGCTTGCGCCGCCTCTTCGCGCAGCTCGCCTATGACGAGCGCGTGCGGGGCGTCGTGCTCAAGATAAGCTGCTCGGCTGCCCCGGCCGTCTATCAAAGCCTGAGCGAGGTGCTGGCCGACTTCCGCCAGCGCGGCAAACGCCTGATCGCCTATGCCGAGCAATTCGGCCCGTTCCAGTACTACCTGGCCTGCGCCTGCGATGAGATCATCATGCCGCCGAGCGCGGAGTGGGACGTGCTGGGCTTCTACAACGAATACGTCTTCCTGAAGGACGCGATTGACCGGCTGGCGGTGAAGGTGGACGTGGTGAACGTCTCGCCCTTCAAGTCGGCCGGCGAGCCGTTTGTGCGCAACGACTTCTCTGCCGAGGCGCGCGAGCAAGCCGAGTGGTTGCTCGAAGCGCGGTTCGATGCGCTGGTGCGCAGGATCGCCGAAGGACGCCGGCTTGACCCGGCCCAAGTCCGAGCGCTGATCGACCGCGCGCCGTTCAGCGCGCCGCAGGCGGTCGCGCTGGGCCTGCTGGACAAAGCGCTTTACGAGGACGAGCTGGACGACTACCTGCAGGATGCGCTTCCACCGCCGGCGCGTGGCCGGCTGGTGGACCGCTTCGCGCGAATCGCCAAGCGGCTGCGACCCGAACGCGGGGGCGAGGCCCGGCCCCGCAAGGCGTGCATTGCCATTGACGCAGTTCGCCATCGGCTGCGCGCGCCCTTCGAGCGTTATGCCCGTCAAGAGATCGCCATCGTGCCCATCGAAGGGTTGATCAGCCCTGGGCGCAGCCGGCGGCTGCCAGCGCCGCTGCCGCTCTTTGACGATCAACTGGCCGGCGCCGAGACCATCGTCGCGCTGCTGCGCGCTGCAGAGCAGGATGACCAAATCGCTGCGGTCATCCTCTTCGTGAACTCCAGCGGCGGCGCGGCTTTGGCCTCGGACTTGATCGCACGGGCGGTGCGCCGGCTGAAGCGCAAAAAACCCGTGGTGGCATACCTGGGGAGCACGGCGGCGTCGGGCGGCTACTATGTCTCGGCGCTGGCGAACTGCATCGTCGCCCAGCCGCTGACGATCACGGGCAGCATCGGCGTCGTGGCGCTGCGGCCCTACACGCGCGAGGCGTTCGAGCGGGTCGGCGTGCACCGCGTCGCCCTGCGGCGCGGCCAGCGGGCCGGCTTGTTCAGCGATGCCGAGCCGGTGGACGATGAGAAGCGCCAAGTCTTGGCCGATCTGGTCGCGCGCGCTTACCAGGCGTTCAAGCAGGTGGTGGCCGAGGGGCGTTCGCTCTCGGTCGAGGTGCTGGAGCCTATCTGTGGCGGGCGGGTGTGGACGGGTGCCCAAGCGCAGGCGCGCGGCCTGGTGGATGCGCTGGGGTCATTTGAGGTTGCGGTTGAGAGGGCGCGCAGCCTGGCCGGCCTGCCCGCCGACCGCTCGCCGCGGGTGTCTGTCTTGACCCCGCG
Source organism: Chloroflexota bacterium (assembly GCA_017743375.1). Lineage (GTDB taxonomy): Bacteria > Chloroflexota > Anaerolineae > J036 > Brachytrichaceae > JAAFGM01. Next base: position 2,922 of record JAGHYX010000055.1, read on the forward strand.
CGCTTCGTGGGCCTCCTTTTTGCCCGTGTTCAGCCGGGCCTGGCCGGCGGTTGACGAGCTGCGCGCGCTGTTCGGCGCGACCCGCGTCTGGGCGCTCGCCCCGTGGTGGCAAGCCGACGAGCGCTGAACTATTCCTTTAACCGCCACTCGCCCTCGATCGTCTCGGACGTGGTTCGAGAAGGCCGCACACGGCCCTCGATCTGGCGCAGGTGCTCCTCAACCACCTCTGACGGGCAAAGGGCAATGAAGGACTCAATGCCCACAATCAAGACCCCCAGGTCATCCACCTGGCCCAGCAGAGGTGCAATGTCCGGCAGCAAATCCACCGGCAGGGCCAGGTAGATCAGGATGGCGACGGGCAGCGCCTTCAGGTAGCCGGGCACGCGCGGATCGCGCATCAGCCGCCAGACCAGCCGGGCGCGGTTGATCACCGTCCTCAGCAAGTGCACCTGTGACCTGAGATGAGGGTTGTCTGACACGTGCATCTCCCACCGCGGTTTGGGCCATTCTAGATCAGAAACTGGCTGGGCTATAGGCGGGATGCATTCATAGTTAGGGGCAAGGCTAGACCTCAGGCGGAGGCGCGGAGCACGCGAAGGATTTGAAACTACAGCATCCTTGATCGCTGCCTAGAAGGTGCGCTGTTTTGACCTGATTTGGTGAAAGTGTCCCTCGAAATCGTCCGTTGCTATAATGCCATTGCCTCATGAGTGGGCCTCTCTTGAGTTTGATCAACGGCCTGGTCAGTGGCGATCTCGCGCTGATATTGTCGGCATCAATCACCCTGGTGTTGCTGTTGGGGGTTGCCTTTCCCTTCCACGAACTCGCTCACGCCGTCGCAGCGCGCCATCTTGGCGACGACACCAGTGAGCACCTCGGACGGATCACCCTGAATCCCTTGGCCCACCTTGACCCATTTGGCACGCTGCTGTTTGTCCTCACCGGCTTTGGGTGGGCCAAGCCCGTGCCGGTGAACCCTTATCGGCTGCGCGGCGATCCGCGCTGGTCATTTGCTTTGGTGGCGCTGGCCGGCCCGGCCTCCAACCTGCTGCTGGCCGTCCTCTTTGCCCTGTTCTTCCGCGTGCTCAATGTGATTGCCGAACCCGCTGCGCTGTTGGGCAACATCCTGCGGCTCTCGCTGTTGGTCGCCGTCCAATTGAACCTCCTCCTTGCGCTGTTCAACCTCATCCCCGTGCCACCCCTGGACGGCTCGCGACTGCTGGCCGCGCTGCTGCCCGAACAAGGGCAAATGTGGATGGACCAGCTAGAACGTTATGGATTTTTGATCCTGTTCGCGTTAGCAGCGACGGGCTTGCTGGGCCAACTTATCAGCGCGCCGGCTATGTTGCTTGGCCGTACAATGCTAGGTCTGTAACGATGAGCAAAGCCAAAGTAGCCCTCATCGGTTGTAACTTCGCAGGCATATCGCTTGGCCTAGCGATCAAGCGAGCCCTTGAACACGTGGAGGTCATAGGCCACGACAAAGACCGTGAGGCAGTTCGGCAGGCCGAAAGTGTCAGGGCGATTGACCGCAGCGACTGGAACTTGCCGAGGACGTGCGAAGGCGCCGCCGCCATCTTTATCTGCGCGGAGCATGATGAACTGGAGACGACCTTGCGCGCCATCGCCGATGACCTCACCCCCAGCACGCTGGTCGTCGCCGTCGGCGTCCGAAGCGTCGCCGCGCTTGAGATGGCGCAGAAGCTGCTGGCAAAAGACGTGCCGTTCTTCAGCACAGCGCTGGTCTATCATCCCGACCGCGTGAGCGACGGTTCAGCGCTGCCTGCCCCCGAGAGCATTCGCGACGCGATCTGGGCGATCGCGCCGAGCGCAGGAGCCAGCACCGCGATGGTGGATGCCCTGTTCGCGCTGGCGAGCCAACTCGGGGCCAGGCCGATGTTCATTGACCCGCTTGAGCGCGATGGGATGGCGCTCGCTGTCGAGGTAATGCCGGCAGTGCTCAGCCGTATTCTGATGTTGGCGGTGAGCGACGATGCCGGCTGGCGCGAGCGGATGTGGATGGCCGGCGCGTCTTTTGGCCAAGCAGTCCATAGCGCACGACGCGCCGCCGCCCTCGCCGACGCGCTATGTGCTCAGCCCAAGGTCGCTGTGCATTGGTTAAACCAGGTCATGCGCCAGTGCATCGCGCTGCGCGACGCGATCGCGCAGGGTGACAGCCGAGCCATCACCGCCATCTTCTCGCAGGCGGAAGCGCGGCATCAGGAATGGCTGAGCAATTGGCGCAAGGGGCGGACCGAGGACCACATACCAATTGAACGTGACCACGGTGGCCTGCTGAAACTCCTGCTGGGTGAACGCCTCGCTGGCCGGCTGAGCGGCAACAAAACGCGCTGAGCGCTGAACCATAAGTCCAACACGATGCAGAACAACATCTGCGGATCATCATGCGCATCTTGAGCCTTGCCCCGACCTCGTTCTTCAACGATTACGGTTGCCACGTGCGTATCTTGGAAGAGGCCCGTGCGCTGAAGGCGCGTGGGCACGAAGTCACCATCCTGACCTACTACAAAGGTCACAATGTGCCAGATGTCCCCATCATCCGCACCATGCCCACGCCGTGGCACCGCGACTACGAAGTCGGCTCATCGCGCCACAAGTTTGCCTTCGACGTCCTGCTTAGCATCCGGTTGCTGCGCGTGCTGGCGCGCAATCGTTTCGACATCATCCATGCCCATTTGCATGAAGGCGCGTTGATCGCCAGCGTCCTCGCCCGTCCCTGGCGCATCCCGGTGGTGTTTGATTACCAGGGCAGCCTGACCGATGAGTTGCTTCAGCATCGCTTCATCCGGCCAAACTCGCTGGCGCACCTGATCTTCCGTCATGTGGAACAAGTTGTGGATAGGATTGCCGATGCTGTAGTCACCAGCACGCAGCGCGCCGCCGATGCGCTGCGCGCCAAACTGGGCACGCGCTTACTCATCGAAGCGCTGCCGGATGGCGTGAATGCGAGCATCTTTCATCCAAACGTGCTTTCGCCAGTCGAGCGCGCACACCTGCGGGCGCACTTCGGGATCGGCGCGGATGAGCCGGTGGTGGTCTTCTTGGGCCTGCTCGCTGCTCATCAGGGCATCGCCCACTTGATCGAAGCTGCTGCGCGCTTGAAGGCGGCGGGCCGGCAGGTGCGCTGGCTGGTGATGGGCTATCCGGGTGCGGAATGCTGGCAGCGCGCCGCCGCCGACTCAGGCGTTCAAGGGGACGTGATCTTCACCGGTCGGGTGCCATACGCCAACGCGCCGCGCATGCTCGCGCTGGGCGACATCGCCATTGCCCCCAAGCTCTCGCTCACCGAAGGGAGCGGCAAAATCCTGAACTACATGGCGATGGGATTGCCAACGGTCGCGTTTGACACGCCCGCCCAGCGCGAGTATCTGGGGTCGCTGGGCGTCTATGCGCCGGTTGGAGACAGCGCCGCGCTCGCTCAAGGCGTGGCTGACCTCTTGGATCGGCCAGCGCTGCGTCGCGCGCTCGGCGAGCGCTTGCGCCGCGTCGCCGTTCAGCAGTTTAGCTGGGACCGCGCGGCAGCGACGCTGCTGACCGTCTATCGTCAGCTGCTCTCGCACACGCAACCGACGCTGGCGCAGCGACCTCAACGGCAGGACAAAAGGGTCCTATGAAACAGTTCTTCTCCGACTTGCGCGAAGTCTGGCAGTATCGCGCGCTCCTCTACATGCTGGTCGTGCGCGACCTGAAGGCGCGCTATCGCGGCTCCGTCCTGGGCATCGCCTGGTCGTACTTCCAGCCGCTGGGCATGATGCTCGCCTTGACGTTTGCATTCAGCGTCATCAGCAGCGGACCGCCGACGATTGAGCGATATAGCGTGTTTGTCTTGTCCGGCCTACTCGTGTGGAACTTCTTCTCGGCATCGGTCACCGGCGGCGCCGGCAGCGTGGTGGGCAACGCTGGGTTGGTGAAGAAAGTCTACTTCCCGCGCCTGGTCTTGCCGATCGCGGTTGTGTTCGCTAACCTGGTGAACTTCCTGTTTGCGCTGCTGATGTGGTTGACAATCGCGATCGTCGTTGGCCATCCCATCAAACACACGATGCTATTTCTGCCGGTCGCAATCGTCCTTCAGCTAATCTTCAGTATAGGGATCGCTTTCCTGTTATCTACGCTAAATGTGTTCTATCGCGATACCCAATTCATCCTAGAGTTGGCGCTGCTGGCCCTGTTCTTCCTTACCCCGATCTGGTATGACATTGACAGCGTGCCCCAGCGCGAGGTTGGGTTGTGGCTGCGCCGGCTCAACCCGGTCGCGTCGCTGGTCAACATCTATCAGGACTTGATGTACTGGGGCCGGTTGACGGACTGGGACTTCGTGCTGCGCACGCTGGCCACCGCGCTCGGCGTGCTGGTGATCGGCTATTTGATCTTTCGACGCTACAGCCCGCGTTTCGGCGAGGAACTGTAGCGAAGGAGGGGAAACGCCGTGGGGGGCATCCCATTACAAGCCGTTAGGCATCTCATCATAGACATGGACGGCGTGCTTTGGCGCGGCAAGCAACCATTGCCGGGGTTGGAGCGCTTCTTTGAGACGCTCCAGCGCTTGACCATTCGCTTTGTGCTGGCTACCAATAATGCCACCAAAAGCTGCGAGGAATACTTAGCCAAGCTGGAGGGCTTTGGCCTGCAGATAACGAAAGATGAGATCCTCACCTCCCCACAAGCCACAGCCCACTACCTAGCCCGACACGCGCCCCAGGCGCAGGTCTTTGTGATCGGCGAGGCCGGCCTGATCGCGGAACTGCGCGCTGCCGGCCTGTGCGTCGTCAACGAACGGCCTGAACGCGCCACCCACGTGGTCGTCGGCCTGGATCGCGGCCTAACCTACGCCAAGCTAGCTGAAGCCTGCTTGCTCATCCGCCGCGGAGCCGCCTTCATCGGCACCAATCCAGACCTGACCTTCCCCAGCGAGCGCGGCCTGGTGCCGGGCAATGGCGCGGTGCTGGCTGCCCTGCATGCCGCCACCGGTGTTGAGCCGTTGATCATCGGGAAGCCGCAGCCGGAGATGATGTTGCAAGCGATGGCGCGGATGAACAGCACCCCGGAGAACACAGCCGTGATCGGCGACCGCCTGGATACCGACATCCTGGGCGGCCAGCGCGCCGGCTTGACCACCATCCTGATGCTCTCCGGCGTGACTGCGCCGGAAGACCTGAATCACAGCGCGATCACGCCCAACTACGTCTTCGCTAACCTCGATGAACTGGCCAACGCGCTGTTGCACGCGCGGGGCGCTTGATCAAGCTCCATCCTCCTGGCCGGCCAGCGCGCGATACACGTCAACGGTCTGATCGGCGATCCGGCGCATGGTGTAGCGCTCGATCACCCGCGCACGGCCACGTTGCGCCAACAGCGCGCGGCGCTGGGGCTGGTTCATGAGTTGACCGAGATGCGCAGCCAGGCTGGCGATGTCCTCTTCGTCAAACACCAGGCCGGCATCGCCCACCACGTTCGGCGCTTCGCCGCAGCGCGAGGCCACCACCGGCACGCCACAGGCCATCGCCTCGATCAGCACCCGCCCAAACTGCTCTTTCCAGCCGGGGCGCGTCCGCGAGGGGAGCACAAACGCATCGAGCGATTGGTAGAAAGCCGGCATCTGGGTAGAGGGGATGAAGGGGCGGAAGGTCACCCGCTCGGCGATGCCCAACTGATGTGCCATTCGGCGTAGCGCTGGCTCCGCCGGCCCGGAGCCGGCAATGACCAAGCGCGCCGAGGGCGGCAAGCGGCTGAACGCGCCGAGCAGCACATCCACGCCCTTCTCGACCACCAGCCGGCCCGCATAGCCCACCGTGAATGACAATTCATCCTCGGCAGGGCGCGGGAGCGGCCTGAAGAAGTCCTCGTCCACGCCGAACTGGGGGATGACGTAGATCGGCTTGCGGAAGCCTTTGGCCTGCCAGACTGCGCGCGCCTCTGCGCTGCCGACGATCGCGGCGTCGGCGCGGCGAAGCACGTCGCGCTCCATCTGGTGGAAGGGGGGCGGATAGCGGCGCAGGATGTTTTGCCAAGAGAAGAACAGCACGCGCGGGCGCGGGCGCAGCCGCTCGGCCTGGCGAATGGCCAGCCAGGTGGCCAGGTTATACGGCTCTTCGTCCACGTGCAGGATGCTGGGGCTGGTTTGGCGCAGCTCGGCCCCCAGCGTCGGGTAATGATGCAAGTGGAAGTGACCATTCAATCGGATCGGGATGACGCGCAGGGCATAGCCATGGGTGTGCGCCTTTTCCAAGCGCTGGCCGGCCCAGGCCGGCGGCGACATGACCGTCAGCTCAATGTCGCTGTGCGCAGCGATAAGCTCGCACTTGCGCTGGTATGCGCCGACGACCAGCGCCTTGGAGAGCAGGCTCACGCGCAGGCGATGGTCGCCCGATCGCATGACCACTCAGTCTCTTCCTCACTGGCCGGTTCGCTGTATGCCTCGTCGGGCAATAGCCCTTGCCGATAGCGCCACTGGAAGTCGTCCACGAGCTGGTGGAAGCGCTCGACGCTTTCGCAGGTGACCAACTGCGCGCGCAGCGCGGCCACATGGGGCATGCCATACATGTATTTCACAGCATGCTTGCGAAAGAGGATCAAGCCGTGGGGGCCGTAGTAATCCAGCATGGCGCGCAGGTGGCGCTTGAGCAGGGCGATCACCTCCTCCACCGTCACTTGATGGCGGTCCTTGCGCTGGAAGATCCATGGATTGCCGATTGCCGCGCGGCCGATCATCACGCCGTCGCAGCCGGTGTGCGCCTTGATGCGCGCGATGTCGGCCACGGTCTTCACGTCGCCGTTGCCGATCACGGGGATCTTGACGGCCTGCTTGACCTCAGCGATCGCGTCCCAGTCGGCCACGCCCTTGTAGCCCTGTTCCTTGGTGCGCCCATGCACTGCGATCAGCGAAGCGCCGTTGTCCTCCAGGATGCGGGCGATCTCCAGGTAGTTGCGCGAGCGCGCGTCCCAGCCGAGGCGGATTTTGGCGGTGATGGGCACGCGCACGGCCTTGCTGAGCCGGCTGAAGATGCGGGCCACCTTCTGCGGGTCGCGCAATAGGCCAGCGCCGGCGCCGCGCCCGCTGACGCTGCTCACCGAACAGCCCATGTTCAGGTCTATGATGCCGGGGCCGAGCGCCTCGATCTTTTGCGCGCAGGCGACGATGCGGTCCTCGTCGCTATCGAAGATCTGAAAGCTGAGTTGAGGCTTCTCGCTGGGGTCATAATCGAGCTGGCGCAGGGCCGGCCGAGCGTCGCGCAAGATGGCTTCGCATGAGGTGAACTCGGTATAGCTCATCGCGCTGCCGTACTCGCGGCAGATCAGGCGGTATGGTAGATCAGAGAAGCCGTCCATCGGCGAGAGGATCAGGTCGCCGTAGACCGGAATGTCACGCACATAGAAGACGGGCTGCATCAGGCGTTTATTTTCCCATGTTCGGCGTAGCGGGGAGGAGTGTGTTCACTAATAGGGACAACACAGCGCGCCTTCTAGGCAGCGATCAAGGATGCTGTGCCCACAAATTCTTCGCGCCCTCTGCGTCTTCACGTGAGGATCGGCCTTGCTTCCAACTGTGAACGCACCCGGAGTGGGCCGAGCGCGTTCACCAAACGGGCAAGGCTGTCATGCTAAGCGCCCTCCTTCCACTGAGCATCCAGCGACGGAAGTAGCCATACACGGTCTGCCAGATGGGAATCCTTTCACGCCACGCGCAGCCACTACTAACTAATCGTATTGACAATCTGGCAGGTGCGCGGGCGTCCGCCTTCGGGTGTTGGCAATAGTGACTCCGAGGTCTGCCATTCGGTAAACTCTGGTCGGTCGGATAGGTTGATTGGACGTAGACATCCTCTCAGCTTATCCGAATCATGCGAAAACCTTTTGAAACACTGTCTTACCGCGACCGGCGTTTATATAATCCCGCGCGAGACGGTTGTCATGGAGTGGCGCGCTACTGTAGAGGACTTCCTCGGTGAGCTTCGGGAGAAAGGGAGCGCAGATAACACCATCGTCGCTTACCGCAATGACCTCAATCAGCTCACCAGCTATCTGGCCGTCGCGCTGCCGAGTGATGCGACCTGGTCAGAGGTCACCTTGGCGACAATCCAAGATTATGTTAAGCAGCTTGCTGAACAGCGCTATTCTGCCTCAACGATTGCGCGCAAGGTGGCCGCGTTCAGGGCGTTCTTCCACTGGCTGGCACAGCGTGGCCTGATCGCTGAGAATCTGGCGTTGCAACTGCGTTCGCCCAAGGTAGAGAGGCATGTGCCGCGTCTGCTTAGTGAAGAAGAGGTCCACCGGCTGCTGGAGGCGGTCTCGAAGAACGGCGCACGAAACGCTCAGCGCGACCGCGCCTTGCTAGAGGTCATTTACGCGACCGGCATGCGGGTATCGGAAGCCATCAACCTGCGCCTGAGCGATGTCAATCTCTTAGAGAACACGGTCCGCTGCGTCACAGGTGGGCGTCAGCGGACGGTGCCGCTCACGTCACAAGCGGTCGCTGCCCTGCGCGCCTATTTGAACGGTTCGCGCCGAGACGTGGCCGCCGCTTCGGGTGATGACTACGTCTTTGTCAACCCTTCTGGTCGCCGAATCACTCGCCAGGCGGTCTGGCAGCTTACGCGCCACTATGCCCAGATCGCCGGCATTGGCGATGAGCTAACGCCGCACACGCTGCGTCACTCGCGCGCTGCCCACATGCTGAGCGCAGGGGAGGATGTGCGCCGCGTGCAAGCATGGCTAGGTCACGCGAACATCGCTACAACTCAAATGTATCGCCTGCGAACAGAAGTGAATAACAAACAAGAAGACGAGTTTACAAAAGACGCTGATTTGTAAAAATTGATTGATGACAACCCTCAATGCCATTCAAGAATCAATCCAGTCCGCCGTCGCCTACCTTCGACAACGCGATGGGCGCAGGTGGCGCGCCCTCGTCGTCCTTGGGAGTGGGCTGGGGGCGTTGGCTGATGAAGTTGAAGATGCTGTCCGCATCCCATACGCTGACATCCCCGGCTTCGCGCCTGCGACCGTGCAAGGCCACAAAGGACAGCTCGTGATCGGCAAGCTGGCCAGCGTCGCGGTGGCCGTGATGCAGGGCCGCATGCATTTCTACGAAGGCTATCCCCTCTGGCAGGTGACCCTGCCGGTGCGCGTGGCCCGTCTGATGGGCGCGGACACGGTGATCATCACCAATGCGGCCGGCGGGATCAACCGCGACTTTAAGGTAGGCGACATAATGTTGATCAGCGATCACATTAATCTGGTCGGCATGGCAGGGCATCATCCGCTGATCGGTCCGAACCTGGAGGCGTTTGGTCCGCGCTTTCCTGAGATGACCACGGCCTATGATCGCCATTTGGGCAACCAAGCGATGCATGTCGCGCGTCGGGCCAATGTCCTCTTGCGTCAGGGGGTTTATGCGTGTGTCGCCGGGCCGAGCTTTGAGACGCCGGCGGAGTTGCGCTTCTTGCGCATGATCGGCGCCGACGCTGTCGGCATGTCCACCGTGCATGAGGTCATCGTCGCCCGTCATGCGGGTATGCGCGTGCTCGGTTTGAGCGGTATCACCAATGTAGCTCGCCTCAGCCCCGATGAAGGCGAGCCGCCCTCCCATGAAGAAGTGATGCACGCGGGCGTTCACATTGCGCCGCGCATGTTCGCCATCCTTCGCGGTGTGCTCGCCGGCGGCTTGGACTGAGGCGCCGGGCAAGTTCGGCGGGGGAAGACGGAAGTCGCTTCAGTGTGCTATGGACGTCGTCTTTCGATTGATTAACGAGCTGCGTCTTGTGCTGGTCGTAGTGGCCGCGGTCTGTTGTGCGGCATTCTTGTTTACAGGGTTTGCCGCTTGGCGCGATCTGCGCCGCGCAGTATTTAATCTGGAGCGAAGCACGATCATCTCGAATGCCCTGAGCGCTTGGTTCAAAGCAGTAATCTGCGCGGTGATCGGCGCAGCAATCTGGATAGTAACGGACGACTCGTCCCGGCCGGAGCTGCGACCAAGCGACAACCCGCTGGCGGCTGCGCCGACGCCTACGTTAGTGCTTGAGGTCCCAACTCCCCTGCCCACTGCCGATCTCTCCCGTCTGGCGCTCGCCGTCGCTCCGCCTACGTCCTTCGTCCCTGAAACAGCGCCCACGTCCGCCGTTCTGGCAGCCGCTCTACCGACCGCCGTGTCTGTGCTGCCGACGCTGCCGCCTCCGCCGACCAGCACGCCAACGCCGCTTCCGCCACCGCCGCCCACTCAGCCGCCACCGCAGCTCCAGCTCCCTAATATTGTTGTCGCCACCGCGACGCCTACGCCAGTGCTGATCCCGCTCCTCCCGCTGCCCTCTCCCACGCCGGAGCCGACGGCCGGCGAAACCATGATCGCAGATTGTCCTTATCCGGCCGCCCGCATCACCAGCCCCATGGCTGGCGAGACCGTCTCTGGCGTTTATGTGGTGCGCGGGACGGCTGACTTCCCCGGCGGTGTGGGACGCTACAAGCTCGAAATCCTCCGCCCAAACGTCCCTGGCTGGGCCTTTCTATGGGAGAACTACAACGCCGTGAAGGAGGGCGTGCTGATGCCGCGTTTCGATGCCAGCATCTTCCCACCGGGGATTTACACGTTGCGACTGATGCTGATAGACGGTGCCGGCCAAGAGACAGGCATCTACTGCAGCGTGCAAATCCGGATTCCGTAAGCGACTTGTTGCGATATGACGCTGATCCGCCCGGCTGAACTAGCCGACCTCGAAGCCATCCTTGCGATTGATCATAGTTATGTCACTGATCATGTTTGGCAAATGGACGAGCGCCGCACAGCGGGGGAGCACGAGGTGACCTTTCGCTTGACCCAGCTCCCTCGGCCGGTGCGGGCGGCGCTGCCCTATGATTCAGCCGCGCTGAAGCGTTGTCTGTATCGGTGTGATTATCTCTGGGTGGCCCAGGTGAACCAGGAAATTGCCGGCTACATCGGCTTGGTGCTGGTGCCTTGGCAGAGCGCGGGGCTGGTCCCTATATTTGCGGTGGCGCCTGCCGCGCGTCGTAAGGGCGTGGGCAGCCAGCTGCTTCAAGCAGCCATCAGGCAAGCGCGGACGGAGGGGCTGTCGGCGATTACGCTTAGCGTGGCGGCGAAGAACTATCCCGCAACGTGCTTTTGTCAGGCACGCAGCTGTCGCCTGAGCGGCTATACCGACCGCTACTATGCCAGTAATGACATTGCTCTATTCTTCACGTATAGAATCAAGTGATCCCTTATGGAAACGCTCGTTGACGCTTTGCTGGCTGCCGTCCAACTCCTGAATCGGATCATCGTAGCCGGCATCCTCATTACAGCCTTTGCGTTGATCATCTACATCGGTCTATACAACCGGCGCAGCCCAATTGCGCGCGCCTATGCCGGCGTTCTGATGTGTGTCCTCGGGACTTACCTGGGAGACTTGCTCGCTCAACTCTCTGAACTGGAGTCGCGGGCTGATGGCACGGAGTTTTGGCTGCGCTTACAGTGGCTGGGCATCGCCAACATTCCGGCTGCCTCGCTGGCGATGTCGGATGCACTGCTACGCGCTACGGGCGAGAACTCGCCGCTGCGCCGGCTGGCCGTGCAGATCAGCTTTGTGCTGAGCCAGCTTATCTTCCTGGCTGCCCTGCTCACGCCATTTATCGCCACGCCGGGTGTGTCAAACGACGGGCTAGTGCACCTCACGCCCGGACCGTTGTTCTATCCTTTTACCTTGTATTACTTTGCTGCTGCTGCGTGGGCCGTGTATAACGTATTCGAAGCGCGCCGGCGCGCGCTGACCGCCACCAGCAGGCGGCGGATGACTTACCTCGCCCTCGCATTTGCCGCGCCGTCCCTCAGCATGTTCCCCTATCTCTTGCCGGTGGGCTGGCCAGCGGCCCTTCCCCGCTTGGTGCCTTGGGTTGCTATCCTGGCTGTGAACATGGGGTTGGGCGCAGCGATTACGTTTATGGGCTACGCAGTGGCCTATTTCGGCGCCAGCGCGCCTGACCGGGTGATCAAACGGCGCATGGTGAAGTATCTGATCCGCGGCCCGCTCACCGCCGCCACCGTCGTCGGCGCACTGGTGCTCAGCACGCGCATCGAGCGCTGGCTGGATGTCCCTGGCATCTTTATCGGCCTGATCGCTGCGTCCGCCATCATCCTGATGGTCCAGTGGTTCATCGATCTCGTCCAACCGACGCTCGACCGCTTGCTGGCCGGCGATGACGCGGAGGAAGTGCGCCGCCTTCAACAATTCAGCGCGCGCCTGATGACCCGTTCGGACCTCACCCAATACCTAGAGAATGTCCTGGCTGCGCTCTGCGATTTGCTCCGTGCGCGGACGGCGTTTATCACCACTTGCCTCACCAGCGACGCGCCGTGTAGTTCGCCGGCGAACATCACCGTCACCATAGGCGCAGTGGGCGAGGCCAACGGGGAGCTGCCCGTGCCGCCGGATGCGATCCGTTCCGCTTTGACCCTCAAGCCATCCCAGCCCGCGAACGGCCATCATGGCACCCCTGAGGCGCGTCAAGCGCCGGACCGTCCAACGTTCAGCGCGGAGAGTGACTTCTTGATCTGGGGGCCATACTGGGTTATCCCCCTTTACACCCAAGACCGGCAGGCAGTGGTGGGGGTGATGGGGTTGGCTGCGCGCGCCTCCGAGCCAGACCTGAACGACGAGGAGCGTCAAGGCGTGGCCACGCTGGTGCGACAAGCAGCGCGCGCGCTGGAAGATGCAGACAAGCAATGGCGGGCGTTTAATGCGCTGGAGCGGTTGGTGCCGGATGCGGACGATATGCAGCGCAGGATCGCCAGCACGCGCAACCCTGCCGCGCCTACCATTGCCGACTTTGAGCGCATTCCCCTGGATAACCACGATGACTTCACGCAATTGGTGCGCGATGCGCTCAGCCAGTATTGGGGTGGGCCTAAGCTGGCCGAGTCGCCGTTGTTGAACCTGCGTGTGGTGAGCGAAGCGATGGCGCTGGAGAACGGCAACCCCACCAAGGCGCTGCGCCGCGTGCTGGCCCAGGCCATCGAGCAGCTCAAGCCCAGCGGGACGCGCAGCTTCACTGCGGCGGAATGGATGCTCTACAACATCCTGGAGCTGAAGATCATGCAGAACATGAAGGTGCGCGATGTCGCCCGCCGGCTGGTGATGAGCGAAAGCGACCTATATCGCAAACAGCGGGCTGCCTTTGAGGAAGTGGCGCGCATTATCGCGGAGATGGAGCGCGAAGCGCGCCGGCGCGAGCGACAGCAGACGTTCGTCAACCCAACGACGCAATCATCCTCGCCCCCGACGGTCGTGGAGAAGCTGGAGAACGTCGCAAATGGCTAGA
>JAGHYX010000223.1 GCA_017743375.1 Chloroflexota bacterium
GTATTATGTGGTGCTCCGGCGGCTGCGCTCGCCGACCCTACGCACCATCACCACCCGCTCGCGCAGGACGGGGCGGAAGCCAAGCGCTTTGTAGGCCTCGGCGGCGGCGCGCAGGTGGCCGCCGCTGCCGAACTCCACGTCCAGCGTCGCCGGCAGCGCGGCCAGCGCGTCGAGCACCGCCTTCAGCGCCTGTAGCTCGCGCGGCGCGCCCCAGATGGCCTGGTCGAGCCAGAGCGTGACAATGGCCTGCGCCGGCCCTTCGCGCAGGTGGGCCAAGCCGAACGCCTGGCCGGCTGGGTCGGCCAGCCGGTAGAAGCGCCCCTCGCGGAGCGGCGCGACGTTCCACGAGCGCAGGTCGGCTTGGGCCAGGGGCTTGCACCAGGGGTCGCCCTGTTGGGCGGCCAGGGCCAGCCAGTGCGCCAGCGCGTCGGCGGCCTCGGCCGGGTCGAGCGCGAGGGCGCGGGCGTCCTCGGCGCGCAGCGGCAGGGCCTGGGGGCGCTGCCGGCGCATGAACTGGGGGCGGTAGCGGCGATAGCCGCAGGCCAGCGCGCAGGCGGTGGCCGGCAAGTTGGCGGATGGCACGCTCATCCACAGCCAGCGCAGGCCGGCTTGCCCGGCCAGCCGGTCGGCGGCCTCCAGCATGGTGCGCGCCAGCCCGCGCCGGCGCAGGTCGGGCGCGACGGCCAGCGCGCGGACGCGGCCGGCCAGCTGCCCGCGCTCGATCACCATCAGGCCGGCCGGCTCGAGGTTGAACATGCAGATGTACGTTGAGCCGGCGGTTGGCAAGACGGCGGCGGCCAGCGCCTCGCGGCCCAGCGGGCGCGCCAGCCAGCCGCCCAGCGACTCGTCCAGCGCGCCCAGGTCGGCGGCGCTGAGCTGGCCGAGCAGCCGGCGCAGGTCGGTCAGCCGAGCGGGGATCACCTGCGCGCCGATGGTGGGCATGGTTGGGGCTGAATGTATCACGCGCGGGACGATGGGCGTGTTCGCCCAAGAGGCTGCTCGCTCGCTGCGCCGGCGCGTCCTGTCGAGCGGGGCGAGGCAGCGCTCACGGCCTGCCTGACCGAAGCCCCGCGCAGCCACTGAACCCCCGCCGTCCTCTGTCATGCCAGCGCAGCAAAGATAATCCCGCCCAACCGAAACACCGCGAAGCTATCCCCCTCGCCTCGGCAACCCCGCAGCGCTTCAGCGGGCCACGAGTTTAGATTCTTCGCTAGCGCGAGTATGCTGAAGTCAGTGGGCGCGGCATGCCGTGCTAGCGCCAGCGTGACAGGCCGGCGCGTGAATGATATGCGTGAACGCGCCCCGTGTAAACCCGAACGGAAAAAATAAAGCCAGGCTTGCGCCTGGCTTGATGCGTCGCAGCACGACGAGACCTATCGGATAGGTGGCGCGTACAGCAACCCGCCGTTCGTGTAGAGATTGTTGATCCCGCGCGGGATCGCGGTCTTGGTGTTTGGCCCCAGGTTGCGATCGTAGATCTCGGCGTAGTTGCCCACCGCCTTGATGATGTTCACCGCCCAGTCCTTGCTCAGGCCCAGCTTGGCGCCCATGTCCACCTTCTCGTCGGCGCCCAGCAAGCGCTTCACCTCTGGGCGCGTGTCCTCGGCGATGGCCTTGTCCACGTTCTCGGAGGTGATGCCGAACTCCTCGGCGGCGAAGGTGGCGAACACCGTCCATTGCACGATGTCGAACCACTGGTCGTCGCCGTGGCGCACCATCGGCCCGAGCGGCTCTTTGGAGAGCGTGATGTCGAGGATCACATGGTCATCGGGATTGGGCAGCACCGAGCGGCGCGAGACCAAGCCGGACTTGTCGGTGGTCACGGCGTCGCAACGGCCCTCGGCATACGCGCCGAAGGTGCCGTTGGCGTCCTCGAATGTGGCCGGCGTGTATTGAATGCCGCGCGCGGCCATCTGGTCGGCCAGGTTCAGCTCGGTCGTCGTGCCCTTTTGCACGCAGATCGTCGCGCCGTTCAGGTCCTCCAGCTTGGTGATGTTGGCGTCCTTGGGCACCATGATGCCTTGGCCGTCGTAGAAGGTGGTGGCGACGAAGTTGCCGCCGTTGTCGGTGTCGCGGGTCAGCGTCCAGGTGGTATTGCGGATGAGCACGTCAATCTCGCCGCTCTGCAGGGCTGCGAAGCGCTGTTCAGCGGTCAGCGGGCGATACTCGACCTTGCTCACGTCGTTGAAGATCGCCGCGGCCAGGGCCTTGCAAAAGTCAATGTCGAAGCCGCTGAAGTTGCCGGCCGAGTCCACAAAGCCGAAGCCCGGCACCTGGCTGTTCACGCCGCAGATCAGCTTGCCGCGCGCCTTGATCGCCTTGAGCGTCTCGCCATAGCCGGAAGGCACGGCCGCCGCCGGTGCGGGCGCGGGCGTCGGCGCGGCTGCGCCTGCCGGCGCGGGCGTCACCTCAACGATGCGGGTGACCTCCACCTCGCGCGTCACCTCGACGATGCGCGTCACCTCCACGGGCGCAGCGCCCGGAGCAGCGGCAGGCGCTGCGCAGGCAGCCAACAACAGTGGGACGATCACCAAACCTGATGCGTTGCGTAGGCGTGTCATACGATTGTGTCCTCCTGACCTGTGAGTTGATCTTCTAGGGTTAGGGGAGGATTATAGGGAAGTTACGCCACTTTGCACGCGCGGCGCGAGATACCCATGCGCCACATACCAGTCATACGTGCGCCGGATCGCCTCGCGGACCGACCCGGGCGCCAGCCCCAGCTCGCGGCGGGCCTTGCCGGCATCGAACCAGAAGGTCTCCGCCGCGAAGCGCACTTGCTCGCTGCTCACCGGCAGGCGCAGGCCCAGCCGCTCGCGCGCGATCCCCACCGCCGGCGCAGCCAGCCGGAAGACCCAGCGCGGCAGGATCACGCGCGGGCGTGGCCGGCCGACGACCTCCGCCAGCAGCGCGAAGAGCTGCGCGTAGGTCAGGTTCTCGGCGGTCAGGATGTAGCGCTCGCCCGTCCGCCCGCGCTCGGCGGCGGCGATGTGCCCGGCGCACACGTCGGCCACGTCAATCGCGCTCACCCCGCCGGGCGGGGCAAAGGGCAGGCCGCGCCGAGCCGCTTCGATCACCAGGCTGCTGCTGACCATATTTACGTCGCGCGGGCCGAACACCACCGCCGGGTTGACGATCACCACGTCCAGGCCGGCGCGGGCGAAGTCCAGGCAGACCTGCTCGGCCAGGTGCTTGCTGTAGCCATAGGGGAACGCCTCGGGGCGCAGGTTGAACTGGGCGCGCTCGTCGAGCGCGCGGCCAAACGGGGGCTGGCCGAGCGCCGCGCAACTGCTGGTGAACACCACGCGCCGGACGCCGGCCTCGTGCGCCGCGCGCAGGACGTTGCGCGTGCCGTCCACGTTCACCCGCATCAGCCGGCTCGGGTCGCTGCGCCAGTAGTCGGCCACGGCTGCGACGTGGAAGACCACGTCAACCCCGCGCATCGCCGCGGCCAGCGAGGCCGGCTCGGTCACGTCGCCGATCGCAGGTTCATAAGCCAGTCCCGCCAGCGCCTTGAGCGACGACGAGGCGCGGTGCAGCGCGCGCACCTGCCAGCCGCGCTGCGCCAATGCCTCGACCAAGTTCGCGCCGATGAAGCCGGTCGCGCCGGTGACCAGGGCCAACACGAGGCTGGATGATAGCGC
>JAGHYX010000224.1 GCA_017743375.1 Chloroflexota bacterium
CGGCTGCCTACGCCGACGGCGACGCTCTGGCCGGGTTGGATGATGGTCAGCAGCCCGCTGGCCTCCAACGCGGCGCGCGCCGCGCCGGCGACGTCGGCAACGCGGGGGTAGTCATACACCTGGCGCACTTCGAGCAAGCGGTCAGGCAAGGGCGCAGGAAAGCGCAGGGCTTGGATCTGTTCGAACAAGCGCATCGCTGAACGCATTCTACGGCAGGGGAAAGACGAATCTGGCGGGGTACATTCGCCAATAGGGGCGATCTTCTACCAAGCTACGCTGCCGGCGAAGGCGAATATATAGAGGGGTGGGCGACGGCAGTGCCGTCGCCCACCCAGGGCTCCGCCCCTAGCTATGAATGCGCCGCCTCGGGCAATGCCTCCAAGGCGCGCTGTGCTGCCCCCCAGCGGTGAACGCACCTGTGCCTCAGGGAGTGCGCTCGCCACCAGAGACAAAACCATCCCCCATCGTCCCCCTAGCCGTTCCCCGCAGCTTGTCTGCCCTTGCCGTCAGACATGGCTCACGCGCATTAGGTAAAGTTAGACTGTCATGTCTCACGCTGTCCTGCTCGACGATTTCTTTCAGCGCTTCGTGCCTTATGTGGAGGCCGAGATGCGCACGGTGATTAACGACGGCCCGCAACCGCGCTTATTCAACGTGATGCTGAACTATCACCTCGGCTTTGCCGACAGCGATGGCGCACCTGCGGCGGCCGCTGCCGGCAAGCGCATTCGCCCTATGCTGACGCTGCTGAGCTGCGAAGCCTGCGGCGGCGACTGGCAACAGGCCTTGCCCGCCGCAGCGGCCATCGAGCTGCTTCACAACTTCTCGCTGATCCACGACGACATCGAGGACCGTGATGAACTGCGCCGTGGCCGGCCCACGCTCTGGAAGCTCTGGGGAGAGGCCCAGGCGATCAACGCCGGCGACGCGATGTTTGCCCTGGCGCACCTGGCTTTGCTGCGCGCGCCGGTTGACCCAGCGCACCTGCTGCGCGCGATGCAAGTCTTCGAGCGCATGTGCGTGCAGCTCACGATCGGCCAGCACCTCGACTTGAGCTTTGAATCGCGCAGCGACGTGACCACCGAGGAATATCTGCGCATGATCGAGGGCAAGACGGCTGCGCTGACCGCGGCAGCCTGCGAGATCGGCGCGCTGCTCGCCGGCGCGGAGGAAGCCCCCGTCCGCGCGCTGGCTGACTTCGGGCGCTGGCTGGGGATCGCTTTCCAACTGCAAGACGACGTGTTGGGCATCTGGGGCGACCCAGCGCTGACCGGCAAACAGGACAGCGACCTGGCCAACGGCAAGAAGACGCTGCCGGTGCTCTATGCGGCTGAGCGTGATCCGCGCGTGCGCGCGCACTATGCGCGCGGTGGCCGGCCAGATAGCGCAGAGGTGGCCCAAATTCGCGCATTGATCGAGGCCGCCGGCGGCAAGGCTCACGCCGAGCGCGCCGCCAGAGAGGCATACGACCGCGCACTAGCCGCCCTGGAGGCCGCCGGCCTGGATAATCCTGCGGGCCGCGCTCTGCGCGCGCTGGCCGAACGGCTGGTCGAGCGCAGGCAGTAAGCCAGGGGGCATTCATCAATATGGGCAACACAGCGCACCTTCTAGGCAGCGACCAAGGATGCTGTCTACATTCTTTGCGCTCTCCGCGTCTCTGCGCGAGATCACTTCGCCCCCTTCACGATGAACGCCCTAAGCTAGGACGTTAGCTTAAATCTCCGCCCGGAAGCGTCATTTTCACTATAGGCGGAGATGTCCGGCAGAGACGCCAGCCACCCTGCGCTCATCGCGCCACTTGCTTTGCGTTCCCTGCCCTGCTGCGCAATTTCCCTCGCCGCGCATGCAGCCTGGAAGCGCGGCATACGATAATGCTGGCGCATGGAGAGCAAGCCCCTGCTCCAAGTGTGCGGGCTGCGCCGCGAATTCGGCGGCGTGGTGGCCGTGGATAACGTAGATCTGACGCTCTACCCGGGCCAGACGATGAGCGTGATCGGGCCAAACGGCGCCGGCAAGACCACTTTATTCAATCTGATCAGCGGGCTAGACCGCCCCGACGCTGGCGAAGTTTGGCTGGATGGCGAGCGGGTCACTGGTTTGTCGGCGGAGGCGCTGGCTGCGCGTGGCCTGGCCCGCACCTTCCAACATGGGCGGGCCTTCGGCAACCTCAGCGTGCTGGAGAACGTGTTGATCGGCGCGCATACGCGCCAGCGCGCATCGCGCGCCAGCGCGCTGGCCGAGCTGCTCGCTGCGCTCGTTCAACCATCCGCTTGGCGCGCAGAACAGCGCCGCCTGCGGGCGGAGGCGGAAGAGGTGCTGGCCCTGTTTGGCGAGCGCCTGCTGCCGCGCGCCGACCGGCCGGCCTATACCCTCTCCTACGCCAACCGCCGGCGGACCGAGATCGCGCGCGCGCTGGCCTTGCGTCCGCGCCTGTTGCTGCTGGATGAACCCACCGCCGGCATGAACCCCACAGAGACCGCCGAGCTGCTGGCCTTCATCCAGAGGCTCAAACAGCGCGGCCTGACCATTCTGTTGATCGAGCACAAGCTCTCGCTGGTGATGCAGGTCTCCGACTGCGTGGTGGTGATGGACGATGGGCGCAAGATCGCCGAGGGCCGGCCGGAGGTGGTGCGGAACGACCCGCGCGTGATCGAAGCCTATCTGGGCCATGCTCAGCGAACACAACAAGACAATGACTGAAGCAGATCAAGACGTCCTATTAGCGCTGGACGGCATAGACACCTTCTACGGACCGCTACAAGTCCACTTCGGGGTCAGCCTGCAGGTGAAGCGCGGCGAGATCGTCTGCCTGCTGGGCGGCAACGCCAGCGGGAAATCCACGACCATGAAGGTGATCTTGGGGCTGGTGCGGCCTCGAGCGGGCCGAGTGACCTTCGACGGGCGCGCGATCCTCGGCCTGCCCACGCCCCAGATCATCCGGCTGGGCATCGGCTCGGTGCCGGAGTCGCGCCGCATCTTCCCGGAGATGACCGTGCGCGAGAACCTGCTGATGGGCGCATATAGCCGGCGCGACCGCGCCGAAATACAGCGCGACTACGAGCGGATGCTGGAGCTCTTCCCGCGCCTGCGCCAACGCCTGAACCAGCGCGGCGGCGTGCTGAGCGGCGGCGAGCAACAGATGCTGGCGATGGCCCGCGCGCTGATGGGCCGGCCCAAGCTGCTATGCATGGACGAGCCGACCATGGGCCTCTCCCCCTTGTTCGTGGATCGCGTGCTGGCGCTGATCCAGCGCATCAACCAGGACGGCGTCACGATATTTATGGTGGAGCAGAACGCGAATCTGGCGCTGCAGATTGCGCATCGCGGGTACGTGTTGCAGAACGGGCGGATCGTGCTGGAAGGGCCGGCCGCGGCGCTGCGCAATAGCCCAGAGGTGCGCGATGCCTACCTCGGCGGATGAGCGCATGCGCCGCCTCAGCAAGTGATGCGGGCGCATCGTTGACGACATCCATGCGCCCGAATACTGAGCGTTGGCCGACTGCATCGGCAATCGCATTTGCATCGCCTCATGGCTGGATGGCGTTGTCCGACAACAGGCGGAGGACGCCAAGCTACCCATACGACTTGAGCGCAGTTGATCGTGCAAATCACCAAAAT
>JAGHYX010000056.1 GCA_017743375.1 Chloroflexota bacterium
CCCCAAGCACTTAATGCTGAGCCGTTTACGGGGAGGGAGTGTCCCCTGTGGGGGGCGTAGCATCGCTACGCCCTACGATATGGCCGGGCGGGCGTTTAGATGCTTTGCTGCGCCCAACATGACAATTGTCCCTGGCTACGAACGCGCCTGCAGGTAAGCGAGCACCTCCTCATCGCTCAGTTGCGAGAAGTCCTCGTACCACGCGCCGATCCCTCGCAGCACCATCGGCATGAGCACGGCCACGACCTCATCGGCGAGTGCATGTAGGCTTGCCAGCGCCTGGGGCGCGACGACGGGCGCGGCAATGCATAAGTGAGCCGGCGCGTGGGCGCGAACGGCGCGCGCAGCAGCTTCCATCGTCGCCCCAGTGGCAATGCCGTCGTCCACGAGGATGACGGTGCGGCCCGCGAGCGCGGGGAAGGGACGGCCTGCCCGGAAGACCCGCTCGCGCCGGCTCAGCTCGGCCTGTTCCTGCGCAATGACGCGCGCCACCTCCGCTTCGCTCAATCCTAGGGCGTTGATGAGCGCTTCGTCCAGCACCTGCACGCCGCCCCAGGCGATCGCACCCATCGCCAGTTCCTCGTGGCCCGGCACGCCCAGCTTGCGCACGATCAGCACGTCGAGCGGCGCGCGCAGCGCGCGGGCGACCTCGTCGCCGACCACGACGCCGCCGCGCGGCAGCGCCAGCACCAGTGTGCCCTCTCGGCCTGCGTGATGCTGGAGGCGCTGGGCCAACAACTGGCCGGCGTGGGCGCGATCGCGAAAGCGAAACATCGGCTTGCTCGCGTGTATGTGCATCGCTGCCTGGCGGGGTGTGGCTGACCGCGCTTGCTTAACGCATCCTCAGCAAGCGCCGCCCATCGCTCGCCGTCAGTATAATCACGCCGATAAACAGTGGCCGACCCGCTCTACTGGGACGACACATATCCGATCGCGCTCTTGCTCAACGCCGCGCATCCGGGCGTGGATGATCCGGCCAGCCTTGACTTGGCCTTGTTACGCGATTGGGTGGTCGCCCTGGATGGCTTCAGCGATGAGCGCGATGTGATGCCCATAGAGTGGCTAGAGCGCATTCAAATGGAGTGGGTGGAGTTGAAGTAGCGCGAGAGGTGTGCGAGAAATGACAGAGTTGAACCGTGCGAATATGCCAGAGGAGCTACAGAACGATCCGCGCGTGCCGCCGGATTTGCGCAATAACGTATTTATTACCACGCTGGACAAGCTCTATAACTGGGGGCGCAAGCGCAGCATGTGGCCGATGTTGTTCGGCCTGGCCTGCTGCGCGATCGAGATGATCGCCACCGCCGCCAGCCGGCACGACTTGGCCCGCTTCGGCTGGGAGCTGATGCGCGCCAGCCCGCGCCAGGCAGACCTGATGATCGTCTCCGGCACGGTGACCAAGAAGATGGTGCCGCAGATCGTCCGCCTTTACAACCAGATGCCGGAGCCGCGCTACGTGATCGCCATGGGCGCATGCGCCACGGCCGGCGGCCCGTTCAAAGAGGGCTACAACGTGGTCAGCGGCATTGATAAGTTCATCCCGGTGGACGTTTACATCACCGGTTGCCCGCCGCGCCCCGAGGCGCTCTTGCATAGCTTCATCAAGCTCCAAGAGAAGATAGACAAGCAATCCCTGCGCAACGTCCCTTGGTATCGCAAGGGCGAAGACGACGTGATACCCATCCCGGTGCTCGGCCCTGACCTGGTGGACATGCGCCGCGCCGAGGAGATCAAGGCCGCTGCCGCCCAGGCCGAGCCGGCCGCCTAATTCAGTCGGCATCCGCGCGTAGGCCCGCTGCGATGCGCAGCGGGCTTTTGCTTCGCATGCGCGTGCTGATCACCGGCGGCACGGGGCTGATCGGTCGCCACGCCGCACGCGCGCTGGCCGCGCGCGGCCACGCGGTGCGCGTGCTCTCGCGCCGCGCCGCGCCCCACGTCTCGCTATTGCGCGATGCGCCCGTGGCGTATCACCAGGGCGACGTGCGCCTGCCGGACTCGCTGCCGGCGGCCTTTGAGGGCTGCGACGCCGTCGTCCTCTCGCACCAGTTCCAGAACTTCCCGGTTGAGAATCCGAGGCGCGCCGAGACGTTCGACGCGGTTGATCGGCTGGGCACGCTGCATTGCGTGCGGGCGGCCCAGGCGGCCGGGGTGCGCCGGCTGGTTTACGTCAGCGGGATCGCCCTGAATAACCCGAACCCACCCCACCCAGGCATCCGCGCCAAACTGTCTGCTGAACAGGCTGTGCTGGAGAGCGGCATCCCCTCCGTGGCGCTGCGGGTCAACGTGGTGTATGCCAGCGACGACAAGTACTTCTCGCGCCTGGCGCGCGCGGCGCGCTGGTCGCCGCTGTTGCCCATCCTGGGGCGCGGGCAGACACGCTGCGCGCCGGTGCACGTGGACGACGTCGCCCGCGCGATCGCGCTGGCGGTTGAGCGCCCCGAGGTCACCGGCCTGGTGAACGTGTGCGGCCCGGATGAGGTGACGTGGCGCGCGTTCATGCTGGCCGTGGCGCAGGCCGCAGCGCCGCGACGGCGCTGGATTGTGCTGCCCATTCCACAGCCGCTGCTGATGCTGGCCGGCGCGATCGGCGAGCGCCTGCCCACGCCGCTGTTCTCGCGCGACGCGGTGACTTTCATCACGCAATTCGATCAATCCTGCCGCACCGGAAGGGGGTGCGAGGAGGCGTTCGGCTTCCGGCCGCAGCCGTTGGCGGTTGGGCTGCGCGCGGCCTTTCAGCGGCAATCGCCCGGCTCGGCCAGCACGTAGCCGCCGCGCACCGTCGCGCCGATCACGAGGGCAGCGCTCACCAGCACGATGTTCTTGATGATGTATTGCCCCTCCAGGGTGGGTGCGAGCAGGAAGATCGTCCACGTCTCCGCCGGCAGCAACACCAGCGGCGTCAGCGTGCCCAGCATCTGAACGAGGAGCAGCAGGATGGTGACGCGCATCAGCCGTCCGATGATGAGGCCCAGGCCGATCGCGCATTCCCAGATCGCCAGCAGCGGCACGCTGACGCTGGCCGGCAGCAGGCCCAAGCTCAGCATGCTGATCGTGCGCGCGGCCAGGTCTTGGGCCGGGCTAAGGTCGGGCACAAGCTTGAGCGCGCCGAACCACAAGAACACCACGCCCAGCCCCAAGCGCAACAGGAGCAACCCATAACGCGCCATCCAGCGCGTGATGCGTCGGTCCAGTTGGTCAAAGCGTTCCTTTGAATAGAGCATAGCCGCCTTCGTCATCGCAGAACCTCCTTGTGCGCGATCGTCCCACGGCGCGTAAGTGAGCGCAATGTGCGTATGTCCCGGATTGAATGTGATTTTTATCACAATCGGTGCATTGAGCGAGGGAGGATGGTGCGCTGCCTGCTCGCTGAGCAATAGGGGCAAAACGCTGGGTGGGCGACGGCAGTGCCGTCGCCCACCCCCTATGGATTTGCCTTCGCTAGCGGCAGCGCTTGGTGGGAGGCTGCCCCTATTGGTGAATGCCCCGGTTCATCAGCCCACCCGTCGCCATCCGCGCCTCAGTTGCTGGCCTTGGTGGGGGTAATGAACGGGACGCTGGGCGCGCCTTTCAGTGGCCCGCTCACCAACCGAATGTTGTCCACGTACAACATTGGCTGGGGCTTGCCGCTGCTGTCCTGCAAGTTCAGGCGCTTGATCACCTTGGGGTTATCTAGCAAGCTGAGCGGGATCGTGATGGGCGTCCAAGTCCCGGCGGGGACCTCAAAATACACTTTGCGCGAGATGTCCCCGCTATCGCTCTGCTGGATGCAGAAGCTCAGGCTGCGCTTGCCCGTGCTACCCCCATGCACCCAGAAGGCGATCCCGGTGTAGCGCTGGGCGTCAATCGGGGCCGGCGCGCGCAGCGAGAAGCCGGCGAGGGGTTTCCTATAGACCACAGCCACGGAGCGGCGGTCCAGAGCCGGCTGCGCGTTCGCCAGGTCCACCTGGGTGTCCCACGACCAGTTCTCCCAACCCTCGGCCAACACATCGCTATACACGATGTAGTCGCCCTCCTTAGTGGGGCCGGTGGGCGGGATGCTGAGCGCGCCTTCCAAGCGCCCGCTCACCAGCCGCACGTTGTCCACGTAGAAGGTCGGTTGTTGCCTGGCGCTGTTGTCCTGCAGGTTCAGGCGCTTGATCACCTTTGGATTGCCTAATGCGCTCAGCGAGATGGTGATCGGCGTCCACGTGCCGGCGGGCGCCTCGAGCTGTACCTTGCGCGATTCATCGCCGCTGTCGCTCTGCTGGACGTAGAAGCTCAGGCTGCGCGTGCCCGCGCTGCCCCCGTGCACCCAGAAGGCGATCCCGCTGTAGCGCTGGGCGTCAATCGGGGCCGGCGCGCGCAGCGAGAAGCCGCTGTATGGCCCTCTATACGTCACGGCCGCTGAGCGGCGGCCCAGGGCCGGCTGCGCGTTGGCGAAGTCCACTTGGGTATTCCACGACCAGTTCTGCCAGCCCTCGGCGAGCGCGTCTTCGTAGATGATCAGCTCGCCGGACGGCGCGCTGGGCCGGCTGGTGGGTTGCGCAGGGGTGCGGCCCTGGGCCAGCGCAGGCTGATCTGCGCCGAGGCCGACGAGCGCAGCGATCAGCGCATAACGCGCGAGAACTTGATAGGCTTTCATCGAATCGCTCCTGAATATCTGATAAGCAGGTGCTATTCTAATGTAACGTGAGTTCGGATTTACACAGGCGCGTTTCGTTCAGCTCGTCATAACAGTCCCTCATGCCAACGCGAAGCATCCAAAATCCCGCCCGACCGAAGTCCCGCGAAGTCACTCATACCCAACCCTACTGTCATGCTAGCGCAGCGAAGCATCTAAAATCCCGCTCAACCGAGACGCCGCGCAGCTACCAAACGCCCCGCCTCACGCAGCGCCTTAGCCGGCCGCGAGTTTAGACCCTTCGCTGCGCTCAGGGTGACAGGGTAAGGCAGAGCGCCGGCGACCCCGCAGCGTCCTCTCACTGTCATGCCGATCGTCAGCCAGATGCATTCACAGTTGGGGACAAGGCCGATCGCACGCGGAGACGCAGAGAACGCGAAGAACTTTGAAGGCACAGCATCCTCAGTCGCTGCCTAGAAGAGGCGCTGTGTTGCCCTCATTGGTGAATGCACTTCCTCCACCCAATCCATCGCCAATTCTGATACGATACAGCAGGCATGTCCGAACGTCACGTCGTCCTCGGCGCGTCGGGCGCGCTCGGCTGCGCCGTTGTGCATCACTTGGTCGAGGCAGAAGGGTTGCCCGTGCGCGCAGTGGCGCGCGACGCGAACAAGGCAGCGGAGATGCTGCCGGAGGGGGTTGAGATTGCGACCTGCGATGTTGTGACCGACCGAGAAGGCCTATCGGCGGCTTGTCGCGGCGCCGGCGTGATCTACAACTGCGTCTATGTCACCGGCCAGCTCAGGGAGGTGACAAACAACGTCCTGGCTGCCGCCAAACAAGCAGGCGCGCGACTGGTGCAGCCCAGCAACGGGCTGGTGTACGGGCCGCTGCGCCAAGTGCCGGCGACCGAGGACCATCCTCAAGCGCCCACCAGCCGGCGCGGGATGCTCCGCAAGGAGATCGAGATGACGCTGCTCTGGGCGCACGAGCGCGGCGAGGTGCCCGTGGTCCTGCCGCGCCTGCCGACGTTCTACGGCGCACACGTGCTGGGCACCTTTATCAGCGCGATCTTCGAAGCGGCCTACAAAGATAAGCGCGCCTTCTGGCTGGGCCGGCTGGATGTGCCGCACGATTTCATCTATCTGCCCGATGCCGCCGCGGCCTGCGTGCTGCTGGCGCTGAACGACAAGGCGTATGGCCAAGCCTGGCACGTCCCCGGCCCCGGGCCGCTCACCGGCCAGGAGTTCATCCAGCGCGTGTTCGCGGCCTTCGGCAAGCCGCCGAAGGTCGGCGTCAGGCCAGGCGGGTTGTTTCGATTATTCGGCCTCTTCTCATCCCAGGTGGCGGAGATCAGCGAGGTAATGTATCAGTTCGAGCGCCCGTTCATCCTGGACGGCGCGAAATTTGCCGCTGCCTACCCCGACTTCACCTACACCCCACACGACGTAGGCATTGAGGACACCGCGCGCTGGTATGCCAGTTACCTGGATGAGCTGGCGAAGGATGATCTGCGATGAACAGGCTTATTGAATACGAAGACGCAAACGAAGAGGTGCGCGCGATCTACGATGACATCCGCGCCACCCGCAAGACCGAGTACATCAATAACTTCTGGAAAGCCCTGGCCCAACATCCGCCCACCCTGCGTCGCACGTGGCAGATGGTCAAAGAGGTGATGACCGGCCCAGGCCAGCTTGACCCGCTGGTGCGCGAGCTGATCTACATCGCGGTGAGCGCGACCAACGGATGCGACTACTGCGTTGCGTCGCACACGGCAGCCGCCCGCGCCAAGGGGATGACCGACGCGATGTTCGGCGAGCTGATGTCCATCGTCGCCACAGCCAACATGACCAATCGGCTGGCCGAGGGCTTTCAGGTGGAGGTGGACGAGGTCTTCAAGCGCGCCGGCTAGCGCGCCAGCCAGCCGCCGTCCACGACAAGCGTGTGACCATGCACGTAGTCGGACGCGGCGCTGGCCAGGAAGATCACCGCGCCCACCAGGTCGTGGGGTTCGCCCAGCCGGCCGGCGGGAATGCGGCTGAGGATGGCCGGTCCGCGCTGGGGGTCTTTCATCAGCGGCGCGATCATCTCGGTGTTCATGTAGCCTGGGGCGATGGCGTTCACGTTCACACCCCGGCTTGCCCACTCGTTGGCCAGCGCGCGCACCAGGCCGACCGTCGCGTGCTTGGCCGCGCTATACGCCGGCACGTTGATGCCGCCCTGAAAGCCCAGCACACTGCTGACGAAGATGATCTTGCCCGACCCGCGCGGCAACATGTAACGCGCCGCTTGCTGGCACAGGTCCATGCCGGCGATCACGTGTAGCTCATACATCGCCGTGAACATGTCCAAGGGGTAACGCTCGGCCGGCTCGCGGTGTTGTTGACCGGCACAGTGCACCAGGATATCTATCGTCCCCAGCATCTCGGCCACACGGTCAACCAGTCCCTTGCGCGCCTCTCGCTCGACCAGCGCGCAGGGGAGGAAGACCAGGCCGGGAACGGGCGAAGCTGGCGGCGTGCGGGCAACCGCTGCGACGCGGGCGCCGGCGGCCAGCAACCCCTGGGCGATCGCCAGCCCCAACCCGCGCGACGCGCCGGTGACCAGGGCACACTTTCCCGTGATGTCGAAGAGGTGATTCATACGCCGAACAGCGCCAGCGGGCTTAGACCGCGGCGGCGTTGCGCTGCCGAAGCGCGCGCCGGTCCCTCGCTGGCCACATCGTCTTCTCCCGCCTGGCCGTTTAGCTCAAACTGGAGCGTGTATAGCTTGTAGTACAGCCCGCGCTGCGCCATCAGCGCGTCGTGCGGCCCAAGCTCCACCAGCCGGCCCTTGTCCAACACGGCGATGCGATCGGCGATCTGAACAGTGCTCAGGCGGTGGGCGATGATGATCGTGGTGCGGCCCTGCATCAGCCGGCTCAGCGCCTCCTGGACCAGCCCTTCGCTCTCGCTATCCAGCGAGGAAGTCGCCTCGTCCAGCAACAGGATGCGCGGGTTCTTTAAGATGGCGCGGGCGATCGCGATCCGCTGGCGCTGGCCGCCGCTGAGTTTGACCCCGCGCTCGCCCACGAGCGTGTCATAGCCCTGCGGCAGCGCTTGGATGAACTCGTGCGCGTTTGCCGCTTGGGCCGCGGCGATCATCTCGGCCTCGCTGGCCTCCAGGTTGCCGTAGAGGATGTTCTCGCGCACCGTGCCGCTGAACAGCAACGTGTCCTGGGGCACGATGGCGATGTTTGCCCGCAGGCTGGCAATCGTCAGCGTCCGCAGGTCGTGGCCATCCAGCCGGATCACGCCGCTGGTGGGGTCGTAGAAGCGGGGAATCAGGTTAAACAAGGTGGACTTGCCGGCGCCGCTGGGGCCGACCAGGGCCAGCACTTCGCCGGGCGCGATCTCCAACGAAATATCGTGCAGCACTTCGACCCCCTGCTCGTAAGCAAAGCACACCCGCTCAAACGTGATGCGCCCCTGGACCATCCCGATGGGGCGTGCGTCGGGCGCGTCGCGCACCTCCGGCGGCGTGTCGAGGATCTCGAACAGCCGGCGGGTGGCCCCGACCGCCTCCTGGAACTGGGTGACGATGTTGGCCAGGCCGGAGATGCCGCCGGCGATCACGCCGCCGTAGATGAGAAACGCCACCAAGTCGCCAGCGCTCAGCCGGCCGGCGCTCACCTCGCGCGAGCCGAACCACAGAATCCCGACCAGCGAGAAGAAGAACATCAACCCGATCAACGGCCCGAACGTGGCGCGGATGCGCGCCAGGCGCAGCGCGCTGCGAAAGGCTTCCTGAGACGCGGCGTTGAACCGCGCTATCTCATAGCTTTCACGCCCAAATGCCTTCACCACCCGCACGCCGTTGATGGTCTCTTCGGCCACGGCGTTGGCATCGGCCAGCTTGTCCTGCACCTGCGTCGCCTGCGGGCGCAGCGAGCGGCTATATAGCCTGGCCAGGATTGTGGCCAGGGGGAAGACCGCCACCACGACCGCCGTCAACCGCCAGTTGATGGTGACGATCAGCGCCGCCGAGCCGATCACCGTCAACAGGCTGCTGACCAGGGTGGCCAGGTTGTTCACCAGCGCGGTGCGCACCACGGTCACGTCAGATGAAAGGCGCGAGATGAGTTCGCCGGTGCGCCGATTGGCGAAGAAACCGAGGCCCAACGTTTGCAAATGCGCATACACGTCCTGGCGCAGGTCGCGGGTGACGGCTTCGCCGGCGTAAGCCAGCAAAAGTTGACTGCCGATGTCCACGCCGGCCCGCACCACGAACACCCCGATCAGGAGGCCGATGATCTGCTCCGCGCTCAGCCCGACCGAGGCGCCGGTGACGGCGTTCACCAGTTGGCCGCTGATGAGTGGGAAGGCCAGGTTGAGCGCGGTGCTCACGATGAACAGCAGCGCAGCAGCCGCCACCATGGCCCGATAGGGCGCAACGTAAGGGAGCAACCGCCGCAGGGAGGAAGTGCTAAGCGCAGCGCGCATAGCCACTGATTGTAGTGATCACTGATGAAAGGGGGGTGTATTTACGGCCAGGGGCAAAATGCCGGGTGGCGACGGCGGCGCCATCGCCCACCCTCCATTCGGCCTTCGCCGGCAGCATCGCTCGGTGGAAGGCTGCCCTGTTGTTTGGCAGCCGTTTAGATCCTTCCTCTTGTGATGCCGGCGGCACGGCGGGCGATGCGTACACCTGTCCTGTGCTTGCGCATGTTGTCGCTTGACCCTATCATCAGCCCGAGGCGCAGCCATGACTACCGTCTTCGCTTCCCTTGGCCGGCTCGGCCTGCCGGCCCCGATCAAAGACCTGGCCGCGCGCACCTGGGACGCCATCGTGGTCGGCGCCGGCCACAACGGCCTGGCCTGCGCGGCCTACTTGGCCCGCGCCGGCTGGCGCGTATTGGTGTTGGAAGCGCGCGAGCGCGTGGGCGGCGCATGCACGCTGGAGGAGACGTGGCCGGGCGTGCGCATGTCGCCATGCGCCTACTTGGCCGGCTTGCTTCACCCGCTGGTGATCGAGGAGCTGGACTTCGCGCGCTACGGCTACGAATGGACGCCAGCGCTCAACGGCTTATTCGTGCCCTTCGAGGACGGCAGCAGCATCCAACTTTACGACGACGAAGCGCGCTGCGAGGCCGAGATCCGCGCGCTGGCGCCGCGCGACCTGGCCGGCTGGCGCGCGATGCAGGCTGTGATGCGGCGCGCCCGCGATGTGATCCGCCCCGACGGCCCAGACGATGCCTGGATTGGCCCCTCGCCGACGCGCGAGCAGCTCGAAGAACGAATCGGCGACGACGAAGAGGTGCGCGGATTGCTCTTCGAGTGGAGCATGGCCGAGTTTGTGGAGCGCTATCTGCGCGACGAGCGCTTGCAGATCGCCTACCTCGGCCAAGGGGTGATCGGCACCAACGCCAGGCCGTTCGACAAAGGCACGGCGTCCATCTACTTTCACCACAGCTCCGGCCGGCTGGGCGGCTACCCCGGCACGTGGGGCTACGTGAAGGGCGGGATGGGGATGGTCTCGTTTATTTTGTGCGCGGCGGCCCAAGCGGCCGGCGCGCTCGTCGCCACCGGCGTGCCGGTGGCGCGCATCTGCCCCGGCGAAGGGGTGATGCTCGAAGCCGGCGAGCTGATCCACGCGCCGGTGGTGGTGAGCAACGCCGACCCGCGCACGACGCTGCGGTTGCTGGGGGACGACGCCGACCCACGCTGGCGCGCGCAGGTCATGGCCATCCCGATCCAGGGCTGCACGGTGAAGCTCAACTTCCTGTTGCGCGAGTTGCCAGACTTCAAGGCGCGGCCCGGCCAACTTCAGCCCCACCACTTCGGGCAAATCAACACGCCGTTGACCAAAGCGGAGTGGCAGGCCGGCTTTGCCGCGGCGCAGCGCGGCGCGCTGCCGGCCTGGCTGTGGACGGAGCAGTACTTCCAGACCGTCCACGACCCAAGCGTCATCGCGCCCGATTCGCCCTATCGCGGCTGCCACACCATGAGCGTCTTCTCGCAGTACGTGCCCTACGCATTCGCCGATGGCCGGAGCTGGGATGAGCGCCGCGAGGAGGTCAAGCAGCTCGGCATCGCCTCCATCGCGCGCTTTGTCTCGAACTTTCCGCAGGCAGTGATAGACGTGGAGGTGCTCGGCCCACCGGACATCGAACAGCGCACCGGCCTGGCCGGCGGGCACATCTTCCAGGGCGAGTGCCTGCCCGATTTCATGTGGGATCGGCGGCTGAGCTACAAGACGCCGATGGATGGGGTTTATCTGTGCGGCGCGTGCACGCATCCCGGCGGCAGCGTGATCGGCATCAACGGCCGCAACGCGGCGATGACCATCCTGGCCCAGTCAGTTTCATCACCACCAGGCCGTGCGGCATCAGCGACGCGGACTTTCGCCACAACGCGAAAGGCGAGGCCGTAAGCGAGCGACTACGCAAAGGACAGGCTGCGCCGCGCAGTGGCCCACAGCGCCAGGACGACCAGCAACACGCTGATCAACAGCCCCCACGCTTCCGCGCCCGCTGCTGCGCCTATCTCCATCGCTGCGCCGGTCAGCGCCGGGATGAACAGCGCGCCGACCGCGCCCACGCTGGTCAGCGCGCTGGTGATCATCCGCGCAGCGAAGGGAAACTTCTGAATCCCGATGCTGACCAGCGTAGGGTAGATCGGGCCGAGACCGATGCCGACCACCGCTGCGCCCAACCAGGCCGCCGCGCCCACCTGATGCGCTGTCAACATGATCAGCAGGCCAAGCAGCGCGACGCCGAAGAGCACCCCCACCAACTGAATCGGCGGGATGCGCGCCAAGGCCAAGTTTGCGAAGTAGCGACTGAATGCCAGGGCTGCCCAGAAGACGCTGACTGCGCTGGCAGCCTGTGCCGGGCTGATGCTGACCGCGCGGCGGGTGAACTCCGTCGCCCAGCCGCTGAAAGCCACCTCGCAGCCGACATACAGCGCCATCATCAGGCACAGGATCAACGCCGCCGGCGAGGCAAACAGCCGCCTGGCGTCCTGGCCGGCCGGCGGCGCGCCCGGTTGACCAAGCGCACCACGCATGGCGATCGCGCCAATGGTTAAGGGCAGCGCCATGACGGCTGCCGCCCACGGCGCAAGGCGGCCGTCATCGGTGAGGAGATAACTGGCGGAGACCAGCAGCGGGCCGATCAGTGCGCCAAGGCCAAAGAAGGCGTTCAGTCGGTTTAACTTGGCCGCGCCCTCGCCGGACTGCGCGCCGAAGACAGTGTTGTAGGCCACCTGCGTGCCTGCCTGTCCCAGCCCGAGCAGGCATCCGCCGAGGAACAACACATCCAGCTGCTCCCCCAGCGCCAGCAGCGTCATGCTGAGGATGACCACCAGCGGGCTGCCGATCAGCATGCCGCGCGTGCCAATGCGCGCGCCGAGCGTGTTGATGATCAGCGCGGAGAGGATATAGCCGAGAGACATCCAGGTGAAGATCACCCCTATCTGCTCAAAGCCGGCGTTGGTGCGCGCGGCGAGCGTGGGCAACAGCGGCCCGAGCAGCGCTGCGCTAATCCCTAGGCTGACAAAGGCATAGCAGGCCAGGGCGAACCAGCGAAAGGCGGACGCGCGCATGACAAGCCCGGATTGTAACGGCGCTATATAGTAGCCGTTATGGCGCTCTCGAACAAGCAACTCGCTGAGATCTTCAACGACATCGCCGACCGCCTGGAGATTCAGGGCGAGATCATCTTTAAGGTGCGCGCCTACCGCACGGCGGCCGAGAACATTCTGAACGCGGCGCGCCCCATCGCCGACCTGTGGCAGGCCGGCGCGTTGGAGGAGATCCCCGGGATCGGCAAGGAGATCGCCGCCAAGATTGACGAGCTGATGCGCACCGGCCAGCTGGCGTTCTACGAACGACTGCGCAGCGAAGTGCCCGATGGCGTCGTTGCGATGCTGCGCGTGCCCGGCATCGGCCCAAAGCGGGCCAAAGAGTTCTGGGATCGGCTCGGCATCACCGACCTCGAACAGCTCGAGGCTGCCGCGCGCGCAGGCCGCCTGCGGACGCTGCCCAAGATGGGCGAGAAGGCCGAGCAGAAGATCCTGGCCGGCCTCGAATCGCTCAAGCGGCGCGCCACAGGGCGCGTCCGGCTGGGCGATGCGCTGCCGCTGGCTCAGCAGATCGTGGAAAGGCTGAGCGCGCTGCCCGGCGTGCAACAGGCCGCCTACGCCGGCTCGCTGCGGCGCGGCAAAGAGACCATCGGCGACGTGGACATCCTGGTCGCCACCAACGACCCCGAACCGGTCATGCAAGCCTTCCTCAGCCTGCCAGACATCGCCGAGGTCTTGGCCAAAGGCGAGACCAAGAGCAGCATCCGCCTGGCCAGCGGGCTGCAGGTGGACGTGCGGGCGATCGAGCCGCGCGTCTGGGGCACAGCGCTGCAGTACTTCACCGGCTCACAACTCCACAACATCAAGGTGCGCGAGATCGCCCAGAAGAAGGGCCTCTCGCTGAACGAATATGCCGTCACCCGCATCGGCAGCGACGAAGTAGAGACGTTCGACAACGAGCCGGCGCTCTACGCCCGCCTCGGCATGGCCTACATCCCGCCGGAGCTGCGCGAAGACCGCGGCGAGGTGGAGAAGGCGCTGGAGCTAGGGCCAGGGCGCGTGGTGATGCCTGACTTGATCGAGCTGAAGGACATCAAGGGCGATCTACAGATGCACACCACGTGGAGCGACGGCGCCGCTGATGTGATGGGCATGGCGCGGGCGGCCATCGCCCTGGGCTATGAATACATCCTCATCACCGACCACAGCGCCGGGCTGGGCGTGGTGAACGGCCTGAACCCCGAACGCATCTTGGCCCAGCGCAAGGAGATAGACCAGGTAAACGCTCAGCTCAAGCGCGAGGGGCATAAGTTCCGCGTGCTTCAGGGGATCGAGGTGGAAGTGCGCAGCGATGGCGCGCTCGATTTGCCTGATGAGGTGCTCGCGCAGCTCGACCTGGTACAAGCCTCAATACACACCGCGCTAGACCAGCCGCGCGAGAAGATCACCGCGCGCGCCATCCGCGCCATGCAGCATCCTGCCGTGCGCATCCTCGGCCATCCATCCGGCCGATTGATCAACGAGCGCGAGGGCGCAGACTACGACTGGGAGGCGCTGTTTCGGGCTGCGCTGGAGCACGACGTGGCCTTGGAGATCAACAGCGACCCCAGCCGCCTGGACCTAAACGACGTGCTCGCGCGACGAGCGGTTGAGCTGGGGTGCAAACTCAGCATCAGCACCGACGCCCACGCGCCGGCCGGTCTGCGACACATGGCGCTGGGTGTGATGGTCGCGCGCCGCGCCTGGGTCACGCCGGCTTCGGTGATCAACGCCTGGCCGCTGAGCAAGCTGCTCAAATGGGCCGCGCGGTGATCGTTGTTACTTCAAGGTTTGATGTCAGTCAAAAAACTTCCTATATGGTGTAAAATCTGGACTGGACTTGGATCATCCAAAGGAGGATTCTGGAGATGATTTCCGAACAGATGACGATCGCGTTGAACAAGCAGGCTGCCGAAGAAGCATATGCCTCGAGCGTCTACCTCTCAATGGCCCTGTGGTGTGACGCCCAGGGGTATGAGGGCGCGGCGCGCTACCTGATGGCCAGCTCCGAAGAGGAGCGCGAGCACATGCAGCGCTTCCTCCAGTACATCGTTGACCAGGACAGCGCGGCGCGCGTGCCGGCGGTGGCCGAGCCGCCTCATGAGTTCAACTCCCTGCCCGAGATCATGAAGCAGGTGCTCGAGCTGGAGATGAGCGTCGCCAACAAGATCCACGCCATCGTGGACCTGGCGATCGCCGAGAAGGACCACGCCACTTGGAACTGGCTACAGGACTTCGTGGCCGAGCAGCGCGAGGCCGAGATCAAGGCCCGCAACATCCTCGACCGCATCGCGGTCATCGGCACCCAGGCCACCGGTCTGTATGAGATCGACAAGATGCTGGGCAAGATGGCCGAGGAAGAAGAAGAGGAAGATGAGGACTAGACCCTGTTCGCAATGCGCATCGCGCTGATCGCCGGGGAGTATCCCCCGCTCCAGGGCGGACTGGGCGACTACACGCGCCGGCTAGCGGAGGCGTTGGTCGGCTTGGGCCACGAGCTGCATGTGATCACGCGCTTTGTGGCTGGTGAGCCGACCAACACCGTATGCGCCGGCGTGCATGTTCATCGCCTGGTGACGGCGTGGAACTGGGAGACGCGCCGACGGATTGAGGGGTTCAATCGGCTGTTCCGTCCAGATGTGTTGAACTTACAGTATCAGGCTGCTGCTTATCAGATGCACCCGGCCATCAACCTCTTGCCCGCTGCGCTGGCCAAGCGCATCCCCACCGTCGTGACCTTTCATGACCTGCGCGTGCCCTACTTGTTTCCAAAAGCCGGCTTTCTGCGCTGGCGGGCGATCGTGGCCATGGCCAAGGGCGCTTCGGCCTGTATCACCACCAATGTTGAGGA
This sequence comes from Chloroflexota bacterium, assembly GCA_017743375.1. Taxonomy (GTDB): domain Bacteria; phylum Chloroflexota; class Anaerolineae; order J036; family Brachytrichaceae; genus JAAFGM01. The sequence continues at coordinate 15,056 of JAGHYX010000056.1, forward strand.
TCGCGATACGCTCAGCCGCGAAGGGGTGCGGATGATTTCCTTGATCCCCATCGGCAGCAACATCATCCCTGTGCCGCTCGGCCCGTTTGACCCGGCTGCCTGGAGGCGCGCGCGGGGCATCGCCGAGGATGTGGTCCTGATCGGCTATTTCGGCTTCCTCAACGAGAGCAAAGGCGCGGAGGTGTTGCTGCGCGCCCTGAGCCTCCTGCGCGCGCGAGGGGTGAACGCCGGCCTGCTGCACATCGGCGGGCGGGTTGGCGATAGCGACCCGACCAACAAGGCCTATGCCGCACAACTCGACCGGTTGGCCGGCGAGCTGGGGCTGCGCGAGCACATCTACGCGACCGGCTTCCTCGACGAGCGGGGAGTCAGCGAGGCCTTCGCGGCGTGCGTGTGCATCGCCTTGCCCTACCGCGACGGGGCATCGTTCCGGCGGGGCACGTTGATGGCTGCCTTGGCCCACCGCTGCGCGGTCATCACGACCCAACCACGCATCACGCTCAGCGAGCTGGTGCACGAAGAGAACGTCTTGCTGGTCCCCCCGGACCAGGCGGATGCGCTGGCCGATGCCATCGCTCGGTTAATTGGCGATCCAGCCCTTCGCGCGCGGCTACAAGCCGGCGCGGGCGCGCTCAGCCGCCTATTCGAATGGGAGAGCATCGCTGCCCGCACTGTCGATCTCTTCGGCGCGCTTCTGAACTAGCGTGCGGGAGTGAGTGATAAGAAGTGGTTTAATCAAAGACGGGTCTAGAAGACCCAGACAGCCATCCGTGCCTCTTGCGGCAGCCAAGAGATGCGCAAGGGGCGCAAGGCGGCTCGCACATGCAAGCGATAGACCACGCCTGAACCAGAGCCCAGAGGACAAGACGCGCCAAAAGGCAGTCCTGTTTAGCAATGCCAAACTGCGCACATGTTGAGTGCGCCGCTAGCGGGACAAGTATGTTGCCTCGTTGCCGCCACAACCACCTATGCCCGCCACCTCCGCTGAAGTGCACGAGTGATACACCTTTGCTGGGTCAAAAACAGATATTGTT
>JAGHYX010000225.1 GCA_017743375.1 Chloroflexota bacterium
AGGATCTGGAACGGCAAGTTCTGCTCAAGAACAGGGTTGGACAGAGGTTAAAGTAAATCGGCTAAACGAAAGAAACTTCCTGCGAGATCCGCAGGGAGTTCGGATTATCATCGCGCTCGGCTAGCCGATTGGATGCGGTTCTGGTCACTTCGGGGTGAGGTGTTATGGTCATAGAGGATACTGGCTGTGCACGCCCCAGCCGGTGCGATCAGCGCGCTGGCTGGGTGGAGAGCTGCGCCTACCACGCCTACGTGGTCGCTTCGCCCAACACGCGCCCAAGCGGCGTTCCATACCGCTGGGTCAACCCTGACGCGCCGATCGTCCGCTGCGACGCGCCACTCCCGAACATCCCATGGAAGTACGGTGGGGTATCAAAGCTACCGAGGCTGGCTTCGGCCATCATGCGCGGAGACGAACGAGTACTCAAACGCTACGCCACACGCTCAGAAATTGATTGGGCGCTGATCCTCTCCCTAGTCAACAGCGGCGCGAGCTTTGAGCGCGTGCGCGCCTGCTACATCGCCTCGCGTCACCCAAAGCACCTTGACCCCAGCCGGCGTGACTTCGAGAAACGCTTATTGGCTGAATACCTGCGCGCCAAAGAGCAAGGCGACCGCGCAGACTACATACAAGCCAGGGAGATGGCCGAGCGCGTGAAGGCGTGGGCGCTGAGCGCGGAGTTCCCCGGAACATCGCCACGGACGCGCGAGACCGACCGGCGCGTGCTGCTTGCGCACGCCGAAAGGGCGATGAAGGCTGGCAAACATGAGTGGCATCTTAGCCTGCGCGATGTTGAGCAAGCAGCGCAAGTAACCCGGATGACAGCACACCGCGCCATACGCCGGCTGATTAAGGCTGGCCTGTTGACGCGCAAGCGAGGGTTCGTGGGCCAGTATGCCCAGGCTTATGGATGGGGGGAGGCTGTCTCGTCTTTTGCCCTCGTACACACACTGTCCACCAATGCGTGTAAGGGGACAAGCGGAGAGACATCTTACGCTGCCCATCCCGCCTTCGAGCATCGCGGCCTGGGCCGTCATGCCGGGCGCATCTTCGCGTCATTGGTGGCTTTAGGCGAAGCCACAGCGAAGCAATTAGTTGCCTTGAGCGGCTTTTCGCGCCCAACGGTTTATCGCCATCTCTCGGCCATGCTCGAGCTGCAATTAGTCAGCTATGACCCGTCACGGCACATATGGGGGGCGTGCCCTGAGCGACTAGATGACGTCGCGCGCTACCTTGAGACGCAGGATATCCATGCCGAGCGCCGGGCGCGGATTGCCCGCGAGCGGGCTAAGTACCGTGGGCAGCTGGCGCGCTGCCGTTCGGAGCGCGCTGAAGGAGTGAATCCGCCGCCTGCGCGCTAGGCGCAACGCTTATTTCATCACTACACTACACTACACTTGCGCCAAGCGCATCGCCGTCTTATAACGCGCTGCCCAGGCATCTCCCCTGGCAGCTCATACCACGGCAGCCGTTCCAGACTTAGCATCGCTGCGATCACTGACAGTGAGCGCCCGCTCAGCCGACCTGCCTCCGCGAGCAGGATCAGGTCAACATGGTCAACCTCGACTGCTTGATGGGACTTAATACACCAGCATTGCGGTGAATGTAGAGCCCTGGTCCGATCTTGGCCAACAAGCCGGCATTGAGTGCGCTGTTCAGCAAATAGTATGGATTGGCCCGCTCGGCAAGCTGACCCAGCGCCTCTTTGACCTGCTCAGCGCCCGCGTCCCACAGCGATGCGACTTGATCCTCGTCGAGCAATCCGCGCCAATATAGCCTGAGCAGCTCGGCGCGCGCCAAGGTGATCACCGGGTCGCTCATCCGCAGGCTGAACGATATTGCGTCAGCTTCTGGCTGCGCGTATCCTGGCAGGGCGTACACCCCCTCGCGCAGCCTGACCAGCAGACCATCCGCGGCCGCAGCCGACAGCATAGCTGTGACGCGCAGATAATCCGGCGCCCGATAGCCTGGCCATTTCCTGATCGCAATCAGCCGATCAGGACGCCGCCACAACGCCTGGCGCATCTCCGGCAGCGCAAAGATCAGCAGATACGCCCGCGACACGTCTATCGTCCCGCGCCATCCAAGCGCGTTGAGTCGCTCCGTGAACAGCAGGAACAACCCTGCAAACCGGCGAGATGCCCCCGCCGGTGGAAGCGCCTGCGGAGAGGAGTTGGCGAAGACGTAGTTGCCTCGCGCCAACCGCCGTAAGCCTGCCTGCCGGACGAGAAAGATCTTGGCAGCCCGCCTAATTCGGAGCGGGATGGCCGAGACAATTGGCTTGAGCAAACTGGGTGGCAACGTCCAGTGCTCATCGCGATCGGCTATCTCACCCCTCTCGATCATGACCGCCAGGGCTAACCGCGAAGGCGTGATGAGCGTGCCCTTTGCCCTCAAGCGCTCAAACGCGCGCTTCATCTCTTCCCATAGGCCGTCATCCGGCTGCGTTGGCCCCGCGTCTTCCGGGAGCGCATACACGCCGCGCGCGATGCGGGCCAACAAACCGGCCTTGTGCGCCCTGTGCAGCAATGCGCGCATCCGTTCCTCGCCGTCCAGCGTTTCGCGCCCGTCGTTCAGTAAGAGACAGGCGCGTCGCGGAGTGATCCCGGCCCGGCGTTCCGCTTCAGGCAGCGCGCGCAGACGCGCGAGCAACTGATGGACTTTTAAGTGACGGGCTTTTTTAGTGTGAGCAGGCGGCTGGGGAACGTCCACGGGCGCATAAAGGCCGCGCGCTATCTTGGCCAATTGCCCACGCCGGTGAGCTCTACAGAGCAGCACGTAGTTGGCGTATAGCGCTTCTGGGGCGAAGCCAGGCAGCGCGCGGATTCGCTCGGCCCTGTCCGGCGCATTCCACAACGCCAGCAGCGTCTCGTCGTCAGCATGAGCGAGCAGCCAGACGCGCGAGGCGTCCAGCGCCAACGCTATCTCCTCGCGCTCTTTAGCCAGCTCGCGCGCGCGCGCCAGTATCCGCTTAAGCTTGACTTTGCCGAGCGGGGGTGGCGACGAGGGCGCAACGCCCGGAAGGGTGTACGCTCGCGTTTCCTCGCTCCATGCCAGGTAGCCGCGCCGCGCTGCCCAGCGCAGCGCCCTGTATGTCGCATGCAGACTGCGATTGGCGAGTTCCCCTAGCCATGCCCGCACCCGCGCGTCAAGGTCCGGCGCGTCCCACAGCGCCAGCAGCGTCCTATCATCGGCATAGGCGAGCAGGCAGCCGCGGTAGCGGTCTATCCACGAACGCTGGTAACCCTCCGGCAGTTCACGGAGGCGTCTCAAGATCGCCAGCCCGATCTTGTTTACTGATTTCTCCAGCCGGGGTGGGGGAGCTGCGCAGGCGGTATGAGGGAGGACATACAGACCGCGCCCAGACTTGATCAGCTCCCCGCGCTTGCTTGCGGCGCGCAGCAACTCGTAGAGCGCATAGACCTGCGCGGACCTGAAGCCAGGGAGCTGTTTGATGCGATAGCTCCTGTCCGGCGCGTCCCACAGCGCATCGAGTGTCGCGTCGTCCCCATACAGGAGCAACCAAGCGCGCCAGGCATCCAGCGCGCCGCTCAAGCAGCGCGCAGACATGCGCGCGCGAAGCCTGTGCAGTGGCGAAGCCATACTTAG
>JAGHYX010000226.1 GCA_017743375.1 Chloroflexota bacterium
CATCAGCCTGCCACCTCTGCTACCCCGCGGCAACTTGGTCCGCCGCGAGATTAGATTCTTTGCCGCGCTCAAGAGTGACCGGGTGAAGCAGGATGCTGGCGACCCCCGTGCGCTTCATGCTGGTCATGCCAAGCATACAGGGGTATCCGCCGGCTCGATCAGGACTACTCGGCTGACAGAAAACGGGCTGCCCACCAACCACAACGCATCCGTGCAAATTAGCCAACCTTTAATAAAATGGTTGATCAACAGCGAGTGAAGGTCTCATCCTTCTATCGCGCTTTCCGCTCCGCGACGAGATCGAATCCTAGATTCCACCCAAGCAAAAGGAGGTCCAGATATGTTGAGAAAGATCACACTACCGTTGGTCGTCGCCATGAGCATCACAGCCTGCGCCACGCTCCCTGCCCCGCCGCCGTCCGGCAGCCAGCAACCAACAGCCGCGCCGGCCAAAGCCAAGGTCACCCACATCCGCTTCTCGCTGGATTGGGCGATCGAAGGTCCGTCGGCGCCGTTTCTGATCGCCCTCGACAAGGGCTACTTCGCAGAAGAAGGCTTGTCGGTTGTCATTGACCGCGGCACCGGTTCAGCCGGCACGGTCACCAAGATCGCCAGCGGCGCATACGAGATGGGCTACGCCGACATTAACTCGATGATCGAGTTCAATGTGAAGAATCCAGACAAGGCGCTACAAGCAATCGCCATCCTCTACAACAATGCGCCGATGACAGTGTTCACGCTCAAGGGCAAGGGGATCAACACGCCATCAGACCTAGCAGGCAAGAAGCTCGGTGCGCCGGCCGGCGATGCTGGCCGACGCCTCTTCCCACTCTTCGCTAAGCAGGTCGGCATTGACCCGAACAGCGTCGAGTGGGTCACCATGGAGCCAGCCCTGCGCGAAGCCGCCCTGGCCAAAGGCGAGGTGGACGCCATTACGGCCTTCTACGGTAGTGGCTGGTTCGGCCTGCTGCGCAATAAGGTCGCGCCTGAAGATATCGTTGCCTTCATGTATGCGGAGCAGGGTTTGCCGCTCTATGGCAACGCCGTCATGGCCTCGCCGAAGTTCCTCCAAGAGAACGAAGAAGCGGTAAAGGGATTTCTGCGCGCACTGGCCCGCGGCTGGCAGGAAGCGCTGGCTGACCCAGCGGCCGCCGTTGAGATCGTCAAGCGCCGTGAGCCGCTGATCGACACTGAGATAGAAACCCAACGGCTAAAGATGGCGATTGAGAAGCACTTCCTCACCGAGGAAGTGAAGCAAAACGGCTTCGGCGCGGCTGACCTGGAGCGGTTGAAGAAGAACATCGCTCTGGTCGTTGAAGGATTCGCGCTGACCTCCTCGCCACAGCCAGAGACGATCTTCACCGACAAATACCTGCCACCCAAGGAGCTGCGCATGCCGCCAGGCACATAACCCAACACCCTACTCCCACACTCTCAACAGAAAGACAGATGGAACAGGATCAACCCTGCGTCGCCCTGCATAACGTATCGCTGTTCTATCGGAGTGACGACGGGCGCGAGGTCCACGCCCTAGAGGATGTGTCACTATCTATCGCACAGGGTGAGTTCGTGGCGATTGCTGGCCCTAGCGGCTGTGGCAAGACCACCATCCTCAAACTCGTGGCCGGCCTGATACCGGCCACGCGCGGCCAGGTGTTGATTGACGGTGTGCCGGTGCGCGGGCCGCAGAAGAACGTCGGAATGGCCTTTCAGAACCCTACCCTGCTCCCGTGGCGCAATGCGCTCCAGAACGTGCTCCTACCTTTGGAAGTGGTGGCGCCACATCGCCACCACTTCCGCAGCAAGCAGCGCGAGTACGAAGCCCGTGCCCACGAGCTGCTTCAACTGGTTGGGCTGAATGGCTTTGCCAACAAGCCACCCTACCAGCTCTCCGGCGGGATGCAACAGCGCGTCTCCCTGTGCCGCGCACTCATTCACGAGCCGGAGATCCTGCTGCTCGACGAGCCATTCGCTGCGCTGGATGCTTTCACGCGCGAAGAGCTGTGGGGGGTTCTCCAGTCGCTCTGGCTGTCGCGGCGCTGCACCGTCATCCTGGTGACCCATGACCTGCGGGAGGCGGTCTTCTTGGCCAACACCGTGTATGTAATGAGCAAACGCCCTGGCCGGCTGGTGCACGTGACGCACATTGACCTGCCGCGCCCACGCACGCTTGAGCACATGTTCCAACCCGAATTCACCAACTACGTGCATGAGATCTATAACCGCATCGGAGAGGTGCGCGCATGAGGACGAGCGCTCTTCTGCATCGCGTGTTCCTGCCAACCATCGCCATCCTGGTGTTCGGGCTGAGCTGGGAGATAGGTGGGTTGATTTTTAATGTGGATGAGTTCGTCCTGCCACGACCCAGCGCAGCCATCGGCGCCTACTTTGAATGGCAAACGGCTATCTGGCCCAACGCGCTCCAAACGTTGTTCACCACGCTGGTCGGCCTGGGGCTGGCCATTGTCACCGGCACGCTGATCGGTGCGCTGATCGGCTATTCGACGCTGCTCTACGACGCGCTCTATCCGCTGCTGGTGGCCTTTAACTCGATCCCCAAAGCAGCGCTGGTGCCGGTGTTCGTGATCTGGTTTGGGGTGGGCACGCTGCCGGCGATCTTGATCGCTTTTCTCATCTCGTTCTTCCCGATCGCCGTGAACGTCGCCACAGGGGTTGCGACGGTCGAGCCGGAGCTGCGCGACGTGTTGCGCTCGCTTGGCGCCAGCAGGCTGGATCTATTCGTCAAAGTAGGCTTCCCGCGGGCGCTGCCGTATTTCTTTGCCTCGCTCAAGGTCGCGGCAACGCTCGCGTTCGTCGGCTCAATCGTGGCCGAACTGGGCGCATCCAACCGCGGCATCGGCAACCTCATGGTGATCGCCAGCTCGCGCTTCGATGTGCCGCTGGTGTTCGCCGGCTTATTCGTGGTCGCCCTGATGGGTATTGCCCTATACGCCGTCTTTGCCATCCTAGAACGGCGAGTCGTGGCCTGGGCATACCGTTAGACCTATGCGCTGGAGAGACTATCTGATTCCTGAAACGCTAGAGGACGCCGCGCGTGCGCTGGCCGACCACGCCGGCTGCGCGCGCATCGTCGGCGGTGGCACGGATTACTTTGTGGACGAGGGCGATGAGTCAACCGCCGAAGTGCTGGTGGACGTGACGCGCATTCGCTCTCTTCGCCAGATCTGGGTGGAAGCCGACTACGTGATCATCGGCTGCGGCGCGACGCATGCGCAAATTGTGGCTTCGCCCATCGTCCAGCAGCACGGCGCGGCGCTGGCAGAAGCCTGTGGTCAGATCGGCGGCCCGCAGGTGCGCAACGTAGCGACGCTGGCCGGCAACGTCGCCCACGCGCTGCCGGCTGCCGATGGCTCAATCGCCCTGCTGGCCTTGGGCGGCGAAGCACAGGTCGCCTGGGCCGAAGCGGGCAAAGTGCATCGCGAGTGGCGACCTTTGGAACAACTCTTTCGCGGGCCAGGCCAATCTGCCATTGACAGTCGCTTCCAGATCATCGCAGCGCTGCGCTTCCCCTGCCAACAAGCGGGTGAAGGGTCGGCCTTTGCGCGGGTGATGCGCCCGCAAGGCGTAGCGCTGCCGATC
>JAGHYX010000227.1 GCA_017743375.1 Chloroflexota bacterium
AAAGCTCAACGAGTTCCTCCAAGCCGAGTTTGCCGTGCGCGATGCCGTCCTCGACTTCGCCGCCGCGCTCGGCCTGAGCGAGGCCGACTTGCAGGCCGCGCCGAAGGACCTGGAGGCGCTGATGTTCAGCTACTACGAGACGTTCGTGTGCCTCTACGGCAGCGATGCCGACCTGATCACCGCGTTCTACTTCGACGCGCAGGTGTGGATCGCCAACGCGCTGCGCGTCAGCCGCGCCCTGCGCGCGCACTACGGCCTGGACGACGCGGCGGTGCGCTTCTTCGAGATGTATGCCAACTACCAGCCCCGCGATGAGGACGTGCTGCCGTACATCCAGAGCGCCCTGGAGCGCGGCGCGTCGTTGGGCGATTGCCCAAGCTGCAAGCCGGACACAGGCAACCTCCAGCTCGCCCTGGACCGGGGGGTGGCCGCCGACCAGATCCGCGAATCCACGCGCCTGCTCCTGGAGGGCGAGTGGCACTTCTGGGAGGCGATGGCGCGGATTGCTGGCGTCTAGCCCAAGTAAATCAACCGGCCTGCCACGTCGAACTCCCCGACCACCTGCAGCGGCTCAGCGGCAGCGAACGGCGGCTGGGCCGCTGCGCTTCGGCTGCCGATCACGCGCCGGCCCTCCTCGCGCACGTCCAGCCGGTAGAAGCGCAGATAGTGCACCAGTGCAGCCCGCTGGTCGGCCACGGCGTAGCGGGCGAGGAAGCGCGGGAAGACGCGCAGGATGCGCGCCAGGGGCCGGCGCACCGGTCGCTTGTAGCGCGGATCCTTGATTAGCAAATAAAGCGCGCCGCGCGGGTAGGTGGCCCGAAACGTGCAGCCGGCGCGGGCGATCCCGCACGCCACCATCGCGATGCGCTGCGGGGTCACCTGCGCTGTGATCGGCAACTCCGGCGTGCTCAGCTCCGGCACGTCGGCGTAAGCGGTCCGCAGCTCGTGGGCAACCGTCAGCAATTCAGCCGGGATGGCGCTGGGGTTGGCCCATGCCCATAGCCAGGTGCTGCTGTCCTCAGATACGCTGCCCAACACTTGGACCCGCAGTTGCAAGTTGCCCTCGTGCGGCCGGCGAAAGGCCAGCACGCCGCTGTTCAGGTCAAACGCCCAGCCGCACCCGCCCAGCATCGCTTGCCGGTATAGCTCTTTATCAAACGACGCCGCCCCATGGCGGACGAAGAGTTCCTCAAACGCTGGCGAAGCGGACATTCTGCACCACACAGACGCGCGCGAGATAACCATGCTTACGCTAAAGGTTTTACCGCCCTCAAACGTTGGGCGAACGCTGATTAAAACAGATTGTTAATGCGTAGCCCTTTCAAAAGCGCGCCCAGGACGATATGCTATCAGCAATGTTAACCGTCAAGACTGGCGAGGTTGCGCCGATCACGAACGGACATCTCCCGGCTGAGCAGGCCGTCATTCAGGTCAAACAGGTGCACAAGCGGTTCGCCAACGGCGTGTACGCCGTCCGCGACCTGAGCTTCGACCTCCCGCGCGGCACGCTGTTGGCGCTGCTCGGCCCCAGCGGCTGCGGCAAGACCACCGCGCTGCGCCTGATCGCCGGCCTGGAGGCGCCCGATCGCGGCGAGATCTGGCTGAACGGCCAGTGCGTCGCCGGCCCGGGCTGCTGGGTGCCGCCGGAGGCGCGGCGGATCGGCATGGTCTTCCAGGATTACGCGCTCTTCCCGCATCTGACGGTCGCGCAGAACATCGGCTTTGGGCTGAACAAGTGGAAGCCGGCCCAGCGCGCCCAGCGGGTGGCCGAGCTGCTCGCGCTAATCGGCATGTCCGACTGCGCCGACCGCTATCCCCATCAGATCTCCGGCGGCCAGCAACAGCGCATCGCGCTGGCCCGCGCCCTGGCCCCGCGGCCCGCGGTGGTGTTGCTCGACGAGCCGTTCTCCAACCTAGATGCAGCGCTGCGGCGGAGCATGCGCGAGGAGGTGCGCGCCATCCTACGCGCCGCCGGCGCAGCGGCCATCTTCGTCACCCACGACCAGGAGGAAGCGCTGAGCATCGCCGACCAGATAGCGATCATGGATCGCGGGGCCATCCAGCAGATCGGCAGCCCCCAGCAGGTGTACTTTCGGCCCGCCACCCAGGCGATCGCTGCATTCATTGGCGAGGCAAACTTCCTGCCCGGCTACGCATGCGGCAAGACTGCGGAATGCGCACTGGGCACGCTGCTGCTGGCCTCGCCCACTCATGGCAAGGTAACAATCATGATCCGCCCAGAGGCGCTCAAGGTCAAGCCAGAAGCTGACGGCCTGGGGCGCGTCGAGGGCATCACGTTCTACGGCCACGACCAGACGGCCTGGGTGCGCGTCAACGGCCAGCTCATGCTCCAGGTCCGCACGCTCCCGCGACCCGATCTGCTGCCCGGCGCGCCGGTGGCCGTCTCCGTGCAGGGGCCGGTGGTCGCCTATCCCGCGTCCGGTGACCCGCTATGACGCCGTGGTGGTCGGCAGCGGGCCGAACGGCCTGGCGGCGGCCATCACCCTGGCCCAGGCCGGCTGCGCCACTCTGCTGATCGAAGCTGCGCCGACGATCGGCGGCGGCTGCCGCTCCGCGGCGCTCACCCTGCCCGGCTTCATCCATGACGTCTGCGCGGCGATCCAGCCGCTGGCGGTGTCTTCGCCGTTCTTCCGCGCGCTGCCGCTGGCCGAGCATGGGCTGCGCTGGATATACCCACCGGCTGCTCTTGCTCACCCGCTGGACGATGGGCGCGCCATCGTCGTCAGCCGCTCCCTGGACGAGACGGCAGAGCAGTTAGGCGAAGACGGGCCGGCCTACCGCCGCCTGATGCGCCCGTTGGTCGCGCAGTGGGCCGCGCTGAGCGAGGACGTGCTCGGCCCATTGCCCCTGCCGCCGCGCCACTTGCTACCCCTGCTACGCTTCGGCCTGCGCGCGGTCTGGCCGGCGCGGACGCTGGCCGAGCGCTGCTTCCGGACGCCGGCTGCCCGCGCGCTCTTCGCCGGCCTGGCCGCCCACAGCGCGCTGCCGCTCGAAGCGCCGCTCACGGCGGCCTTCGGGCTGGTGCTAGGCGCCTGCGCGCATGCCGTCGGCTGGCCGATGCCGGAGGGCGGCGCGGGGCGCATCACCGACGCGCTGGCAGATGTCTTTCGCCGGCTCGGCGGCGAGGTCGTGACCGGCTGGGAGGTGCGCGCGCTGCGCGAGCTGCCGCCGGCCCGCGCCGTGCTCCTCGACCTCACCCCCCGGCAGGTGCTTCGGCTGGCCGGCGACCACCTGCCAGCGGGCTATCGCCGCCAGTTGGCGGCGTATCGCTACGGCCCCGGCGCGTTCAAGCTCGACTACGCCCTGGACGGCCCGATCCCGTGGCGCGCGCCGGAATGCGCGCAGGCCGCCACCGTTCATCTCGGCGGGACGCTGGAGGAGATCGCCGCCGGCGAGCGCGAGGTGTGGCAGGGGCGACATCCGGAGCGGCCCTTCGTCCTGCTCGTCCAGCACACCCCCTTCGACCCCAGCCGCGCGCCGGCGGGCCGGCACACCTGCTGGGCCTATTGCCATGTGCCAAACGGCTCAACAGCCGACATGACCGCCCA
>JAGHYX010000228.1 GCA_017743375.1 Chloroflexota bacterium
GCCGTGGGGCTGAAGCCCTCGGCTAGCCAAGGCGAAGCCCGCCTGCGCGGGCTATACTGGATTATTTATTCAAAGACCATAAGCCCGCGCTGAGCGCCTGGAAGCCCCTGCGGGGCTATGACTTGTAGCGCTGGGCAGCATGATTGAACCACGCGCCTCCTGGGAGCGCAGGCGTCTCGCCCGTCTGCGCGCCGGAGGCGCGCGCACCTGGAGCAGACGCTGCTGATATGCGCGCCGGAGGCGCGCGCACCCATGAACTTGAACGGGGCGCGCGCGTCCCCGCCCGCGTGCGCTGAAGAATAACCCACGGATGGACACGGATAGCAGGCAACCGGTCTGCCCTTCACTGATACAATGTCCGTATCTCCGCGCCTTCGCGCCGCCGCGTGAGCCGGTCTGATGCACGCGGAGACACCGAGGACGCGGAGCGATGGCGCACGAGGCGTCGTCTCGTCCATTGGGTTCAACCTTTGTGAGAACCGCGATCCATGCTCAATCTCTCTCACGGGCAGGCGTTTGGGCAGCCCCGGCGTTCCTTCGCTCGTGGTGGGCTTCAGGACGCCCCAACTCCCCCTTCTCCCCTTGTGGGAGAAGGGGGTCGGGGGGATGAGGGGCAAACGCGCATAGGAACGCAGAACCCTGCCACGCGAGTCCATCATCCCCCTTGACTGTGTGCGGGGCGCACTGTACTATAGTATCAACATACGCGCCTTCTACGCCAGGAGCCACCGATGACATCGCCGACCTTCCCTGAACTACCTGCCGGACTCCGGGCACGCCTGGACGCTGCTGGCGTCACCGATGCCGCGACGCTGGCCGCTGCGCTCGACGCCGACCCGGCGCTGCGGCGCGAGTACCAGGCATTCCTGCTCGACGCGCTGCCGGCAATCCCCGATGAAGAGCAGTTGCGCGCCCTCTGGCAGATGATCCCTTCCAAGGACGAAGACGCCTTCCTGGCCGCCGCCGAAGCCCGCGCCGCCGCTGCCGAAACATCCGGCGACGCCGGACTGGCTGCTGCGTTGCGCGAACGGATTGACGCGCTGCGCTCCTTTCAGCAGGACATCGCCAGGGATGGCGAGATACTGCGCCAGGCGCTCGAACGCCTGGAAGCCGCGACAACCGACGATGATCTGGCGGCGGTGTGGCGCGATGTGCCGCTGGAACTTGAGGAAACCTTCCTGAACCTTGTCGCGCTGCAGGCCGAGAAGCATGAACAGCACGGCGATGCCGAACGCGCAGCGCACGTCCGCGCCTGCCACGAACGCCTCAGCGCGATCCAGCAGCAGCAACGCGCCGGCGCCGAAACCATGCGCCGGTTGCTGGAACAGCTAGCAGCGGATGTGGAAGCCCTGGCTGCCGCCGCCGATCATCAGGGCGTTGTCGATGTCTGGAACCGCATCCCGCTGGAGCTGGAAGAGCCCTTCCTGCAACTGGCCGAACAGCGCGCCAGCGAACTGGAGCAGACCGATGCCGCAACCGCCGCGCGATTGCGCCAACGGATTGCGGCACTGAGCCAGGCGCGTGAGGAGCGTGAAACCGCGAGAGACCTGGTGCGCCAGGCGCTTGAACGCCTGGAAGCCGCGCCGACCGATGACGACGCCTGGCAGGTCTGGCTCGATCTCCCTGGCGACCTTGAGGAATGGTTCCTGCAGGCAATCACCGAACGTATTGAAGAAGTCGAACGCGACGATACGGGTCTGGCCGAACGGCTGCGCGCGGCGCACGCCCGCATGCGAGCCGAACGCAACCGCCGCCAGGAGCGCGCCAACCACCCGGTCGTGCAGGCGTTGCGCGCATTTCTCGGCGCCGCAAGCGACGCCGATGCCACGCGGGTCTTCAACGAACACAAAGCAATTCTCCAGCCGTTCGAGGCGCAACGCGAACTCGACGACCTGGCGCAGCAGGCGCCCGATGAGCAGCGCGCCGCCATCGCGGCCCGCGCGGCGTTGCTGCGGCGGCTACGCGGCGGCGATCCTGCGCCGCGATCAACTCCAGCGGCAGCAACCCCTGCTGAGACCAGGACGGCCACGCCCGGCAGCATCGTCTACATTAACTCGGCGGTTGTCGAAGGCGGCAGCGGCACGGCGATTGTCTACAATAACATCGTGATGGAACGCCGCTGGAACCGCCCATGCCCGGAGCGCCTGTCCATCGACACCATCGAGCGCACGCGCGATCTCGAACAGGTCACCCGGATCATCACCGAACGCGGGCAACTGGCGATTACCGGCGGGACGCGCACGGCCACCGCTGCAGTCCAGGGCATGCCCGGCATCGGCAAGACCGTTCTCGCGCGCCAGCTGGCGCTGGCGCTGAACGACCGCTACCCCGGCGGTGTTATCTGGGAAGAGATCGGACCGGAGATTCGCGCGCCGGAAGACACGCAACCCATCCTGAATCGCTGGGCGCGTTATGCGCTTACCGTGCCGCCCCACCTGGACCACCAGCTCGCATTCGACGCCGGTGCAGTGCGCGCGCTGTTTGCCGCCCAGGGGCAACCGTTGCTGGTCATTCTCGATAATGTCTGGTCGCTGGAGGGGATTCGCTGGTTGCGCGCGGCGCTGCCGGAGAACGCCCATCTGGTGATTACCACGCGCCTGGAAACGGTGATGATCGGTCTGGGGGGCGGCGAGTATGTGCTGGGCCTGCTGACGCCGGACGAGGCGCGCGCCTTGATTGCGCTGCGGCTGAACTGGACCGAACTGCCGGCCGACCATTATGACTGGGCTGATGCGCTCGCCGCCGGTGTCGGCTACCACACCCTGGCGCTGGACGTCGCCATCCGTCGCCTGCGCCTTGACGCGCGGTCGCCCGGCGCCCCCCGCTGGCGCGAACAGGTCAACCGGTTGCTGGACCATATTCGGAGCGGGCAGGGATTTGAACGTCTGGCGCTGCCGGACAGCGAACGCAACCAGAATGTCGAGGCCGTCCTGGCGTATAGTTACGACCGGATGGACGACACGGCGCGCGCGCGTTTCCGTATGCTGGGTGCATTTGCGCCGGAAGCAACCTTTGGCAGCGCTGCCGTCGCCGCACTCTGGCAGTGTGATGTGGAACAGGCGGATGAGATGCTCAGCGCATTTGCCGGCGCCGCGCTCCTGGAAGCCGGCGGCGATGATGATCGCTGGCGCCAGCATAGCCTGCTACGCGGCTACGCGCTGGCGCTGCTGCGCCGCGAAGGCGAACACGAAGCCGCCGCCGCGCGCCACGCCGCTTTTTATGCCGCCGCCATGCGCACCGCCGACGATGCGCAGCGCTTCTACGAAGTGCTGGGCGACTACGCGCAACTCAGGCACGCCTTCGCCTGGGCGATCGAGAACGACCTGGAACTGGCGCTGGATCTGGTTGCCGACACCGCGAACCTGCAAAAAGCGCATGGCTATGGCCACGACAACCTGGCCTGGGCTGAGCAGGCGCTCGCCGCAGCGCAACAGCGCGGCACGCCGGCGCAGATCGCGCGCGCCCGGGTATCGCTGGGGAATGCCCTGCAACACGCCGCTGGTCTGCCGGGCGAGGATCGCGGCGCGCGGCTGCGCGAAGCGCTGGCGGCCTATGATGC
>JAGHYX010000229.1 GCA_017743375.1 Chloroflexota bacterium
GGCGCGCGCCGTGCGCGGGTGATGACCGACACCTGCTTCACCATCCGCCCCTACGAGACGATCCAAAAGCAAATCAAGTTCAACGTGATTGACGAAGCCGAGCAGACATCCGGCACGATCACGGAATATGACTACACCGTCCCCGGCGTCTTTCTGCCATCTGTCGAGACCACGGTGGACCTCACGGCGGATGAGTTCACCTACGTCTTGGGCAACATCCTGCGCACCACGCGCTACGGCAAGGAGGGCAGCCGGCAGGGGTTCGTCCGCAATCACATTTTGGCCATCGCCTTCTCGGATGTCGAGCTGTTCGCCAACCTAGAGTTCACCCAGGCACTCTACGACGCGCTGCTGGACGCGCGCAAAGGCGCGGGGATAGAGGCCCTGGACAGCTTGACGCTGGGCGAGCTGAACCAGCATGTGCCCGCCGTCCTCAAAAAGCTCACCTCTGGGTTGACAGGCCGCTGCGAGTTGATCACCGGCGATGCCCTGGCGCAGATCATCCGCGACGTGCAAGCGCTCAACCAGGATGAGGCTCGCCTGGCCGAGTTTCTGCGCGAGTTGAACACCCGCGCCGCTTCTTTCAGCGTGTGATATGCAAATCTACCGCGGCGAGCTGGAACTGCTGGATTACGTCTTCTACGCCACGACCGAGCGCGGCTCGGTTCACGAGACGGGCGGGTTCATCCACAACTATGCCCTAGCCTATGCCCTGGGTCTGGTGCGCTCCGTGCCGTATACCAACCTGACACAGCAACCGCGCTACGAGGAGGAATTGACGCCGCTCAACGGCCAGCTTTACATTACGCCGGCCGCGCCGCAACGGGTGGCGTATTCCACGGTGCAATGGAACACGCTGCGCGAGTCCTATGGCATCCCCAAAAAGCAGCCGTCGCTCGGCTACCCAGATTGGGGCTTCGCTCGCATGTTGCGGCCGGGGTCGCGCTTCACCTTCTATGTGCTCATCAGCGACCAAGGCAAGGCGCTCGATGCGCCGGCGCTGAGCCAACTGCTCCAGGGCAACCCAGTGCGCGTGCGGCTCGGCAAGTTCATGGCCAAAGCCCGCATGCAACTGCGCCGGGCCGATCGGGTGACCGAGCGCACGGAAGCGTTCTTCGCCGAGAGCTATCTCAACTGGCGCGACCTGGCCGAAGACCCTGAGTTCTGCGACGTGGTGGTCGCCAGCCGGCCGACCCGCCTGATCAGCCGCGCCCAGTTCAGCGCAGCGCCTCACTACGAAGCGCGCTTTGGGGAAGACATCATCCGCCTGCCGGCGAATATGCGCTTTCTGGCCCGTCCACCAGGCAAACAAGCAACGAGCACCACGAGGAAGCCCGGCGCAGCCGGTGGGCGCAAAACAAGCAGCAAGCGAAAGGGAAAGTCCTAATGCAGCCGCTGAGCATCAACATTGAACCAGCGTCGCTTGACCAGGTGAACGAAGCCTGGCTTCCCAACCTTCAGCCCTATGCATACCAGGCTGAGGCCTACCGGCATATACGCCAAGCGCTGGAGAAGAAAGAAACGTGCTGCCTGTTCCTCGCCTCGCCCACCGGCAGCGGCAAAACGCTGGCCAGCTATGCCTACACCATCCTTCATCAAGAGCCGGCCTTTGGCGTGTATCCGACCAACGAGCTGATCCGCGACCAGGAGCGTGCGCTGCTGCCGTGGATAGACCCAAAGCAGGAATACCGCTTGCTGCGCATAGACAGCGCCACATTAGACGATTGGCAAACTAAGCTGGAGCTTCAGCGGCACAGCGAGACGCTGGAACGGCTGATGCGTTGGGAGCCGACCATCCTCACGAACCCAGATATCCTGTTCTATGTCTTCTTTGGGCTTTATGGCGGGCCGGAGGGGATTCGTGAAAGGCTCTTTACGCTCATCGGTCGTTATCGGTTGTTCATCTTCGATGAGTTTCATCTCTACAACGTCAAACAGATGGCGGATGTCGCGCTCCTGGTGGGCAGTCTTCACGCCATCAACCCCGCGTATGGGCGGGCCTTCCTGTTTGCCTCGGCTACGCCCGATTCGCCGGCCCTGACCTGGCTCAAGGATCGGTTGATATTGCCGGTCGAGGTGATCAGGGCTGAGCCTTCCACCAGCCCAAATGCCCGTCGGATTGCCCAGCCCGTGACACTGACCCTCCTGCCGGCCGACCTGAGAGCATGGGAGGGAGATAAAGCGATAGTCGAGTATCTGCCGGAGCTTCAACAATTCGTCCGGCGTTATCCGCACGCCCGGATGGTCACCATCCTCGACTCGGTGGCAGGGGCGATCAGGCTTGCCCAGGCACTGCGCGACCGATTCTCAAGCCAATCGGTGGGCGAAGTCCACGGCTTTAGCTCCGAGGCGGAGCGCAGCACCGCCCTGCGACGGCAGTTCACCGTCGGCACCTCCACGATCGAAGTCGGCATTGACTTTAAGGACGAAGCGGAGAAGGACATTTTGATCTTTGAAGCGCGCATCGCCAGCCAGTTCATCCAGCGCTTCGGTCGCCTGGCGCGCCACGCCAAGCGCTATCCAGATATTCCTAACTGGGCGGTCGCGCTGATTCCGGATTATGTGTATCACTTCTTGAGCAACCGTCTAAAGAATGACCAATCCATCACCCGCCCTCAGCTCTATCAACTGATCGAAGCAGCCTACCAGAAGCCGGAAGACTTCGCCCGTTATCTCCATGTCCACGCGCCGGCCGAGTTCCAGGCCGCGGTCGCTAAGATGCTGAGCTTGTTCCAACCCGACGACCGACCGCGCGTCCAAGATGGCTTGGCCAACGCAGTGTATGCGCTCACCAACAAATCCAGCGGGACGGCCTGGGCGCTTTACCATCGCTACCAAGAGGCAAATATCCTCGCCCCGCTGCTGACCTTCCGAGGCAACGGCTTCGAGGTGGCCGTGCTGGATGAGCGCGGCACAGACCCCGGCTTCCCGGCCAAGCGGTATGACCTGCTGTTCCTCCTGCGTCGAGGCGTCTTTGAACAAGTGGATGAGCAAACATACCTGAAGAAGCTAGACGAGCTCGAAGCGCGTTGGCCAGAGTTGGTCGCGCGCGAGCGCCGCTATAGTAAGCCCATCGCGTACGACCCCGATCATCTGTTAGGCGTCTACGGCTACTTCGTCCTCAAGGGGCTGCTGGACGAGGGGAGAAGGGTGTGGTTCGAGGTGAGCGAGGACCAGGTGCGGGGACGCCGTGCCCAAGTCACCGTCATCGAGGGACTAGAGATCGCGACCGAGCCTGGGCTTTACCTTAGACAACTGAACAAGACGCTCAAGAAGAAGCGCATCGTGGCTTGGTTCACCGATCGCCACCCAGCCGCGATCAAGCTCGGTCACGCCCTGCCGCCGCTGTTTGAAATCTACGAATTGCGCGTCCGCAAGGCCGGCGGCTCGTTGAGCAGGTCGGCATGGAGCATCGCTTTTAACCAGGATGCCTTCCTCGTGGACAGTCTGGGATGGAGCCAGGATTTGAGAAAGGAAGACGAAGCACTGATTATTTGACCTTGCCATGCGCCTCTACGCCTCCGTCATCACGTTGACCGCCCAAGAGCCGGCCTTCAT
>JAGHYX010000230.1 GCA_017743375.1 Chloroflexota bacterium
GTGGTCTGGCCAGAGCATGACCGAGGGGTCTCGGTCGCTGTTCTGGCCGCACAGACAGCGGCAGCGCTGGCGCGCTGGGCCGGACGGGAAGACCTCGGTGTACGCAGCGGCGACGCTGCGCACATCGAGGCGGCGCTTGATCTCCTCAACGTCGCTCATGCCGTCCTCCAGTCCGGCCTGCGCTGGACGCCCTCGCGCGGCAAGCCGCGCAAGAAGCGCGAGGGCTCGGTGGGTCGTCCCTCGCGCTGCTGCGCGAAGGATACCACCAGCGCCCGGCGCGGGCGCGAGCAAGCGACATAGGCTAGGCGCTGTTCCTCGGCCAGCGCCGCCTCGTCGAGGGCCGAGCGGCTCGGCAGGACGCCTTCCTCGGCCCCCACGAGGAAGGTGACCTCGAACTCCGTCCCCTTTGCGGCGTGAATTGACATCAGATTCACGCGCTCGAGGGCCGGAGCCAACGGGTCGGCGCCGGTCATGGCGTCCAGCTCGGCGAGGAACTCCTCGACCGAGCCGTGCGCGTCGGCAAGCGCAACCAGCGCCGCGGCGTCCTCCGCGGCGAGCTTAAGCGGGCCGGCCAGCCGCTGGACGGCCTGGGCGGCTGGCTCGGCAGCGACCTGCGCGAGGCGCTGGATGATCCTCAGCAGGCGCGCGACCACCTGCTGGTCACCCTCCGACAGCTTGCTCACGCGTGCCTCGTCGCGCAGGTGCTCGTAGGTGAGCACCGCGTCCGAGCCGCGCAGGGCGATGCGGGCTTCGGGGCGAAGCCCGTATGTCGCCGCCACCCGCCCCAGCGCGAGGTGATCGCCGGGGTCAACCCCCACGGCGAGGTGCGCCAAAAGGTCGCGCACCTCCTCGCGGGCGAGCAGCCCGCCGTCGCGCCCGTGCATCAGGCACGGCACGCCACGCGCGAGCAGCTCGCGCTCGACCAGCGCCAGGCGCTCGCGGGCGCGCGACAGCACAGCCACCTGGCTGGGGCGGGCGACGCCGAGCTTGACGACGCGCTCGACCTCGCCGGCCACCATCCTGGCCTCCTCGCGCTCGTCGGCGGCGGCGAAGACGGCCACCATCCCGCCGGGGCGCGGGGCGTCTTCCGCGCGCCCCACAATCGCGCCGCTGAAGCGCGCCACGAGCGCGCTTGAGCGCAGATTGTGGGGGAGGTAACGAACCTGGGCGTCCGGCAGGGCGGCGCGCAGCCGCTCGATGGCCTCGCCGCCCAGCGCCCCTGCGAAGCCGTAGATGGCTTGGCAGGGGTCGCCGGCCACGACTACGCGAGGCACGTGGGGGACGATGGCGAGGATCAGGTCGAGCTGGGGAAGGGAAAGGTCTTGGGCCTCGTCCACGAACAGCGCTGCCCAGCGCGCGCGCCAGAGCTGGACGCGCTCGTCGGGCAGGCTGAGCATCTCAAGCGGGAGCGCCAACATGTCGTCGAAATCGACGACGTTGTGGGCGCGCTTGAGTGCCTGGAAGCGCTGCCGGTCGCCCTCGGCCTTTTCCCAGAGCGCCTCGCGGGCGCTCTCGGAGAGCACGCGCGGCTGGCGGCGCCCGACGCGAAAGCCGAGCAGATCGCCGTGGGCGCGCAGCAGCGACAGGCCGAGGCTGTGGACGGTCGTCGCCGTCACGCGCGCGCCGGTCGAGCGCGCCACGCGCTCGCGCAGCTCTGCGGCTGCGCGGGTGCTAAACGTAAGGGCGAGGATGGCTTCCGGGGGGACGCCGGAAGCCAAAGTATCTTCTATTGACCGGCGCAGGTACTCGGTTTTGCCCGCGCCTGCGCCGGCGACGATTATTTCCCTCATCCCTCACCTCGCGGGCGTGCGAGAGGCGCGGCCAGCGGCTTCTCCGCCTGCGCGCTGGCCTCGCGCAGGCGGGCGGCAACGGCCTCTGCGCCTTTCTTATAGACGCAGAGGCATATCAGCGCTCCTCGCTCGTCATACACCGCCCAGGGGGAGCGCCGGCCCGGGCGGTATTTCTTGACCTGCATGCCTAATTTCCTCCTTCTCGCCCTGTTGCCGCGGGGCGAGGCGCGGAAAAAAGCAGGCTGGCGCCCCGGCGCGCGGGGCCTGCGCAAAGGGGAAAAAGGAATGGGGGGAGACAGGGAAAAAGAGGCAGGGGAATAGGTTGCCCAAGCGCCGGGAAAAAGCGCCCCGCGCCGGCGGGCAAGCCGGCGCGGGGGGAGAGCGACAGGGGTTAGGAGGTAAAGCTGAGTGCTAGCTTTACTCCCGTCTCCCGCTCGACTTGGTTGATAACGTCGAGCGGGGGGACAGAGTCGTCGTCCGTCTCAATTTGGACGACGGACTCGTCCCTTTCGCAGACGTACACCCCCTGCGCTTCCAACATCCGGATAGCGCGGTTGTAGCGCCACCGGGGGAGAGCCGAGGGGGTGATTAGGTTTGAAAAGATTATCATCATCCTCCTTTGCGCGGCTAGGCCGCGCGGTGTGATTGTGTGTGGGGGGGGACAAAACGCGCGCGGGGATGCGCGCGTGGTTGCTCCGCCGTGGATGGCGCGCGCCGCAGGCGGAGCGAAGCGGCGCGCGCGATGCTCCGCTGATGGTCACGCGCGCCGCTGCGGAGCCGACGGCGCGCGGGTTGGGGAAAACGGGGGGGAACGGGAATGGAAAATGGAACGCGGGTAAATCATTTCACCTCCTTCCCCTGCCCTGCTTGGCGGCCCCCGCGCGCGGATCGGGCTGGGGAGGTAAATCAGCCGCGCGCGGGGGATTCCCCTGCCTTTGTCGTCGGCAAACAGCCGCCGGCGCAGGGGAACGCCGGTCAGCATCGCCTGCCCCTCGGAGCGTATTTGCGCGAGGCTTCGGACGCCTCGCGCAGGGTGAGGGGGCTATTTAACTGTCCAGGGTGCGCGTGAGTCTCTTAAGGTGCGTTCACAGCTAGGGGCGCAACCCTGGGTGGGCGACGGTAATGCAGTCGCCCACCCTCTATGCCTCTGCTGGCAGCGTTGCTTGGTGGAAGGTTGCGCCTATGTGTGAATGCACCCTTGCGAACGGGGAACGCTACGCCCCCTCGTTGAGGCGACGCGGCGCGTCGCCCCTCCGTGGCGAGTCGCCCCTGCGCGTGAGCGCACCCGTCTTTTGCGGCCTGTGTGCCTGCCGCCGGCGTCAAGGCGGTACGCTCGCTGAGAGCGCCGCTATAGCTGTTGGTGAACAGCCCTGCCCTGTTCGCCGTGGCGAACAAGGCGCGACACGGCACGGCGCCGCGCCGCTTGGCCGTTGCCCTCTGGGGAGCACCCAGGGGGGGTCTTCTAATAATCGCGCCGACCCCTGGCGCGCGCGCGAGACAGAGGCGCAGACAAGGCTGAGCCGCTGCGCGTATTCCCCTACCGCTTCTGCCCCCTGTGCAGGCGGGGTTACCTGACAAGGGGTGAGCTAGAACATGTCACACCTCCTTTCCCGCGCGTATGTCCCCGCGTGTTCGGGGTGCGCGGGCGCAAAACACCCTCTTTTACGGCAGTGCGCGCAGGGTGAGGGCGTGTGTCCCCGTGCGCACCGTGCCCAACCCTGTCTCAGCCGCTCGCGGACGGGTCAGGCGGCTACCCGCGAGCGGT
>JAGHYX010000231.1 GCA_017743375.1 Chloroflexota bacterium
GTAGTATTGCCCGCTGCCTCTGCTATTATTCTCGCGCTCACCATTCCTTGGAGGACCAACGATGAACCGTCGAGAGATCATGCTGCTGGCGCAGATGCGCTCGCTGCCGAGCGTGACGATCACAATGCCCACCCATCGCACCTCGCCAGATAACAAGCAGGATCCGATCCGGCTGAAGAACCTGGTCGTCGCGGCGACCAACCGCTTGCTCAAGGATTTCAGCAAGCGCGAGGTCGAGGTCGTGCTCAAGCGCATGGACGACCTGGCATCTGAGGTGGATCACGAGCACAACCTGGACGGCTTGGCGATGTTCGTCAACCGCGACTTTGGGCGGGTGGTCAGGCTGCCCTTCCCGCTCAAGGAGCGCGTGGAGATCGGCGATGCCTTCGCCACGCGCGACCTGGTGTTTGCGATGAACCGCACGCCGCGCTATTGGGTGCTCTCGCTCAGCGAGCGCCCAACGCGCCTCTACGAAGCCACCCGCGACGACCTGGTGGAGATCACGGAGGGTGCGTTTCCGATGACCTTCTCATTGCCGGGCGGGGGCGTCCGCTTGCCGGAGGCCTTCGGCGTCAACCCCAGCAGCAAGGAGGATCACTACCATGAGCAATTCTTCCGGCAGGTGGATCAGGAGTATGACCGGCTGACGAAGGACGACCGGCTGCCGCTGGCGGTGGTCGGCGTGGAGCGCTATCTGGCTTTCTTCCGCAAGGTGGCGACCAAGAACGACGTGATCGCCGAGGTGCGCGGCAATTACGATCACCTCAATCCTCACGAGCTGGGCAAGGTGGTGTGGCCGGCTGTGGAGCGCGCCTTTGCCGAGCGCCAGGCGCAGGTCTTCCAGCGCCTAGAGGCGGCGATCAGCGCGCGTCGCTATGCCTCTACCATCGGCGAGGTCTGGCGCTATGCCCATGAAGGGCGCGGTGAGCTGCTGTTGTTAGAAGAGGGCTACCATCAGCCGGCGCGCTTGAGCGACGACGGCATGAACATTGTGCTCTCGGACAATCCAGAAGACCTGAACGTGATGGACGACGCCGCCGATGTGGTCGTCGAAGAGGTGCTGCAGAAGGGCGGCCAGGTGGTCTTCGTGCCGGATGGCTCGCTGAGCGCGCACGGGCGAATTGCGCTCATCCTGCGCTATTGACGAAGGCGCACGCGCCTGCTTAGGCTGCTGGCCGGTTATGCGGGTGAGCGAAGGCAGTGCCTTCACCCAACCGTGGTCTCACACCAAGTCGGTCTCCTGCGGCTCGCGCCGGCCCAGCTTGGCTTGGTTTAACTTAGCCCGCTCAGCCGGCGAGAGGCCATCTTCGGGCGTGGCAAACTGCTGATAGACCGCCTCGCCATACTCCGCCGTGCGCACCACGACCGGCGTCCTCACCGCGTGGCCCATGACCAGCGCCTGTTGCTTGCTCTCCAGGCTGGCCAGCACGCCGCGCAATTGATTGGACTCGCTCATGCCGGTCAGCACGGCGTTGATGTCGCGCTCGTCGCTCAGCGCGCAGGTGATGCGCGTGCCGATCTGGCTCATCACCTCGCTGTCAATCTGGCTGGGGCGCTGATCCACGATCAGCAAGGTGACGTTGTACTTGCGCAGCTCGCGGGCGATCGTGCCGAAGATGGTGAGTTGGGCCATGCTGGTCTGGAGGAACTTGTGCGCTTCCTCGATGACGATGACGAGCTGCCGAGGTTCTTCGCCCCTGCCGCCTTCCGCGGTCTCTTTCATCTCGACGTAGCGCTGGTGGATGCGGCGGGTGAGCACGTTGGCGACGAAGAGATAGGCGACAGGGTTCGTACCATAGCGGCCAAACTCGATCACCACGCTGTTGCCGCGCTGCAAGTGGCCAAGGATCTGCTCGACGGCATCGCTGGCCACCCGCTCGCGCACGAAATCAAACTTGTGAAACCTTGCCTGGAGCTTGCGTTGCATCGCGTTGAAGGTGCCGACCTTAAGCTTGTCTTTCTCAAAGAGTGCCTCGACTTTTTCATCTACCTCTTCGCTCAGCAGCTTGCTGAACCAATCCTTGCGGAACTCACGATGGAGCGAATCGAGCGCGTTGACCTGCACATCGCTGAGGGTGAACTCCTTTTGGAGCATCTTAATGTCGTCCGGCTCGATCTGGTCGTAGCCGATCTGTAGCTCGAACGACGCGCCCGACCCGCGCCGCTGCGACGATTCCATATCGAGGGTGGCGATGACCACCTTGTGGCCGATCGCGCCGAGCTGCTTGAGCCCTTTGAATTTCTTATTCTCATCGCCCTTCAGGGTATAGCCGTAGTCGTTGTGCATGTCGAAGATCAGGACGCTGGCCAGGTCTTGCTTGATGACGTGGGCCAGCAGGGGCAGGGTGAGGAAGGTCTTGCCCGTGCCGCTGCGGCCGAAGACTCCGGTGCTGCGCTCGATGAGCCGCTTTAACGAGATATGGACCTGAACCCCTGGGTTATCCAGCGATTCGCCGATCGCGTAGCTGTCTTTCTCTTTCGGGAAGATGCAGGCCATCTCGTCCGGCGTTGAGCGGTAGGCGACGGTGAAGTGGACCGGCACGCTGCGCACCGGCTTTGGCTCTTTCTCGTTCGCCTGCATCACCAGCAGTGGCTTGACGTGGAGCACGCCGTAGGACAGGCTGCCCCGGTAGATGTCGGTCAACCGCTCGTCCTCCAAGCTCAGCGTAAACATCCGCGACCTGTTGGCGGATTCAAGTTTGATGTCGGTGACCATGGCGAAGAACTTGCGGTCGGTCTGGCCAGCGATGGTGACGTAGCTCCCCACGTTCACGCCCTCGATGACCACCTGCTCGTCCATCTTGATCAGCAAGCCATCGTTGAGCGATCCGCCGACGACGACGCCGAGGCGATGCCGGCGCTCATCGGCCAGGCCAAAGAACTTATCGGGAAATGGCTGATCGGCCATCGCTATTCCTCCTTAAATTGCCGAGTGATTTACGCGAGCACTCTGAGAAGAAGGTCCTCCAACCGGGCTGGGTCATCGCTCAGGCGGCGGGCCAGCTCCCGGCCGCATTGCCGCTTGAACTCGTCCGGCCTGGGATGGACGCGCGCCGCCTTCGCAATGGTCGCGTGGATGAGCGAGCTTAGGTCCGTCAGGTCGCGCGCGTCGAGGATGCTGCGCAGGAAGTGCGGCGACTTGGTCAGCGCGCGAACCTCTTCGTCGTCGCACAGAGTCACGACCTCCAGGGGGAGCGGCGGCAGCGGCGCGTAGCCATACACCACGTCGTCGGGGCGCTGGGTGTAGTAGCCCAGCCGCAGGGCGGTGACCTCGATGGGAACCTGCCGGCTGCGCTGCCATTCGACCTCGGCATCGGCCAGCTCCGCGCCGGCCACGGAAAGCTGGCGCGTGCTGCTGTCGCCTTCGCTCTCGACCTGATACACCACGCCAACGACGGTGATCTGGCCCGCGCTGCTCTCAAACGGCCTGGTCTTTATCAGTGCACCGACTTCCGGGACGTTGGTCGGCGGCACGCGCGCGCCAAAGGTGAAGGTGCGCGTGTCCGTGCTAAACACGCGACCGGAGATGGGAGTAGGG
>JAGHYX010000232.1 GCA_017743375.1 Chloroflexota bacterium
GCGCTGGATGGCCGAGGGCCACCTGCCGCACCTGGCAGCGCTGGCCGCGCAGGGGATCTTCACCGCGATCCGCTCCACGATCCGCCCGGAGAGCGCTGCAGCCTGGGCCACCTTGCTCACTGGCACACCGCCTGCCCAACACGGCATCTTCAGCTTTGCCGCGCATCGCTCCGGCCAGTATCAGACCGTCCTGAACACCACTGCCGGCCGGCACGTGCCCTTCCTCTGGGAGATCCTCGCCGCGGCCGGCTGCCGATCGCTGATCGTCAACCCACCGATGGCCTACCCGCCGCGCCCCTTCGACGGTTGGCTGGTGTGCGGCCAGATGACCCCGCCCGGCGCCGACGACTTCGCCTACCCGCCATCCCTGGCCGCCGAGTTGCGCCGGCGCGGCTATGTGATAGATGCCGAGGCGCCCCACACCGGCGAGGACCGCGCGGGCTACCTGGCGCGGATGAACGCCCAGGTCGCCGCCCGGACTGAGGTCATGGGCGATCTGCTGGCGCGCGGGCGCTGGGACTTCGCCCTGCTGGCCCACACCGAGCTGGACCGCATCCAACACTTCTACTGGGCGGACATGGATCCGGCCCATCCCCTGCATGCTCAGGCTGCCCCGACGCCGGAGACGGCGCAGGGCATCCTGGCGCATTATCGCGCCCTGGACGCTGCGCTGGGCGCGCTGCGCGCGCGAGTCGGCCCTGAGGCGCTGGTCATCGTCGTCTCCGACCATGGCTTCGGGCCGTGCAGCCGGCGCGTGTATATGAACCGCTGGCTGCAGGCGCTGGGCCTGTTTGCGCCGCTCGAGGGGCGCGCCCGCGCTGGGGCGGCTCTAAGCCGGCTGCTGGGCTGGGCCAGGACCCAGCCCGCCGCCCGCGCCCTCAAGCGCGCTCTGTTCGGCGCCGCCCCGCTGCTCGCTGGTGTGGCGTCGAGCCACTTCGTCGCGGGCGTGGACTGGCGACGCACCCAGGCCTGGTTCTCCGACGCTGGCAGCATCCGGGTCAACCTGGTCGGCCGCGAGCCGCAAGGTTGCGTAGCCCCCGGCGCGCCCTACGAGCGCCTGCGCGAGGCGCTGATCCAGGCCGCGCTTGACCTGCGCGACCCGGCCAGCGGCCTGCCGGTCTTCCGCGCGGCCTGGCGGCGCGAGGAGCTCTACGGCGCGCCGCCGTGGATTGACGAGGCGCCCGACCTGATCCTGGAGACCTTTCACCCGCCGGAGAGCGCAGCGCAGAACCACATCCCGCTCGGCGGGCTGGATGGGCCAGGCGATGAGGTCTTCGCCTCGTCTTGGCCCTACACCGCCACCCACACCGACCAGGCCCTGCTGGCCGCCAGCCGCCCGCCTAGTCGGCCGATCTACGACCTGGCCGACGTGGCGCGCTGGATCCTGGCCGAGTTCGGTTTGGACGCAGGTCCAGCGGCCGACGCAGCGTCGCCGGCGCCGGCGCTCAGCGCTGCAGACGATGCGCTGCTGCGGCGGCGGCTGCGCGCGCTGGGCTACATGGACTAGCCATGCGCATCCTGTTTGTCGAGGATTTCGCACCCGACCGGCTGGCTGGCCACGGCGGCGGGCGGATCATGTATCACTACGCGCGCGAGATGCAGGCGCGCGGCCACGCGGTGGCGCATGTCTGCGTCGTCCGTCCCACTGAGCATGCTGCGCTCGCCCGGCTGCGGGCGGAGGGCCAGGCAGCCTATCCGGCCTGGGCGAGCCGCTCGCCTCTGCGCCGGCTGCGCCGGCTGTTGCTCTCGCTGGGCCTGCCGATCGAGTATGCCTTCTGCCGCAGCGTCGGGCTGGCCGCGGCGGTGGGGCAGGCGGTCGCCGAATTTCAACCGGCGGTGGTCCACGCCACCCAGCCGCACTGCCTGGAGGCGGTGTTCGACGCATTGGCTCATGGCCCGGCTACCAGCCGGCCGCCAGCCGTGGTCGCCCACGCGATTGACGTGGTGAGCAAGCTGCGCCTGCGGCAGGCAGCCGCCGCCGAGGGCCTGCGCGGCTGGTTAGCCCGCCGCACGCTGGCCCTGGCCGCGCCGCGCGAGCTGCGCCTGTACCGGCGGGCGGGTGCCGTGGCGTGCCACTCGGCCAGCGACCGCGCCTTCCTGCGCGCCTTTCTGCCCGCTCACCAGCCGATCGTCGTGACCCCGCTCTGGTTCGAGGGCTGGGATGCAGCGCGCAAGTCGGCTCCGCCAGCCCACGAGGGGCCGTTCGACTACGACGCGCTCTACGTCGGCAACTCGCGCGACCCGCGCACGGTCGAGGCGCTGGGCTGGTTCTTTGGTCAGGTGCATCCCCGGCTTAACTCGTCCTGGCGCATCGCGGTCGTCAGCGTCTATCCAGACGCGCCGCTGCACCACTGTCAGGTCGAAGGCGTCACTTGCCTGGGCTATGTGGATGACCTGTTGGGGCTTTATGACCACAGCCGAATGTTGATCGCCCCGTTGCAAACCGGCGGGGGCATTCACCTGAAAATCCTGAACGCCTTTGCGCAAGGCTGCCCGGTGGTGATGACCAGCGCTGCCAACGATGGTATCGGGGCGGAGGACGGAGCGCAAGCGCTCATCGCAGATGACCCAGCCGATTTTGCCGAGCGCATGGCGCGGCTGCTGGCCGAGCCAGGGCTGAGCCGACGTCTGGCTGCGGCAGGCTGGCATTGGGTGGCTAGTTACGTAAAAGAAGGCTTTCAGCCGCTGGAGGATCTCTTCCGCTCTCTGGTCGCGCACTGCGCATCTTAATCCCCAGAGTAGTCCACAGCGCGAAGGTCTGCTGTGGTTCAAATACGCCAAACGGCGTATTGGTAGTCCACAGCGCGAAGGAAGGTCTGCTGTGGTTCAAATACGCCAAAGGGCGTATTGATTGAGGCCGGTGGGTCACTAAAATGACAACTGCGCTTGATCCCTCAGCGCACACATTCAGCAACCTGTGAGGAGAGACTTAACATGAAGACGAACATAACCTTGAAAGGCATGGCTCTTGCCACTGGCCTGACTCTGGCGCTCAGCGCCACTGGCGTGGCTAACGCGAACTTGACTATGCCCTATGGCAACGGCAGCACCATCTACAGCGTGATGAACGTCGGCAGCGCCCCCGCCACGGTGGTCGCCACCTACTACAATCCGGACGGGACGACGCAGCTCGTATCCAACCACACCTTGCTTGTCAATGGTCGGCTGGACGTCGAAGTCGGCCTGTCGCCGGACGGCCCGCTGCCGAGCAACTGGTCGGGCAGCGTGGTGCTCTCGTCCGACCAGGACATCGTGGCCGTTGCCCGCACCAAGTACATCGGCCGGCCGGACGCCTACGAGAACAACCCCGGCCAGATAACCGGCACCGAGTCCATCGCCTACGAGGCCTTCAACATTGGCTCAACATCGCTCTACTTCCCTGTCATCGTGCGCGTCAAGCGCGCCGCCCAGCCCACCGTCGCCCAGCTCTCCACGCGCTTCACCGTGCAGAACACCTCGGCCAGCCCGGCCACGGTCTACCTCAACTTCCGCAACTTC
>JAGHYX010000233.1 GCA_017743375.1 Chloroflexota bacterium
GCGGCAGGCCGATCAGGTAGCGCCGCCCCAGCCGGCGCGGCTCGCTCAGCAGCCGACACAACCACTCGAAGCCCCGATCAGTCAGCCAGCGCGGCCCGCGCCGCTTCGCCCCCCCTAGGTAGTCGAACATCCCGCCCACCGCCAGCAGCAGGTTGGCGTTCAGCCGCGCGCGGTGCGCGGTGATCCACAGTTCCTGGGCTGGCATGCCGAAGCCCACCAGCAGCGCGCCCGGCCGCACAGCGTTGATCTGCGCGATCACCGCGTCGTTCTCTGGCCCGGCCTTGTGGAAATAGCCATGGTGCGTGTGCACGGCCAGGCCGGGGACCATCCGGCGCAGGGCCGCCCCGGCCCGCGCCACCGCCTCGGCCGTGCCGCCCAGCAGGAAGAGCGGCCGCCCGGCCGCCGCGCAGACCCGGCCCAGGCGGTCGGCCCAGTCGGGCGGGGTGAAGCGCGCCGGCAGCGGCGCGCCCAGCCAGCGCGCCGCCAGCCACACCCCCACCCCGTCGCAGAACACCACCTCGGCCGCCGCCAGCGCTGCCCGAAAGCCGGCGTCCGCCTCGGCCAGCACCACGGCATGCGCATTGACGTTCAGGATCACCGCCTGACTATTGCGACTGAGCATGACTGCGCAGTACTCCAGCAGCTCGTCCAACGTTATCGCATGGACGCGCGTCGCGCCCACGCGCGCGCAGGGCCAGCGCGCAACGGTCGTCATCCTCGCGCCGATTGTAAGCCGACGCGTCCGCGAGGTGCGTTCACAGGTTGGGGCAACTTCATACCCCGTCCGGGAAACTCACCGCAGAGACGCTGAGGACGCAGAGTCTGTTTAGGGACTTCTTTCAGCGGTCTTTGTATCTGGGCGGTGGCGCCGGCAAGCCAAATCCGTATCTTGCCCCCGGTTGTAAACACACCTCCATCTGCGCGTCGCTCCGGCCTCAATCGGCCAGCAGGCCGGCCAGGTCGGGCGGCGGCCCGCCGGCCTGGGCGGCTGCATAGATCGCGAGCAGCGCCCGGTAGTGCCGCTCCGGGTCGTGGTAGCGCTCGGCGTAGCGCCGCGCGGCGCGGCCCAGCTCCGCCGCGCGCGCCGGCGCGGCGTGCAGATCGGCGATCGCCGCCGCCAGCGCCTCGGCGTCGTTGGGCGGCACCAGCCAGCCGGTCTCGCCCTCGCGGACCAGCTCCGGCAGGCCGCCGACCGCCGAGGCCACGACCGGCTTGCCGCTGGCGAACGCCTCTAACACAACCAGCGGCGCCACGTCGTGCCAGATCGAGGGCACGACGATTATGCGCGCCTGGCGCATGGCCTGCCTGACTTCGCTCGGGCTGAGAGGACCTAGAAAGGAAACGTTAGGAAGTGCTGCTGCTTGCCGGCGCAACTGAGCCTCATTAGCGCCCTGACCAGCAATGCGGAATAGAATGGTTGGCAGCGCTCTCGCCGCTCGCAGTAGCACGTGTACACCTTTCTCCACCTCCAGCCGCCCGACGAACAGGACGCCCTCCCCGGCATCCGGTTCGGTGCTGAACCAACCTGCTTCGATAAAGTAAGGCAGAACGACGATGCGCGCGGGGTCAACCTCGGCCTCCCGAAGCCGCTCGGCCAGGAAACGGGACGGGGCGATGAAGGTATGCACCCGCTTGTGATAGATTCGGCTCCAGCGCGCCAGGTATGCCTCCAGCATGCCCAGCGCGCTGGTCAGCCGACCATTGTAGATACACCCTTGCGCCAGCGCGTGGTAAAAGCGCCCGCCCTGGCAGCGATAGCACATCTCTTCACGCCGGGTCAGGAACATGCGGCGGTTCGGGCAAACCATCCAGTAGTCGTGCACGGTCTGCACAATCGGCACGCCCTGGGCGGCCAGGGCGTCCAGCACGGCCGGCGAGAGCTGGCGGTAGATGTGCTGCAGGTGGGCCACGTCGGGGCGGAAGGCGCGCAGCAGCGCGCCCAGCCGGCGGCGCGCCTCGAGCGAATACAGCGCCCGCGCCGCCGCGCGCAGGCGCGCCCAGGGCCGCGCGTCGGCGTAATCCACCGCGCTGACGAAATACGGCGCCCAGGGCGACGGCTCGTTGCGCGGGTGCTGCATGGCGAAGGCCGCCACAGGATGCCCGCGCCCCTCGAGCAGCGCGATCAGCCCCAGGTGATACGTCTCCACCCCGCCCAGGCGGTAGTGGAACTTATTGACGGCCAGCACCGATGGCGCGGGCATAGACCTCCAGGAGTTGCGCGACGTGCCGGTCGGGCGTCCACTCGGTTTGCGCGCGCGCCCGCGCGCCGGCGCCCAGCCGTGCGCGCAGGGCCGGGTCGCCGGCCAGGCGCAGCAGGGCGGCCCGCAGGCCGGCCGCGTCGCCGCGCGCGAAGAGCAGGCCAGTCTCGCCCTCGCGCACCAGCTCGGGGATGCCGCCGACGCGCGCGCCGACCACCGGCAGCCCCAGCGCGGCCGCCTCGTAGATCACCATCGGCGAGTTGTCCGGCCACAGCGAGGGCACCACCAGCGCCGTCGCGCGGCGCATCCAGGCCTGCACCGTCGGTGGGTCAGCCCAGCCGAGGCAGCGCAGGTGGGGGAAGTCCGCCGTCAGCGCCGCGATCTGCGCGCGCTGCGGCCCGTCGCCGACGAAGGCGATCGGCAGCCCCAGGTCCGCCGCCGCTCGCGCCAGCCACAGCCCGCCCTTCTCCGCCACCAACCGGCCGACGAAGAGGAACAGCACCTGCTCAGAGGCATTCGGCAACGCATTCTCTTCATGGTCGGTCAGGTTTGGCGCAAAGTGATAGACAACTGAGAGCTTCTCGGCAGGCACACCGTAGCCCGCAATTGCGTCGCGCATCGCAGCGCTGGGGCAGATGAATTGCGCCACGCCCGCATACGCGCCCGTCCAGCGCGCCCAGTAGGCCTCCAGCGCCACCACTATGCCCTTGACTATCCCGCCCAGGCCGCAGCCGGCGCAGCCGCGCAGCGCGGCGTGGTAAAAGCGCCTGCCGGCGCAGCGCCGGCACACCGCGTCCGCGTCGGCCACGTATTGCCAGTAGGTGGGACAGACCAGCTTGTAGTCGTGCACAGTCATCACCACCGGCACGCCGCGCCGGCGCAGCCAGGCCAGGGCGGCCGGCGGCAGCACCTGGTGAAAGGTGGTGTGTACGTGGACGAGGTCCACGGGGTGCTCGGCCAGCAGCCGGCGCAGGGCGCGCAGGGCCGGCCCGCCCGTCATCGCGCGGGCCAGGGCGCGCAGCCTGTCGCGCGGCCCGTAATCGCTGAAGCCCAGGTCGGGCGGGAAGTAGCGCGCCCAGGGTGTGGGCAGGTTCTGCGGGTGGTGGGCGGCGAAGGGGATCACCGCGTGCCCGCGCCGCTCCAGCTCAGCCTGCAGCGCCAGGGCGTAGCGGTCGGCCCCGCCGGTCAGGCGATACGTCCGGGTGACGACCAGGATGCGCATCGGGGGGATGCGCGGGCCAGCGTACATGACGGAGACGCCGCCGGTCATCGGCGACGTCTCCGTCCAG
>JAGHYX010000234.1 GCA_017743375.1 Chloroflexota bacterium
GATCGAGTGGTGGGTGTATCAGCGCGGCCTGCCGACGCTGGGCCGGCGTGCTTAGTCATTCTGAGCAATAGCCGGTCACTGCGCTGCTGAGATCCTTCGCCCTGCTCAGCATGACAACCGGCGCGGTGAGCGAGCGGCCTGTGAATGCACACCCGCTTTGACCCCGCGTGTCATCCGCTGCGAATGATTGATTTGCGTCCCCGGCTACTTTAGTCCGATGTGTGATCCGACCTGAGCAGATGCTCGCGATCAGGCGCTGGTTGCGCCGGCACGCATCGCTCGCAGTAAGCGATCCTGGTCCACGGGCAGTCGGCGAACGCGGATGCCGGTGGCGTTGTAAATGGCATTTGTGATCGCCGGTGTGGTGGGAATGCTTGAGATTTCGCCTACACCCTTCGCCCCGTATGGACCGTCGGCTGTCGGGTCCTCGACAATAAAAGAGATGATCTCCGGGGTGTGGCGAATGCTGGGCATCTTGTAGCGGGCGAGCCGGTTTGTGTATGGCACGCCGCGTTCCTGGATGAATTCTTCGGTGAGCGCGTTGCCGATGCACATCACGATACCGCCGTCGATTTGGCCTTGCAACGCGAGCGGGTTGATCGCGCGTCCCACGTCGGTGGCGCTGATGACTTTGAGACAGGCGACTTCGCCGGTGCGTTCGTTTATCTCCACCAAGGCTGCTTGAGCGGCGTAGCTGAAAGCGATATGCATGTCGCCGCCGCTGCCGAGCGGTTGTGTCTTCGGCGCTTCGTAGAGGTGGCTCAGGCGCGTGCTCAAGCCCTCAGCATGGGCCTGCTGGACCACCTCGGCGAAGCTGACCGAGCGTTCGCCAGCGCAGACGCGCCCGTTCTGGAAGATCAACGCCTCGGCCGGCGCGTCGAGCATCTCTGCTGCCACGGCAGCCAACTGGTTGCGAAGGTTGGCGCTAGCCAACCGCGCGGCGTTGCCGGTGACGTAAGTTTGGCGCGAGGCGGTGGTCGGCCCGCCATCGGGTGTGAGGTCGGTGTCCGAGAGCAACACACGCACCTGCTCGTAGGGCAGCCCCAACTCCTCAGCAGCGATGCTGGCCAACACGCCCACCAGCCCTTGACCGATTTCAGCCGCGCTGGTGCGCACCTCGACGCTGCCATCACTGAATGCCTCCACTTCCACAGTGGAGCAGTCATTTGCGCCGCCGCCCAGGCCGGTATTCTTGTATGCTGCGGCGAATCCCCAGGCGTATATGCAGTCAGGCTTCTGAGGTCGGCGGAAGACACAAGGCGTACCCTCGCGCTTGAGGGCTTGTTCGACTTTCTCGATGCACTCCAGCAAGCCGCAGCTTTCGCGAATCACAGCGCCGGTGTTGGTCACCGAACCGATCCGTAGTGCGTTGATCCGGCGAATCTCGATCGGATCGATACCGAGCTTATGCGCCAGCTCGTCAATGGCTGATTCGATGGCGAAGCACGATTGTGTGACGCCGAAGCCGCGAAACGCGCCGGCGGGCACGTTGTTGGTGTAGACGGCGTAACAGTCAATCTTGACATGCGGCACTTCGTAGGGGCCGCTGGCATGGGTAGCCGCGCGGGTCATCACCTTATCGCCCAGGCTGGCGTAGGCGCCGGTGTCGCCCCACAGCTCGATGCGCATGGCCGTGAAGCGCCCGTCGCGTTTGGCACCTACTTTGACCTTGAACTTCACTGCGTGGCGCTTGGGGTGGACAATCAGTGATTCGCTGCGCCGGTAGAGCATCTTCACTGGCCGGCCTGTGGCTCGCGCCAAGAGCGCTACGTGAATCTGGCCGGCGATGTCCTCCTTGCCACCGAACCCCCCGCCGATCAGCGTGCCGATCACGCGCACCTGCGATTCCGGCAGTCCCAGGGAGGCTGCGATCTGCTTACGGTCGGCATACGGGATCTGCGAACCAACATACACCTCAACCCGGCCGTCTTCGCTGAGGCGACCGATTGCGCATTCTGGCTCTAGGAAGGCGTGCTCGGTCGTCGCAGTCTGATACTCCCCTTCCACGATCACGTCGGCCTCGGCAAAGCCCTGTTCGATATCGCCTTTTTCGACGTGGATGTGCTTAAGCAGATTGCCCTTCTCATGCACGAGTGGCGCGTCCGGCGCGAGCGCGGCCACCGGATCATCTACCACCGGCAATGGTTCATATTCCACCTCGATGAGCTGAAGGGCTTGCTCGGCGATCTCGCGCGTCTCAGCAGCGACGATGGCCACGGCGTCACCGACATAGCGCACCTTGTCGTAGCACAACACCGGCCAGTCGGCGTACACCAGGCCGTGATTTTTTGCCCCTGGTACGTCCTCATGAGTGAGCACGGCCACGACGCCGGGCAGCGCTTTGGCCTTGCGGGTGTCTATGCGCACGATGCGCGCATGTGGGATGCCGGCGCGCAACGTGCAAGCATGGAGCATGTTCGGGAAGACGTAGTCATCCGTGTATTTGGCTGCGCCGGTGACTTTGGCCACGGCGTCTGGTCGGGGCAGCGGTTTGCCGACCACGTTTAGCGCTGGGCGCGTCTGCGGTAGCGATAGGTGGCCGTTCTGGCCGGCTGCTTGCTTGATCGCAGCGATCACACTCACGTAGCCGGTGCAGCGACAGTAGGTATCCTTGAGCGCGTGGCGGATGTCCTCTTCACTCGGCTGCGGATTAGCATCGAGCAGCGCTTTGGCGGTCATGATCAGACCAGGTGTGCAAAATCCGCACTGGACAGCGCCCTGATCGATAAACGCCTGTTGGAGCGGGTGGAGCTGTCCATCACGGGCTAATCCTTCAATGGTCTCCACGGTTGCTCCTTGGGCTTTTACCGCTGGGTAGATGCAGGCGTTGACCGGTACGCCATCTACCAGCACGGTGCAGATACCGCATTCCGCCTCGTTGCAGCCGATCTTCACCCCTGTCAGCCCCAACTGATAGCGCAACACCTCTGCCAAGAACGCCGACGGCGATACATCCAGCGCAACTGGCCGGCCATTGACGATGAAATTCAAGCGATAGGATCGAGTTGTTGTGCTCAATTTGCCCTCCTCAGAAAGAGTTTGTGTATTGCGTATTTCGTATTGCGTATTACGTATTACGGAATACGCAATACGTCAACTAACCCTCGCGCGCGTCACTGCTGCCTGCCAGGCCGTTTTAAATAGCACGGGCAACACTTCGCGGCGATAGTCGGCAGTTGCCCGGTGGGGACTGGTGCGAGGGTTCACCTCACGAGATAGCACGGCCACTCCCTCGCTGAGCGTCTGCTCGTCGGCCCGTCGGCCAACCAGAAAGGCCTCTGTTTGTCTTGCGCGAAAAGGAACGGGCGCCACCGGCCCTAAGGCCAACCGCGCGGCCATGATAGTTTCCCCGTCGTTGTGCAGGCGTAGGCGGAGCGCCAGCCCCAAGATCGGCAGCGCTACGCCTTGCGGGCGCATCACCCGCGCAAAGGCCGACCCTTCA
>JAGHYX010000235.1 GCA_017743375.1 Chloroflexota bacterium
GATACAAGTCCCGCCCAGCGGCTACGGCCACATGATGTCCAACGCCTTCACCAGCGCCGAAGGCACTAGCAACTTGTTCCTCACCACCTTCCTGCGCAACGTCGGCGACGAGGTCAGCCTCTTCGGCGTGCAGAACATCGAGAGCGAGGCCATCAACATCCGCGCGCGCTTCATTGACACCGCCGGTAATCCGGTGATCACGCCGACGCTGGTGCTGCAGGCCAACACCGCCAAGTTCTTCGATGCAGCCGACGCTGCGACCACCATCGGCCCAGGCTTCCCGGCCATTTTCAACGGTTCAGTCGTCGTGACAGCCACCAAGGTCTCCGATGGGTCGCCGGCGCGCATCGTCGGCATCTCCGAGACGCGGCGCAACGACACCGGCAGCTCACCCAACCGCTTCCGTGCTTACGCTTTCGAGGCCATCCCACTCTCGGCCGGCGCGCAGACTATCTACTTGCCAACTGCGCTGTGCAAGTTTGGCGCTGGGAGCCAGACGACCTTCGTTGCTGTGCAGAACTTGTCGTTCACCAGCTCGACTGTGGTGACAGTGACCTATGCAGCGGGCGCGAATCAACCTGGGCAGGCTACGAACACTTTGCCACCGCTGGCTAAGTGGAGCTTCAATCCCTGTCAGACTAACAGCAATCTTCCTTACAGCGGCGCAGCGACGATCACCTCTTCCAGCCAGCCGATCGCTGCCGTTGCCAAGAATAACCAAACCAGCGGTCCTCCCACTCAGCCACGCTACTCAACAGCCTTCTTGGCTCAGGCCAGCGGCGCTAGCCGCCTGGCGGTGCCCTACATTCGCTGGAGCCCTTCCTCGCCTGGCACAGACTTTCGCTCACTGATCGCCATACAGAACCTCGGCGCCATTATCCCGGCTGGCCAGCTCATTGTGCGTTATTACGCGCCCGATGGCACGCTGGTGAACACCTGCACTTCAGTTGCTGCTCTCGCCACTGGGGAAAAAGCCAACTCCAATGTGGCCGCGGCCTTTGCTGGCGGCGTTGACTTTAACTGCACAACCGTCCAGCCCAGCAACGGCGCCAGCTACAGTTTCACGGGCTCGGCCGTTATTGAAGGGCCAGCCGGTGCCAACTTGATAGCGATCATTCGTAACACTACGCCGGCTGCCTCTACCCAGATTCACACCGAGGACTTCAATGCTATCCTGTTGCTGCCCTAGGTCGCGCTGAGGCAAGGAGCATGTCAACTGGCACAGGGGAATTCCCTGTGCCAGTTTTGTCTTAGCCAGCCATGTCCTCACCATTACGGTTTCTGCTTCTTGTTTGGTGGGCGGTTGGGCTGCTAGCCGCGGGCTGCGCGCGGCCGCTGCCGCCGCCCACAGCAGCCGCGACCCCCACACCCATGCCACCGGAGGCAGAGACAGTTGCTCTGCCGGTCACGGTGGTTCCGGCGCGCGCCAGCCCGCCGGCGAAGGCAGCCGCCGGTCGCGGGACGGTGGCCGGCCAGGTGTTCAACCTGGCTGGCAGCCTGCCGGTCGCCAACACGCCGGTGTACCTGGCGCGGGTCTATCGCTTCGACGGCGGCCAGAGGGGGATCTTCGCCCTCGACGTCGCCGCCGCCCCGCGCAGCATCACTCAGGCCGACGGGCGCTTCGCCATCGCCGACGTCGAACCGGGGGAGTACGTGCTGGTGGTCGGCAATGCGTCCTCGATCAAGACTCCTTCGGTGCTGGCCGGGCCGGACGGCGCTGCGCGGGTGATTCAGGTCGCAGCGGATACAGTCACCGACCTGGGCGCGGTGCGCGTGGACTACCTGGATAGGTGAGCCGCGATCGTGCGCTGCAGCGCGTCGGCTGACGCTCGTCCCAGCCGCTGCGCGGCCTGTGCGGCCTGCGTCCCCAGGCGCACCCGCGCGGCCCAGAGCGCGTCCAGCCTGGCCGCGAGGTCGGCCGGCAGGGCGCGCAGGTCGAAGCTGTATTCGGCCTGGCCGAGCAGGCGCATGGCCGCCAGCGTCTTGGGCTGGTAACCGATCGCCAGGACGGGTGTACCCTGGCTGGCGGCGATGATGGCCGAGTGGAGGCGCGTGGCGATGAAGGCGCTCATCTGACCGTAGGCGACCGCAGCTTGTTCCGGCCGGCGCAAGTCGTCCACGATCTGCACGCGCTCAGCCAGGTCGGCCGGCAGCGCCTGGCGCGCCTGTGCCCAGACGCGCTGGCTGGCGGCCAGGTCGCTCTCGAAGCGCCGCCGCCGGCTCTGGCACTGAACGAACAACCGGACCTCGGCGCCGAGCCGAGCGACGGCATGCGCCAGCAGGTCGGCCATCCCCCGCTCGTAACGCGCCTGCGCGCTGCGCAACTGCGGGTCAACTGGACTCCAGTCCACCACCGTCGCGCCGACGCGAGGGGGCCAGGGCTTGGCGTCGGGCTGGCCCGGCCAGCGCAATGCCAGGGTGAAGGCCACGTCCGGCACGTGCTGGGCCTGATGGGCCGGCGGCGCATGGTGCGCGTAGAGCGCCAGCGACTCCGGATCGCGCAGCATCACCTGCGCGCAGCGGGCCATCAGCCGAGCGGCCAGGCGGGCCTGGTAAGCATGGCGAAAGGGGCCGAAGGATTGCGGCAGGCAGATCACCGGCTTCCGCCAGCGCAGGGCGTAGGCCAGCGCCAGCGTGGCCCAGGCCGAGGCCGGGCGATGATCGTGGACAAAGAAATAGCCGCCCCCCAGGCTGAGGATCAGGTCGGCGCGCGCGTGGGCGGCCCGCAGCGCCATGAAGGCGTGCGCGCGGTTCGGGCCGCGCAAGACGAAGTTCCAGTTGCGCACCCAGCGCACGCGCGGCAGGTCCGGCAGGAAGGCATCGTCGCTGACGCACACATCGAACGTCGCCCGTGGGTCGGCTTGCATGATCACCCACAGCGTCTGCTCTAGGATGGCGAGGTCACCCAGGTTCAATGGCGAATAGAAGTTAATGACGAGATAGCGCATCTGCTGGCGAAATCAGAATCTTGTCTCGCTGATGAGACAGAGAAAGCATTGACAAGCGTACTAGTTTGTTTCGGCCGGTGTGGAGTATAAGCGGACCTGTGGCTTTAAGAAGGGCGCGCTCAAATTGATGGCGTGAGCGATGCCCTCGCTGATCACCTAAAACCTGTGCATTCGTCATCCTTCGTTGCGCTCAGGGATCTAAACGCGCGTCCAACCACGGCGCTACTTAACGTGAGTTCGGATTAACTTCGCCTTCCGCTCCTCGCGCGGAGACGCGGAGTCGCGGAGATTTATACATATCGCAGTTCTCGCAGCGAGAGAACGCAATAAAATCACTGAGTCAATTTGTACGTGTAGGACGTATACATGGTTCTCTCACCCAGGTTGATGTATTCACCAGTAGGCGAAATGCGATTTCCTAGAAGTTCCCCTGCTAGGCGGCCAGAAATGCTTTCTACTGCGTTCTCCGCGTCTCCGCGTGAG
>JAGHYX010000057.1 GCA_017743375.1 Chloroflexota bacterium
CGCAGCCGGGCGCAGCAACGCTGAACGTGGACAACCGCTACGGCGCGCGGCTGGCCACGGAGCACTTGATCGCGCGCGGCTATCGCCATATCGGGATCATCACTGGGCCGCTGACGCTCTGGTCGGCCCAGCAGCGCATGTTCGGCTGGCAAGATGCGCTGAAGGCGAACGACAGGGCGCCTTCGAGGCAGCGAGTGGTTGAGGGGGACTGGACGTCGGCCGGCGGCGCCTCCTGCCTGCGTCGGTTGCTGGAGCGCTCCCCAGAGACCGACGCCGTGTTCGTCAGCAATGACCAGATGGCGCTGGGCGTATTAAAAGCCGCTGATCAACTGGGGCGGCGTGTGCCCGACGACCTAGGCGTGGTGGGGTTTGACGACATCCCGGAGGCGGCCTTCTTCAAGCCGGCGCTCACCACAGTGCGCCATGACCTCCTGGAACTAGGGCGACTGGCGGTGCGCGAGCTGCATAGGGTTATTCAGGCACACCAAAGCGGTCAACCCGCAACGGCCATGTCGCTCGTGCTCCAGCCGCAACTGGTGGTGCGCGAGAGCGCCTGACGAGGCATCGGCGATAATCCCGCTCATGAAAGGCTGGACCAAGCTGCTGCTTGACATCGTGATGGGGGCGGTGGTGCCGATCATCATCCTGAATAACTTGACGAGGCCGCTGGGTGCACCGCTCGCCTACGTGCTGGCTGCGCTGGTGCCGGTGAGCTACGTGTTGATAGACACCTTCGCCATCAGCCGGCGCTTCAACGCGATCACGACCTACGTAGCGAGCACCGCGATCATGAACGGCGTGTTGGCTTTTTGGTTTGTAGATGGCTGGCAGTATGCGCTGAAGGACACCGCCGGTCTAATCGTCGCTGCGGGACTATTCTTCGGTTCACTCCTGCTTGGTCGGCCGATGTTCGAGTTCTTCGCCGCCCAAGTCTTTCAGCCCGATACGCAGCAGAAGGAGCGCGCCTTTCGCGCGCTGTGCACCAAGCCAGTGGTTCGCCAGGGCCTGATTGCTGCGACGGTGATCGTAGGCACAGCGAATCTCATGCTCGGCGTGATCAACTTCCTGCTCAACCTAAACATCGTGCTCGCCCCCTTTGGCACGGAATCCTTCAACGCGCAGGTTGCCCAGGTCAACGCCATCACGCGTGTGCTCTTCCCTGTGGTCTCGCTAGGGGTGTTCGCCGGCGCGTTCTACCTGGTCTATCGCGCGTTCTTCCGCGTCTTGCCCAGCGAAGAGGGCAAGAGCCAGTTTGAGAGCGAGTTCTGGGACTTAGTGCGCCTATGGGAGCAGGGCGGAGCATCCGCGTAGTTTGATGATGACACAACAGCGCGGCCCTCGGATGCGCCTGTCACCCCTTTTGGGTTTGCCGGCGGCGCTGCTGGCGTTGGCCTTCAGCCTCGGCTTCTTCTACTTCGGGATGCAGCTCAACGCTAGGATAGAGGAAAGTCTGGCGAGCAGCCTCGTCGCCGAGGGCAAGGTCGTGGATGTGATCCAGCGCACGGTCACGCGGCAGGGCGAGCGGCGCACCCTCTATTACTTGGTCATCGAGTTCCAAACGGCCCAAGGCGAAGTGGTGCGCATCGAGAGCGGCGAAGGAAGCAGCGAGATCACCGACCAACTCGGCGACACTGTGCGCGTGTTCTATCACCCCGACGCGCCGCAGGAGGCGCTTGTGGACTCGCCAGTGCTCTGGCTGGCGCCTCGCCTGTTCATGGGCGTGGCCGCAGTGATCGCTGTGCTCAGCGCGCTCGCCGCGCTGAATGGCCTGTTCCAAGTGCTCAAGCTGGGTGGGCTGCTGGGGGTCTTGAGCCTGTTTATCTTGCGTCAGCGCCAAGGTAAGTGATCAGTTGACCATGCGGGCCAGCATGCGCAGATAGTCCCACGAGTAAATCCCATACCGACAGCCATCCTTCCACACGATGTTGATGGCATATCCGCCGACCGGATGGATGGCCTCTAGCTCATAGGATCGCGCGCGGATCACTTTGAGCGGATCAGGGTTGTTGCGCTCTGCGCTGCACGCTGCGCAGGGGCACATGTCGCTGAGCACTTTGAACGAGAGCACCGAGGTGCTGCCGTCATCCCAAGTGATGGTCAGCGTACCTTGCGTCCGATCCGCAGTGATGCTGGTGGGTTTCACGACGTCATTCTAGCAGTTGGCCTCAAAGCAACGCCCCCGAGCGCTAGTTGGAGGGCACAGCCGCGCGCAATCTCCCACTCCCTATAATCACCCGCATGCGCCTGGTGGCCGGATGTGTCAGAGTGCTGGTCAGCGCGCTGCTCGCCGGCGCGTGCATGGCGGCCCCGCTGCTGGCGGCCAGGCTGCCGCCAGAGGATGAGCCGCGTCCCCCCATCCCATCGCCCACCCCCGCGCGGCCCGACGCGGCACCGTTGCCGATGCGCCCGCCAAAATCAGCGCGCGTGCCGATCCTGATGTATCACTACATCTCGGCGCCGCCGCCGAACGCCGACCGCCTGCGCGTTAACCTCTCGGTCACACCAGAAGCATTTGAGCGCCAGCTTCAGTACCTCCAGGCCAACGGCTACACCACGATTCGCCTATACGATCTGCACGCCCATCTCACCACAGGCCGGCCCTTGCCGCGCAAGCCGATCATCCTCACCTTCGACGATGGCTACCGCGATCACTACGAACACGCCTTTCCTCTGCTCAAGAAGTACGGCATGCACGGCACGTTCTTTATCACCACCGACTTCATCAACTTCGGCAACCCGAACCACCTGACCTGGGAGATGGTGAAGGAGATGGCCGCGGCGGGGATGGACATCGAATCGCATGCGCGCACCCACCGCGATCTGCGCAAGCGCAGCTTCCAATTCCTGGTCTGGGAGATCCTAGGGCCGATCGAGCAGATCACCGCGCACACCGGCAAACGCCCGCGCTTCTTTTGCTATCCATCTGGCCGCTATGACGAGGCCGTGATCCGCGTGTTGCGCTCGGTGGAGACGTGGGGAGCGGTGACCACCGAACACGGCTACGTCCATACGCTGGCGAATGCCATGACCTGGCGCCGGCTGCGCGTGCATGGGCCGGCTACGCTAGAACAGTTCGCGCGCATGCTCGAACAGATCCAGCAGTGATAGCCATAACAGGCGTAGGGACGTTTTGGCCGACGGCAATGCCGCTGCCAGTCCAGGGGTTCAGCCCCTCGCCCCCTTAGACGCCCTTGCTTTGCTACAATCCGGCGTGGTCATCGCCATGTACCTGCGCCACCCACCATTACTCCTCATCACCTTGTTTGCCTTCATCGTTCCGCTCCCTGCAATTGCCCAATCACCTGCTCGCCCAATCCTAGCCGACTACGTGATGTGGTATCAGCCCGACACGTTCGACGGCAGCAAGACCTTCGACGTGCCGGCCGCCGGCCCGTACCACTCCGACGACCCGGCCACCATCCAGCATCATCTCGCGCTGGCCAAGCGCGCGTGCCTGGATGGCTTCGCCGCGCACTGGTTCGGACTGAGCGAGCCGCGCACCACGCGCAACTTCCAGCAGTTGCTCGCTGCGTCCGAGGGCAGCGACCTGCGCCACGCGGTCGTCCTGCTAGAGAACAACCTGCCTGGGATCACCGAGCAGCACCTCATCCAATCGCTGCGCTTCGCCCTGGAGCAATGGGCGGCGCACCCGAACTACCTGAAGATGAACGGCCGGCCGGTGATCTTCTTCGAGGGCATGACCCGGCCCTGGCGGGGCGTCGAGGCAGCCAGGGCAGCCTGGGCGCGCATTCGTGCCGCCGTTGACCCTCAGCGCCGT
The DNA here is from genome assembly GCA_017743375.1 of Chloroflexota bacterium. Lineage (GTDB taxonomy): Bacteria > Chloroflexota > Anaerolineae > J036 > Brachytrichaceae > JAAFGM01. Next base: position 3,779 of record JAGHYX010000057.1, read on the forward strand.
GCGATCTGGTTCGCCGAAGGGCTATCGCCGGCTTTCAACCCGCTGTTCGATGGGCTATATGTGTACCGGATAGATCACAAGAACGCCCCGCGGAGCTGGCTGAAGCAGCCGGCATTGGCTGCCCGCTTGCGCAAGGTTGAGCAACAGGCCGGGATCAAGCTCTACTTCGCCGACACCATCGCGCCGGGCTTCGACGACACCCGCTCACACGCCGTGCAGGCGACCGACGTGCGGACGCCCTCGCCGGCCTTCGCCCGCGACCGCGCCAACGGCGCGTATTACCGCGACACCTTCAGCGTCACGCCCAGAACCGGCGGCGACCTGCTGCTGGTGAAGAGCTTCAACGAGTGGATCGAGGGCACGGCCATCGAGCCAGGGCGCACGTATGGCGACCTGTACTTAGACTTGACCTGCGAGCTCGGCGCTGCCTATCGCCGCCAAACGGCGACGCAGGAGGGACAGCGATGACCACGCTCGAGCGCCGCGCCACCGACGCCGGGCCGCGCTGGCTGCTCGACGGACAACGGTTGCCGGCGTCCTTTACCCTGGCCGACCTGCTGCAGCGACAGGCCGAGGAGATCCCGGCCTGGCTGGCCGGCTACGCACGCGAACCGGCGCCATCTAACGCGGACTGGCCCGTCCTGCCGCCGATCGAACCCATGCACGAAGTATGGGCGTGTGGCGTCACCTACCTGCGCAGCCGCGACGCGCGCAAAGCAGAATCATCAGCGGCGGATGTATATGAGCGGGTCTATGAGGCCGAGCGGCCCGAGCTGTTCCTCAAAGCGATCGGCTGGCGCGTGGTCACCAGCGGGCAAACCGTGCGCATCCGCGCCGACAGCACCTGGAACGTGCCGGAGCCGGAGCTGACGCTGGTGATCAACGCCCATGGCGAGATCGTCGGCTACACCGCCGGGGACGACCTCTCGTCACGGGACATTGAGGGCGAGAACCCGCTTTACCTGCCGCAGGCCAAGATCTACACCGGCGCCTGCGCACTCGGCCCACAGCTCGTGCTGGCCAGCGCGAATGTCATGCGCCACCTGCCGATCGCGCTGACGATTGAGCGCCAGGGAGAGGTAATATTCACCGGCACGACCAGCGTTGATCGCATGAAGCGCCGGTTGGAGGAGCTGGTCAGCTACCTCTTCCGCGAGCTCGACTTTCCCTCCGGCGTCTTTCTGATGACCGGCACGGGCATCGTGCCGCCGGAGCACTTCTCCCTGCGCAGCGGCGATCGAATCGTGATCAGCGTCGGCCAGGTCACCCTCGAGAACACGGTTGCCTAGCCGCTCACCAGACGCTGATCTCCAGCATTTGTTCTTCGTAGAACCAGCGCAGGGCGCGCTGAAGTTCTTCTTTGTCGGCGTCGCCGATGAGTAGGTCGTAGATGACCGGATCTGCGGCAGCCAGCTCGCGCGCCAAGTCCGCTTTGCGCGCTCCGCTGGGGACCTTGTGGCAGTGCGCGAGTAGGCTGGGCCAGTCGCGGTCGAAGTCGTGCTGCCAGGCCATCAATAGGCGCTGATGGTTGACGGTGTAGCGCTCTTCTGAGTTGGTGTCGGGGTTGATCCAGCACAGGATCACCTCGCCGCCCACGGGCGCAGGCCGGCGGATGGCGTTCAGGCCGTCCTGGATCAACCGTGCACAGCTTTGGCGCACAAGCTTGCACGTCTCCGGCAGGATCTTCCCGCGGTCGAGGAGGAAGTCGTAGAGCGCGCGCACGAGCCGGATCACGCGCCGCCGCTCGGCCATCGAGCCGAGGCGCGAGGGCGCGAGGTCTAGGTAATCTCGGGCCAGCTCACCAATGTGATAGCCACATAGGTCATCCAGCGACGTGATCTCATAGGCGAACTGGCTGGTGAAGTTCAGAAAGGCTTCAATCCCCGCCCAGGTCGAGAGCAAGTTGCGCCCTTGGCGATGCGCTTGGTGCAAGAAGTCAACAACGTCCTCAAAGCTGAGGAGCGGCTTTTCGCTCGCCTCGTCGTAATACAAGCGAGCCAGGAAGAGCGCATCGCTCAGCGCGTCATCTCCCATCGCCGGCACGTCATCGTTGCCTTCTGGGATCAGCTCCGCCAGCGCGCGTTGCAATGGCGCGCGCAGCTCGGCCGGGATCACGGCCACCTTGAGCCAGCGCTTGCGCCGGCTGCCCGCGTCCACCAGGCCGCGCCCAACGAACAACAGCGCACAACGGCACAGCCCGCCTAAGCAGGACTTCGGTGGTTGCTGGTCCCAGAACCAGCCATCGCCGTCCATGCGGCCGAACTCCTTGGTCAGCTCAGCGAGGCGCATCCATCCGCCGTTATCCATGACTCGCTTCAACGCCCGGCGCGCGCGCAAAGGCAACTGGGACACGCAACGTCGCAGCGCATCGGGGTTGGTCAGCGCGCCGGCGAGGGCGCGCAGCTTGGCGCCGCGGCTGTGCTGGTCAAGCTGATGTGCCTGACAGGCGGCCTCAAGCCAGGGCGACGGCAGCGCATTGAGCGCCTCGTTCAACGAGAGGTGGACCGAGATCGCCATGTTCTGCGCCGCTTTGCGCCGGCTCTCGTCGTCCGCCGTCACCCCCCGCGCGCCATTCCAGAGAAAGGCATCCTTCTCCGTGCCCTCGAAATCGTCCCCATCGTTAAACTCACGTCCATTGCTCATGCTGATTCGCACTCCTACAGATCGGTAGATCGGTGCTCACATCTCTTTTGCCTTCGCTTGCATCCGTTGGCGATACACGTTCACGCGATTGACCACCGCCTCGCTGCCGAACAGCGCCCAGATTGCCAAGCCCAGCAGGACAAACAGCGGTGTGATCAGCAGCGACAACGCCATCAGCAGCCCGACGATGACCAAAATCGCCAGGGTGAACAGCGGGTGCGCGCCGATGAGCAGGATGGCGTTGCGCAGCGCCACCCGCCAGCGGCGATCGTATTGTTCGAAGTAGAGCGGGATGACATAGAAATTGGCCGCCAGCCAGAGCAGCAGAGCGGCCAGCCAAGCGCCCTGCACCCAGGATGCCCACGTTGCTCCCGCAAACGCCGCCCCATACCACCATAGGTTGAGCAGCAGCAACGCGGTGAAGATCAGCGCGGCGAGCGCATATAGCCAAGCTTTGGCGAAGTGCGCTCGGAAGGCAGCGAAGTAATGCTCCCACGAGACGGCATAGTCGTTGGCGATCCGGTTGCATACCGCGTAGAGGGCCATCACCGCCGGTGGCCCAGGGATCACCACGGCCAGGCACAGCAGGGTGAATAGGTTCATAAAGACTAGGTTAAACATCTCACCCCACAGGTCCTTGAGCGCCTTGACCGCCACCCGTAGTCCCTCGACCATGGACTGGATTGTAATCGCTACAACACGCTCACCGGATCTACGTCCACCAAGAAGCCCTCCGGGACCTTCAGATCGGCCAGCAGGGCGCGCGGGTCATGGGTGCGGACCAGCACCTGCCAGCGATAGCGGCGCTGCCGGCGGGCGAAGTAGGCCGCCGCCGGGCCAATCACGCCCACCTGATGGGCCGAGCGACGGATGGCGACGGCCAGCGCCTCGCAGGCGCGCTGGGCAGCCTGGCTGTCCGCGTCCGCATACTCGAAACGGACCAAGCGGACGAAAGGGGGTAAGTGGATGAGCCTGCGCTGCGCCATCTCCGCGCGAACGAACCCCTCGACGTCGTGCCGGGCGGCAAAGGTGACGGCCGGATGCTCCGGGTTATACGTCTGGACGATCACGCGGCCCGGCAGCAGGCTGCGGCCGGCGCGCCCGGCCACCTGCAAAAGCAGATTAAATACCCGCTCGGCGGCCCGGAAATCCGGCAGGAACAGCCCCACATCGGCCAGCACCACCCCAACCAGCGTCACCAACGGCAGGTCCAGCCCTTTGGCGATCATCTGCGTGCCCACCAGCACGTCGGCCTGCTGCTTCACGAAGCGCTGGAGGAGCTGCGCGCTGCTGCCGGCGGCGTCGCGATCCCAGCGCACCACGCGCGCGCCCGGAAAGCGCTCCAGGATGGCCTGCTCGACTTTCTGGGTGCCGATGCCGAAGAAGCGGATGCGCGGGCTGCCACAGGCCGGGCAGCGGTCGGGCAAGGGCACGGAGCGATTGCACTGATGGCACTTCAGATGAGGGCGAATAGCGGCCTGCGCCGGCGCATGATAGGTGAGCGGCGTGTCGTCGTCGGGACAGCGCAGGACGTGGCCGCAGTCGCGGCAGACCACGCTAGACGCCGCGCCGCGCCGGTTGAGGAAGAGGATGGCCTGTTCGCCACGCCGCAGTGTCTCGCCCAAGGCCTGGGCCAACGCCTGGCTGAAGATGCCGATGTTGCCGGCGCGCAGCTCGGCCCGCATATCCACGACATGCACCTCCGGCAGCGGCTGATAGGCCACTGCCTCGGCCTCTGGTTGCGCCGCTGCGCGCACCCCCAGCCGCGCCTCTTGATCGCTCAGCCGGCGAATGTGCGCCCGCACGCGGTTGGGCAGCTCCAGGTACTTCAGGCGCGGCGGCGGGCCATCCGCTGCGGGCATCGCCATCTGCCATGCTTCCAGGGAGGGCGTGGCGCTGCCGAAGATCAGCGTCGCGCCGGTCAGTTCGCTATAGCGCAGCGCAACCCGCCGCGCGTCGTAGCACGGCGCGACCGTCTGCTTATAGGAAGGATCGTGCTCCTCATCCAGCACGATCAGGCCGGGGTTGGGCAGCGGAGCGAAGAGCGCCGAGCGCGCGCCGACCACGATCGGCAGCGCGCCGGCCCGGATGCGCCGCCAGGTGTCGTAGCGCTCACCGGGCTTCAGCCGGCTGTGGATAAGCGCCACCTGGCCCGGAAAGCGCTCCAAGAAACGGCGGGCCGTCTGCGGCGTCAGTGAGATCTCCGGCACCAGGATGATCGCCCCGCGCCCCTGCGCGAGCGCGGCCTCGGCCGCGCGCAAGTAGATCTCGGTCTTGCCCGAGCCGGTGACCCCGCGCAGCAGGAATTGGCCGGGGTGCTCCGCGCCGCAGAGGCTGCCCGCGATCGCCTCCCAAACGCGCTGCTGGTCGGCGGTGAGCGGCGGCGCAGCCTTTGGCACGTAGTCCACGTCGGCCAGCGGGTCGCGCCAGCGCTCAACATCGCCAAGGATGATGTAGCCCCGTCCGGCCAGCCAGGATAGGTCGGCGCGGGTCGCGCCGGTCTCGGCCATTACCCACTCGGCCCTGGCCAGCCCGCGGTGCGCGCGCAGATAGCGCAGCACCGCAGCGCGCCGCGCGCGCGTTGGCGCGCGCAGCCCTCGGTCGTTCAGCAAGCCCTCGATGCGCGCCGACAGCGCTTCCTCCGACACGGCGAGCTGGACCAGGGTCGCCCGCTGCGGCTGAACGCGAGGCAGCTCGACGGTGGGCGCGCGCGCCACCAGGCCGGCGGCCAACAGCGCCTTCAGCGCCCTGCGCCACTCGGCCACGCCGCGCATCCTGCGCGCCAGCTTGGACATGACCAGCGGCCCATGCGCGCGCAGCACGCCCAGGACGCGCGCGCGGGGGTCATCGTCCGGGTAGGCAGCGCGCATCCCGGCTTCGCTCAGGCGAAAGACATACGCTGACTTGGGCGTAAGGCCGGGCGGCACCATCAGCGCGCAGCAGCGACCCAACGGCGCGTAATACTCCTCGGCGATCCAGCCCGCCAGCGTCAGTTGGTGGTGGTTCAGGACCGGCTGTTCGTCCAACAAGCGATGGATCGGCTTGAGCGGGATGTTGGGGGCGCTGCCCTCGCCCACCCTCCAGACTACCCCGCTCACCAAGCGCGTTTGAAGCGGGACGAGGACAAGCGAGCCGGCGGTCACGCGGTCGGCCATCGCCGCCGGCACCGCGTAGCTGAGCAGATCAGGGACTGTCTGCGAGAGGATGGCGACTTGAGCGTAGCGCGGAGGCATCTCAGCGCGCGCAGCGAAAGCCGACATCGCGGTGGGCGCTGCCGGGGTCATCCTTAATCCGACGGGTAGTCCGCAAATCCTGCGGGGGGTTAGTGAAGCTGCCGCCGCGGATGACGCGCTGATCAGCCTGGGCGGGGCCTTGCGGGTTATCGTCCTGGCCCTGGGCGTAGTAGTCGGGGCGATACCAGTCGTTGACCCACTCCCAGACGTTGCCGGCCATGTCGTACGCGCCAAACGGGCTGAGATTGCCCAAGGCAGAGCCGACCGGCGCCGTGTCGTCCGGGCTGGAGACGCGCGCTGGGTCGAAGTCGTTCCCCCAGGGATATAAGCGCCCATCCCCGCCGCGCGCGGCGTATTCCCACTCGGCCTCTGTGGGCAGGCGCTTGCCGAGCCAGCGGCAATACTTATCGGCGTCCCACCACGAGACATAGCGCACCGGATGGTCGAAGCGTGCGCCGACCTCGTCAACCCGCCAGGTCTCGTGCCAGGGCCGGCCGGCCTGCTCGGCGAGGGTTCTGTAGTTGGTCGCTTGGACGAAGGCGCGAAACTCACCCACCGTGACCTCGTAGCGGTCTATCTCGAAGCCGGGCATGCGCACCAGGCGGGCCGGGCGCTCGTCGTCGTTGCCGGCGTCGTTGCCCATGATGAATGCGCCAGCCGGCACTTGGATCATCGAGCCGAGCGGCCCGGCGGCGCCGCGCACGGCCAGGATGAGCGGCGCGCTGCGCCAGCGCTGGCCGGCGCGGTCGGCAGCCTGGGCGACGATGACGAAATCGCCGTCTGCGTCCGGTTGCCAGCGCAGGACGGTGTTCAGGCTGGGCGCGCCGCTGACCGCGCGTTCAGCCACGCGCCGGCCGTCGAGGAGCAACTCGATGCTCGTCACGCCGTTCGGGCCTGCGGCATGAATGGCAAAGAAGAGCGGTCGGCCGGTGCGCACGACCTTCGCCGGCCCCGCCGGCGACAAAATCTCGATGACCTGCGCGGAGGGCGCGGAATTGACCTGCACGAGAGCAGCCGCGCCCAAGAGGGCAGCGCCGGCGACGAGCAGAAGGCGAGAAATGCGCTTCATAGCAGGCTGGGCTGTTGGGCCGGCGGCGTGTAAGGAATGTTAAGGTGTTCGTAGGCGCGCTGGGTCGCCACGCGCCCGCGCGGTGTGCGGTCCAGAAAGCCGAGCTGAAGCAGGTATGGCTCCACCACGTCCATGATGGTGTCGCTCTCCTCGCTCAAGCATGCCCCCAAGGTCTCCAGCCCCACCGGCCCGCCGTTGAACTTCTCGATGATCGTCCGCAGCACGCGCCGGTCAAGGTCGTCCAGGCCCAGCGGGTCAACCTCCAGCAAGTCCAGGGCTTGGCGGGCGAGCGCACTGGTGATCCGACCATCCGCCGCCCCGTAGACCTCAGCGTAGTCGCGCACGCGCTTGAGCAGGCGGAGGGCCACGCGCGGCGTGCCGCGCGCGCGTCGCGCGATCTCGGCGACCGCGTCCGCCTCGATCGGCGTGCCGAGCAAGCCGGCGGCGCGGGTGATGATCTGGGCCAGCGCCTCCGGCGGATAGAAGTCCACGCGCAACACGGCCCCGAAGCGGGCGCGCAGCGGCGCCGTCAGCAACGCCAGGCGAGTCGTCGCGCCGATCACGGTGATCGGCGGCAGCTTCAGCCGCACGCTGCGCGCGCCCGGCCCCTTGCCGATCACGATGTCTATCGCGTAGTCCTCCATCGCCGGATAGAGCACCTCTTCCACCGCGCGGTTGAGGCGATGGATCTCGTCTATGAACAAGATGTCGTTCGGGCGCAGGTTGGTGAGGATGGCGGCCAGGTCGCCGGCGCGCTCGATGGCCGGCCCGCTGGTCACCCGCACCGTCGCGCCCATCTCATGGCCGATCACGTGGCTGAGCGTGGTCTTGCCCAGGCCAGGCGGCCCGTAAATCAAGATATGGTCAAGCGCCTCGCCGCGCGCCTTGGCCGCTTGGATCATCACCCGCAGTGCCTCGCGCACCTTGTCTTGGCCGATCAGCTCATCGAGCGTGCGCGGGCGCAGCGCGCGGTCCAGCGTCCCGTCGTCGCTGGGCTGGGGCGCGCCAGAGACCACGCGCGTGCGTTCGGCTGGGGGATCGTCAGCCATCAGCGAGATTATAGGACAGATGTTCTAGGGAGGCGCATGGGGCATTCAGGCAGCAATGCCGCCCGCCCAAAAGCGCTCGCCCAAGCAGCCCTGACGCTATAGCCCTCAGGCAGTCACTCGCGCCTAGCCCGCCATGCTAAGAAACGCGAGTTCGGAGTTTAGGGCGCATACGCCGGCGTGACCAGCATGAAGCACACAAAAGGGACACCAGCATCCTGCCCCACCTTGTCGTTCTAAGCGACGGCGAAGAACCTAAATCTGTGTCTGACCTCCAGGCTGGCAACGATACCCATCACTCACATTGAGTTCGCCTTTTAGTTCCTGCTTATCCAAAATATGCCTATGCGAAATATCATTAGCTGTCATCGTTTCGCCGTCTTTGGCACGTCCGTCAGCCAGTCCCCCCTCGCAGCGAGATGTCCCTCTCGTCACCTTTTTGATCCCCGCGCTTCTATTCGGGCTTGCCCTCTTGACAAAACACGCCGGCTCGATTACAATCCTTAAAGACAACTGAATAACGTCGAGGTGACCCGGTGCCTGCCGTGCGGCAGGCTCAAAGGAACGGAAGCCAGGGCTTAAAGGTGGAAGCCGGTGAGAGTCCGGCGCTGTGCCGCAACTGTAATCGCGCCAGCCGGCGCGAGAGCCAGGACGCTTGCCTCGACTGGAAGTTGCCGAAACCTTCTCGCGACCAAGGAGGTGGTGCATGGCTGAAGTGACCTGATCGGCGCGGTTGCCGCGAGCAACCGATGCCTCTATATACCCCATCCCACCCCGCCTGAGAAGGCGGGGTTTTCGTTTCTGCGCCAATTGGCGCGTCGTTCGTGCTTACTAAGTATCCGAACTAGTAAGAGGAGTCTGAACATGTCTAACTCTCGCGTTCTCTCGCCTTTTAAGCGAATCTTCGCTTTCACGTTGTCTATCGCGTTGCTCATCGCCGGCCTGGCCTCGGCTGCGCCGTCCACCGCCGTCGCCCAGGGCAAGAACCTGACCAATGGCTGCGTCCGCGGCTATCGCCCCGGCGTGGACTACTTCCCCGAGAAGGTCACGCTGGAGGACGCCACGGGCTTCAAGGTGGAGTACTTTAACCACTACAAAGTCGTCACTGTGCTGAACCCCTGGAACAACGCCAAGGAGCAGTTCAAGTACGTGATCGTCCAGTGTGGCACGCCGGCCCCGCGCAACATCAAGGACGCCTTGGTGATTGAGGCGCCGGCCAAGCGCATCATCGCCATGAGCACCACGCACCTGCCGCATCTGGAGAAGCTCGGCCTGCTCGACCGGCTGATCGGCATGGACGAGTTCACCTACGTCAATAACCCCAAAGTCCGCGAGATGATCAAAGCCGGCAAGCTCATCGAGATCGGCAGCGGCCCGAAGGTGAACGTGGAGAAGACGATCGTGGCGCGGCCAGACTTCGTGATGACCTACGGCGTGGGCGATCCGCAGTTCGATTCGCATCCCAAGCTCCTAGAGGCGAAGATCCCCACCGTGATCAACGCTGAATACATGGAGGGCACGCCGCTGGGCCGCTCGGAGTGGATCAAGTTCACCGCGCTGTTCTTCAACCGCGAAGCGGCAGCGCAGCGCGAGTACACCCTGATGAAGCAGCGCTACCTGGCCGTGGCGCGCAAGGTGAGCGGCGTCGCCAACCGCCCACTGGTGTTGGTCGGCACAGCCAGCCGCGGGCGCTGGCGCATGCCGGGCGGCGCGAGCTACTTCGCCACGTTGGTTCGAGACGCCGGCGGCAACTACCTCATGGCCGCCAACCCCAGCGCTGGCAGCGTCCAGATCTCGCTCGAGGAAGCGCTCGATCGCGGGATCAACGCCGATGTGTGGTTGCTCAACGCCTTCCAGCGCTATCAGAACATCGGGGCGCTCCTGGCCGAGGAACCGCGCTACGAACGGCTGGGCCCCGTGAGCAAAGGCAGCATCTGGAACTACGACAAGCGCCTCAACGAGAACGGGGGCAACGATTACTGGGAGACCGGCGTCGGCAACCCTCACCTCATCCTGGCGGACCTGGCCAAGATCTTCCATCCCAACCTGATGGCCGACCACGAGCTGGTCTTCTTCCGGAAGATCGATCGCTGATGCGCGCTTCGCTCCCACGGGTTGGCCAGGCGGAAAGCCACTTGGCCAACCCCTTTCCTCCGCTCGGCATCAGGCGCGGCGCCTTGCTGCTGCTGGCCGGCCTGGCGCTGACGGCGTTCGCGCTCTCGCTGGCGCTGGGGCCGGTATCCATCCCGCTCGACGAGGTGCTACGCATCCTCCTTGGCGAACAAGCCAGCCGGGAGACGTGGGAGATCATCGTCGTCAGCGTCCGCCTGCCCAAGGCGATCACCGCGCTGCTGGCCGGCGCCGCCCTGAGCGTGGCCGGCCTTCAGATGCAAACCCTCTTTCGCAACCCGCTGGCCGACCCGTTCGTCCTCGGCGTCAGCAGCGGCGCTAGCCTGGGCGTCGCCCTGGTGGTGCTCGGCGGGGCCTCGGTCAGCGTCAGCGTCTTCGGCCGCAGCGCGCTGCTGGGCGATTTCGGCCTCGCGTCGGCATCCACGCTGGGTGCTGCGAGCATCTTTCTCTTGATCCTTGCCATTGCCCGCAGGGTGCAGAACGTGGTTACGCTGCTCGTCCTTGGCTTGATGGTTGGCTACCTGACCAGCGCTGTGGTCAGCCTGCTGATCTATTTCAGCCTGCCGGAACAGGTGGCGGCCTACGTCAACTGGACGTTCGGCAGCTTCGGCGGGGTGACCTGGGGACAGATGCAGGCCTTTGCCCCGGCGCTCGTGCTCGGCCTGCTGATCGCGCTGGCCAGCGTCAAGCCGCTGAATGCCTTGTTGTTGGGCGAGGGCTACGCCAAGAGCATGGGGGTGGACGTGCGCGCCGCGCGCTGGTGGATTACAGCGAGTGCCTCGCTCCTGGCCGGCGCGGTGACGGCCTTCTGCGGGCCGATCGGCTTTCTCGGCATCGCCGTGCCGCACCTCTGCCGGGCGTTGTTCGGCACCAGCGACCACCGCGTCTTAATGCCGGCAGTCATCCTGCTGGGCGGGACGCTGGCCATCCTCTTCGACTTCATCTCGCAGATGCCTGGCGCGCGCTTTGTCCTGCCGCTGAACGTGATCACCTCGTTCATCGGCGCGCCGGTCGTGCTCTGGGTTGTGCTGCGCCGGCAAAGCTTCGCCCGCGTATGAACGCCCCCTCGGTCACAGACGCTGCGCTGTGGACGCGCGACCTGACCACAGGCTATCGGCGCGGACGGGTGATCCGCGTCGTCCACCGCGGATTGAATCTGGGCTTGCGGCGCGGCGCGCTGACCGCCCTGCTCGGGCCAAACGGCGCGGGCAAGAGCACCCTGCTGCGCACGCTGGCCGGCCTTCAGCCCCCGCTTGGCGGCGAGGTATGGATCGATGGCCAGCCCCTAGCGTCCTTGTCAGCCAA
>JAGHYX010000236.1 GCA_017743375.1 Chloroflexota bacterium
GCGATGGCGGCGCTGTAGTCGCCGTACTGGCCGATGCTCGCGCCGCGGTAGGTCAGGTAGCTGACCAGCCCCTCGTCGGCCAGGACGCGGGCGATGGCGACGGCGTCGTCAACGGTGTCGGGGAGGATCGGGCCGAGTTCGACCGAGATGCGCTCCGGCGGGCAGCCGGCGGCGCGCAGGGCGCGGGCGAGCTTGAGCATGGTCGCGCCGCTGTAGATGTCGGCGTCGATCAGCTCAACTGGTGCGCTGGGCGGGCGCGGGCCGATGAAGCGCCCGTCCGGGAGGGCGACGAAGCCCTCGCCGCGGCTCTCCCAGTGGCGCAGGCCGCTCCGCCAGATATAGACCGGCTCACTCATAGCGCACGCGCACCTCCCCCACCCGCTCGGCCAGGTTCGCCTCGATCCAGGCGCGGGCGTCGGCCTTCTCGTCCTCGCTGCTCCACAGCACGAGGGCGATGCCTCCTCGCACGGCGAGGAAGCGGTATAGCGGCAGGCGGATGGCCGCGCGCCCGCCGCGCTCGGCGACGGTGGCCTTGCCGTCGGGCGTCACCCAGACGGCGTAGCCCGCCGACCAGGTTGGGCCGCAGATGCTGGTTTGGTCCAGCAGCGCCTCGACCAAGGCGGCCCGCGGAACGGTTATCTCCTCCATACTGCTTAGTATATCATATTAGCTAAGTTGGTGTGCGAAGAGAAAGTGGCGTGTGCGGTGCTCGCCCCTTTCTCCGGCTTATCGCCTGCGCGCGATCGGCAGCCGCAGCTCCCACCAGACGGTTGCGCGCTGGTAATACCCTCCGCGGGCGTCCAAGGCGTTCCCGCTCATGAACTCGACGGTCGGTTGGCCTGCCGCCCCGCGCAGGGCATATTGCCCGCCGCCGCCCATCGCCGGGCCGGGGGATGTTGTCCACCAGTCCAGGTTGTATCCGGCTTGTCCGCTGGCGGTCGTTGTCAGGGCGAGCGCGAGGGCTGTTGCCACGACCAGCCGCCTCACGGCTCCACCTCCGGCGGGACGGGCAGCCCGGGCGCGCTCAGCGGGGCGACCTCTTCTCCCGCCCGCGCGACCGTCGGCGCGTCCTGCAGGTCTGCGCGCACGGCGATCAGCATCCACGACACCTTGCCGCCCGGCGCGCCGCCCGCGATGGCGAATGTGCGGCCTTCCACCTCGCGGCTGACGTGCAGGTTCGGCATCGGCGCGCCGACCGGCGTCAGCGTGTAGCGATATGGTGGGGCGTTCACGGCGGGGAAGTAGTCGGGCAGCTCGACGACCGCCTGTCCTTGGGCATCCAGTGTAGCCAGGCCGCTATAGACGTTCTCCGGCCTGGGCGACTCCTGGGCGTAGTGATATAGCTCGTGGCCGGGCAAGGAGGGGTGCGGGATGCGGAAGGACTTTGGCCCTGTGGCGCTCAGCGCGCCGATGACGTGCACGCGGCCTTCGAAGTAGCCGGCGTATCCGCCCGGGCTTCTGGTGACCCCGCGCACGCCGTAGTTCTGTCCGCCGGTGGCGTTGGCGACGCCGATCACCCCTGTCCCGTTCGGGCTTTCCGTCCAGCCGACCACGCCGAAGGCGTCGCCGGATGTGGCGTTGTTGCTGCCCCACAGGCCGTACCCCTGAGGGCTATAGGCAATGCCCACCACGGCATACGTCAGCCCGCTCGGCGAGCCAACAATGCCCAGCACGCCTCTCCCCTGTGGGCTTGGCGACTCGCCGTACACGCCTGTGTTCACGCCGGATGCTAATGCGGCCAGGCCGTACACGCCGCGCCCCTGGGGGCTGCTGGACTGGCCGTAGACCCCGATCGCCCGTCCGTCGTTCGCGGTGTTCCAGCCGTGCACCCCGTAGCCGTCCGGGCTGTCGCTGCGCCCGCGCACGCCCACGCCGAACCCGCTGGTGGCTTGGTTGTGCCCAACAAAGGTGACCCCGACGTTTCCGCGCACCGCTGCTCCGGGCCGCAGGCTGTGCGCATACGGCACCGCCGTCAGCAGCGCGCGCGGCGCGAGCGTGACGAACGCGCCTGTGCCGGACGGACAGCGCGCCGCGATCTGCAGCCAGCGGGCAGCGCCGTCGAATGAGGCGCCGTAGTCCAGGTCGCCCACGCTGAACAGGCCGTTGCGCACCAGCACGGTGCGCGTCAGCAGCGGGCCGACCTGGTTGCCGCCGCTCGGCGCGTCCCACAGCGAAAACTGGACATCGCAATTGACATTGTGAACCGGCTGGCCGTTCAGCCGGAGCTGGCCTTGGTAGGTCATCCACGTGTTCGTCGGCCCCTGCGCCGTCGCCGCCGACGCGCACAGCAGGCAGAGCAGAAGGAAGGAAATCGCCTGTTTCATGGGGCTACTGTAGCCGGGTGGGTCTGGGCAGTGGTAGGAAATCGTTCCTAAACACCGCGCGGCGGCTTGCGCACCGCCGCGCGGCGGGAGGGTGCGGCGCATCGCTGCGCCGGTGGGATTGTAGCGCGCCTTTGTATTCATTCGTGGTAAGATCGCGGCATGAGCATTCCCCCTACTCCTCAGCGGGCTTGTGGCGAGCGCAAGCCCGGCGGCATCTACGTTGAGGTTGCCTTGGACGGACCGTTCTACGTCTCCGTCCAGACCTGGATCGAGGAGGCGATGGCCGATCCGCCGCTGCCTGCCGCCCATATCGTGCTGGAGCTGCCCAGCGGCGAGCTGATCACCGCCGACGAGATCGGCGCGCGCGGCCAGGTGGTCGCGCGCCGGCTTGGTGAGCGAACCTGGCACATCTGGGATGTGGTCGGGCGCAGGGACTATCCCTACCCTGCGGACTTCCTTGAGGAGGTACGCACCGAGGGCTTGTCGCGCCGCAGCCCCAAGACGCTGCGGTTTGACTTGCTCGACGAGGGTAGCAGGATATTCCTGCTGCACGACTTGGGCTGGCTGCACCCGGCGGATGAGTACTACGCCCGTATCCCGTCCTTCACCTGCCCTGCCGGTCGCGCCCACCCGCCTGGCGAGATGTGCGCGGGGCTGTGGTGGTGTGACATTGACGAGGCGGACTGCCAGCCCGTCGAGGGGGGCGAGGCGAAGACGTTTCAGGGGTTGCCGCTGCGCAAGCGGCGGATTGCGCAGCGCACCTATCGTTGCGCGGCGCGCCCGGCAGGTCTTCGCCCGCAGCGCGCGCGCGCCCTGATCGCGAGCTTCCCGATCTGGCGCCTGGCGGTGGTCAGGAGCAGCGACGGCGGGCACGAGGACGGGGAGCGGCGGGCGGCGCGGGCGGGGTTGCCGGTTGCGCTGGTCGAGGCGTGAGGTGGTTGGTGTGGCGAATTCGCTACAGTTGTCGCTTGACGCCGTCAGCGCCCGTCCGGCCCGTCCGCCGGCGGCGATGGTTCGCGCGATGCGCGAGGGCGGGTGGTTTGGGCCGCTTGGCGTGGTGCGCCCGCGCCCGGACGGGCGGTATGAGCTGATCTGCGG
>JAGHYX010000058.1 GCA_017743375.1 Chloroflexota bacterium
CGATATAGCAGATCGTCGGCAGCGTGATCAGGCCGCGGCGCAGGTCGCTGCCGACCGGCTTGCCCACGCTTTCCTGTTCGCCGGTGAAGTCCAGCACGTCGTCCATCACCTGAAAGGCCATCCCCAGGTTGCGCCCGTAGCGCTCGAGGGCCGCGCTTTGGGCCTGGTCTGCGCCGCAGAGTTCGCCGCTGGCTGTTGTGGCCAAGACGAACATCGAGGCGGTCTTGCTGTAGATGCGACGATAGTAGTCCTCGCGCGTGGCGCGCAGGCCGAAATCGGTGAACTGCTGCTGTAGCTCGCCGGCGACGATCACCCCCAGCGTGTCGGCGAAGATGCTCATCACGCGCACGTTGTCGGCGCGGGCGGCCAGGTTAGCAGCAACCGCGAATAGATAATCACCGGTCAGCACCGTCGCCGCCGGCGTCCATATCGCGTTCAGCGTGGCGGTGCCGCGCCGAATCAGCGAGCCGTCAATCAAGTCGTCGTGGACAAGCGTGGCCGTGTGGAGCATCTCGACGGCGCTGGCCAGGTGCATGGCGCGCGGATCGTCCAAGCGGTCGAACATGCCGGCGATCAACAGCGCGATCACCGGCCGGATGCGTTTGCCCCCGCTGGCGACGATTTGTTCCACTGCCTGGCGCAGGGCGGGCGGCTGCAAATCGGGCAGGTGCCGAAGCGTGCGCTCCACTTCGGCCAGTTGTCGTTTGACCAACGCCTGTGCGCGCTGCATGGCTTGTTCGGAGGTGGACAGGTGGCCGTTCTTGCCCCCTGACGACACATCATAAACATACCTTATCATCATTTCACGTTCAACCATCCCTTACTCAACCCAGTCTAAACAATCGCCGCCCATTATCCAGCGTTATTTGAGCAATCTCATCAACGGATAAGCCGCGCAGCGCAGCCACGTGGTGAGCGATCTCCACCAAATACGCCGGCTCGTTGCGCCGGCCACGGTGGGCCTGTGGTGCCAGGTAAGGCGCGTCGGTCTCCAGCACCAAGCGATCGAGGGGGATGACCCGCACAACCTCGCGCAACGCATGGGCTTTTGGATAGGTGATCGGTCCGCCGATCCCGATATAAGCCCCCAGCGCCAGCGCCGCGTCCAGGTCTTCCCGGCTGCCGGCGAAGGCATGAAGCAGAAGCCCAGCCAGCCCGCCGCCATGCGCGCGCAGGAGCGCCAGCAAATCGCCATAAGCCTCGCGGCAGTGGATGATCACCGGCAGGTTCATCTCGCGCGCCAGCGCAAGCTGGGCGAGGAACGCCTGGGCCTGCGCGTCGCGCGGGACGGTGTCCCAGTAGTAATCCAGGCCGATCTCGCCGATTGCGGCGACGCCCGGCGCGCTGGCCAGCGCGCGCAGCTCGGCCAGGTGCGGTTCGCCGAAGCCGGCTGCGTCGTTAGGATGAACGCCGACCGCGGCGACCACCCCGCGCTCAACGCGCGCCAGGTCAACAGCGCGCCGGCTGCTGACCAGGTCGTAGGCTGGGTTCATGATGTATTGGACGCCGGCAGCGCGGGCGCGGGCGAGCGCTGCCGCTCTGTCGGCGTCGAAGGCCGGCACGTCCAGGTGGCAGTGGGTGTCGAAGAGCGTCCTCGGCCTGGCGTCTTCTTTCACGTTCCGTTAGCCAGCTTCACGCCAGCGTCCAGCAACGGCTGAACCAACGCCTCGCGGCCGGTCTCGCAGTACACACGCATCAGCGGCTCGGTGCCGGACATGCGGATGAGCATCCAGCTGCCGTCTTCTAGGATGAACTTGTAGCCGTCGGTGGTGTCTTTGCGGACGACGCGCAGGCTGGCGAGTTGATCCGGCTGGGCGGCGTTCAGGCGGGCTTTGATCGCCTCGCGCTGCGCCGGGTCAATGCGCGCGTCAATCCGGTCGTAGTAGTGCGGGCCGACCTTGCCGAACAGCCAATCGATCAACTGCGAAGGGGTCTTGCCGGTGCGCACCTGCAGGTCGAGGAAGTAGAGGTTGGCTAGGATGCCGTCGCGCTCTGGGGCGTTGCCGCGAAAGGCATAGCCGCCGCTCTCCTCCCCGCCGATCATGGCGTTGGTCTCCAACATCTTAGGGGCGACGTATTTAAAGCCCACGCCGGTCTCATAGACCGGCACCTGATAGAGCGCGCCCAGCTTCTCAAGCATGGAGGTGGTGCTGAGCGTCTTCACGATCGCGCCGCGCTCGCCGCGCACCTCGAGCAGATAGAGCGCCAGCAATGCGTAGGCGCGCAGTTGGTTGATGAAGCCGCCGTGCTCGTCGCCGAAGCCACAGCGGTCGGCATCGCCATCGGTGATACAACAGCAATGTGCGCCGACCTCTTTGGTCTTGGCCAGGCCGACGTTGACGTTGGGCGGGATCGGCTCCGGCCTGGACATCTCCGGGAAGATCGGGTTGCGCTGGTTGTGTATCTCGATGATCTCGGTCTTGCGGCCTCCGATCAAGCGCGGCAGCCAACCAGCCCCATTGCCCCACATCGGGTCGGCCACGATCTTGAGGCCAGCGTCGGCCAGCGCCTTTAGATCCACCAGGCGCTCCAGGTTGGCGATGTAAGCGTCCGACGGGTCAAACAGCGTGATCAGGCCCTGGGCGATGGCCTTGTCATAGTCCATGCGCGCGACCTCGGCCTCGGATCGCGGGATGGCCGCCTCGATCTGGGCCAGGCCGGCGGGCGCGATCGCGCCGCCGGTATGGTCGCGCACTTTGAAGCCGTTGTCCTGCGGCGGGTTATGGCTGGCGGTGATGTTGATGGCGCCATCCGCTTTCTGGGCGCCGACGGCGAAGGCGATGACGGGTGTGGGGGTGGGACCGGCGGTCAGCCACACCTTGATGCCATGGCCGGCCAGCACCTCCGCGGCTGCCGCCGCGAAGTCCTCGGATTGAAAGCGCTTGTCGTAGCCGATCACCACTGCCGGCTGCGTCGCTTTTGACGTCGCTCGAATGTAGCGGGCGTAGCCCTCGGCGCAGCGCCGCACGTTGGCAAACGTGTAGTCGTCCGCGATGCGCCCACGCCAACCATCTGTGCCGAATTTGATCTCGCTCATGCGTTCTTCTCCGAAAGGGGGACGTGTTGATTTTGCAATGCCTGCAGGTCGGCATCCACCATCATGCGCACCAGTTGCTCAAAGTTGACGCTGGGTTCCCAGCCCAGGACGCGCCGGGCTTTGCTGGCGTCGCCGATCAGCAAATCCACCTCAGCAGGGCGGTAGTGTTTGGGGTCAACGACCACGTAATCGCGCCAATCCAGGCCCACGTGGCCGAAGGCCACTTCGCACAGCTCGCGCACCGAGTGCGTCTCGCCGGTGGCCAGCACGTAGTCATCCGGTTGGTCTTGCTGGAGCATCAGCCACATGCCGCGCACGTAGTCACCGGCGTAGCCCCAGTCGCGGCGCGCTTCCAAATTGCCCAAGCGCAGCTCGCGCTGTAAACCCAGCTTGATGCGCGCCGCGGCGTGGGTCACCTTGTGGGTGACGAACTCCAGGCCACGGCGCGGGCTTTCGTGGTTGAACAGGATGCCGCTGCAGGCGAACATCCCGTAGCTTTCGCGGTAGTTGACCGTGATCCAGTGGCCATACACCTTGGCCACCCCGTAGGGGCTGCGCGGATAGAAGGGGGTGGTCTCGCGCTGAGGCACCTCGACGACCTTGCCGAACATCTCAGAGGACGACGCCTGGTAGAAGCGCGCATCTGGCTTGACATGCCGGATGGCCTCCAGCAGGCGCGTCACGCCCAGCGCGGTGAACTCGCCAGTGAGCACCGGCTGGCTGAATGACGTGGGCACGAATGACTGCGCAGCGAGGTTATAGACCTCGTCCGGCTGATAGGCGCGGATGATCTCCATCAGCGAGGATTGGTCCAGCAAATCGCCCTGGACGATCTCGATTTGGTCCTGGATGTGCTTAATGCGGTCGAAGTTCACCGTGCTGGTGCGGCGGACCATGCCGACCACACGATAGCCCTTCTCCAGCAGGAACTCCGCCAGATAAGAGCCGTCTTGTCCGGTCACACCGGTGATGAGTGCGGTCTTCTGGGTCATGCTGCGTTCTGGGAAAGCGGGGATTCTGCGCGCAAGCGGGCGCGCCAATACTCCAACAAGTCGGCGATGGTTTGTTCAAACGGGATGCGCGGTTGCCAGCCGGTGGCCTGCTGGATGCGCGTCGGGTCGCCATAGCTCACCGGCGTATCCGCCACCCGAAAGCGCGCGGGGTCGCTGCGCTGTTCCACGCGCACGTGCGTCATGCTGAGCATCGTGTCAAGCAGCGATTGTATCGAGCGCGGCCGGCCGCTGCACACGTTGTAGACCTGTCCCCCGTCAGCCAGGCGGATCAGGGCGAGATAAGCCTGGGCGATGTCGCGCACGTCGGTGAAATCGCGCTGGGCTTGCATGTTCCCCAGGTACATCACCGGCTCGCGCCGGCCAAGCTCGATCTCGGCGATCTGCCGGGCGAAGTCAGCGGCGACGAAGCGCGCCTCCTGCCCCGGCCCGAAGTGGTTGAACGGCCGGGCGATGACGACATCGTAACCGTGGCTGCGGTGATACTGGAGGGCCATCAGCTCCTGCGTCGCCTTGCTGACCGCGTAGGGGTTCGTCGGGCGCATCGAATGGGTCTCGCGGAAGGGCAGCGGGTGATCCTCGGCCGGCTGACCATAGACTTCGTTGCTGGAGACGATGAGGAAGCGCGGGCTGAGATTGGCCGCAATTGCGCCCTCGAACAGGTTAAGCTGGGCGCGCACGTTGGCCTCGTAGGTCTCCCATGGCTGTTTCCAGGCCGTGGGCACGTGAGACTGAGCGGCCAGATGAATGATGATGTCCGGCCTTTCGTAGCGCAGCAGGCGCGTGACCGCGTCTGCGTCGCGCAGGTCTATCTTCCACCAAAACACGCGCGGGCTGGGGCGGTCGCCCTGGGTCGTGCGCGAGACGCCGATGATAGTCCAATGGGTCGCAGCGAGCAACAAGTCGGTGAGGTGGCGGCCGGCAAACCCCGACATGCCAGTGATCAGCACGCGCATGGTCGTCCGGACGGCAACTTTAACACACCCCTTACGGGCGGGGTGGGCGCATTCACGCATGGGGGCAACCTTCCACGAAGCGACGCTGCCAGCAGAGGCGAATCTCTCGAATCTCTAGAGTTAGCTGTGAATGCACCTGCGAGGAGCGCATTAAGAGGCGAGTCTGATCTCGCGCGGAGACGCAGAGAAGGCAGCGCATGACGTCCCTGGTCGTCGCCCCCTCCCGGTCCACGCAATCGGTGAGCTAAAAGATGCTGGAGACGGCCAGCGTGCGCTAGCGCGCAGCGTAAATCTGCTCCAGCGCAGCGATGCGCCCCTCCCAGCCGAAATGCGCCCAGACCCGCTGCTGGGCAGCGCGACCTAGCTCGGCAGCGAAGGCCGGCTCAGCCAGCAGGCGGGCCAGCCCCGCCCGAAAGGCTTCGCCGTCGCCGGGCGGGGTGAGCAGCGCGCTGCGCTCGTGCTCGAGGTACGTCCGGTTCATCCCCACATCGCTCACCACCATCGGCTTGCCACAAACCATGTAGTCAATCACCTTGCCAGAGCACTTGGCGCGGTTGATCAGGGTGTCGCGGTAGGGGTAGATGGCGACATCGGCGGCCACCAGCCACGCGATGAGCTGATCGTGGGGCATGAAGCCCTGCCAGATCACCCGCTCGCCAATGCCGGCCTGCGCCACAGCCCGACGCAGCGCAGGCAGCCCCTCGCCAGCGGCGACGATCGCCCAGCGCGCACGCGGCAACGCGCGCAGCGCGTGGACGGCGATGTCCAGGTCATGGTTGAGCGGCACGTTGCCGGCGTAGATCACCATCGGCTGATCCCAACCGAGCTGCCGGCGCAACGCCGCGCGGTTGGCCTCGGCCTGGGCAACGCTCGCGCGCAGCCACTCACCAGGGCCGTTCGGCAACAAGTGGACCGAATCGGCGGGTTTGCCGGCCCGCAAGCGCTGCGTGCGCGCCAGCAGGACCTGGCTGGCGCAGGTCACCTGGGGCGCAAAGCGCAAGGCCCACCATTCCTGCCAGATCATAAAGAGCTTCTGGGCCGGCGGATACGGGTTGGCGTCCACCCATCCCCCGCGCCCTTCCCAGTCGTCGTTGTCGAGCACAAGCCTGTATGGTGCGCGCCGCAGACGCCAGAGCGCCAGCGCGGCCACGCCAACCGGCTTAAAGACATGGATGGCATCCGGTCGCAACTGGCCGGCGCGCGCCGCGAGTTGATGGGCCAGATGCCAATACAGCCGCCAGCCCGACATCCCCGCCGGAACGTGCGCATTCTCCAAGCGCACGCCGTGGCGCTCCCAGACCTGCCCGCTGTGCGTGGGATGGTCGTAGGGCGGCAGGAGGATGGTCACCTGATGGCCGCGCCGGACGAGCGCAGCCGCCATCGGCAACATGCGCGCGCTCACGGTCGCTTTGGGCGCAAAGGCAAAAGGGGCCAGGTAGACGATGCGCATCGCTAACACGGAATACGCAATACGCAATACAGTGCTATTATGCCCCTCGGGGTGCGTCGGCCTCACCTAAAGCATGGATGCCTGATCGGCGCGGCGCTGCTCGCGATCGCGCCGATCTTGGCCTTGGCGGCCATCTGGCTCAGCCTGCCCGACGTCTCGCAACTGCATCAACGCGGCCAATCTCCCACCACGCGCATCCTGGACCGCCACGGCCGTTTGCTCTACGAGATCATGGACCCCCGTGGCGGACATCATACGCCGGTGCCCCTGGAGCGCATCCCGCCCTTCCTGCGCCAGGCGACGATCGCTGTGGAAGATGCCAACTTCTACGCCAATCCTGGCGTGGACATCATGGGCATCGCGCGGGCGCTCTGGATCAACCTGCGCGGCGGCGAGGCGCTGGCCGGCGGGAGCACAATCACCCAACAGGTCGCCCGCTTGCTGCTGCTCGACCCCGAGGAGCGCGCCCAGC
Source organism: Chloroflexota bacterium (assembly GCA_017743375.1). Lineage (GTDB taxonomy): Bacteria > Chloroflexota > Anaerolineae > J036 > Brachytrichaceae > JAAFGM01. Next base: position 6,926 of record JAGHYX010000058.1, read on the forward strand.
GCACGCTGCTGCGCAAGCTGCGCGAGTCGCTGCTGGCCTGGCAGATCGCCCAGCGCTACACGAAAGACGAGGTGTTGGCGCTCTACTTGAATCACGCTTACTACGGCAACCTGGCTTATGGCGTCGAGGCCGCTGCGCGCGCCTATTTCGGCAAGTCGGTGAGCGAGCTGGATTTAGCTGAGTGCGCCTTGCTCGCCGGCTTGCCGCAAGCGCCGGCCCTCTACGACCCGCTTAACTACCCCGAAGCGGCGCGTCGGCGACAGGCGGTTGTGCTCGACCTGATGGCGAAACAGGGCATGATCAGCCTTGAGGAAGCGCTCGCTGCGAAGAACACTCGCCTCACCTTTGCCTCCACACCCTTCAGCATCCGCGCGCCTCACTTCGTGGCCTATGTGCGCAATTGGCTGGAACGGCAGTTCGGCGTCGAAGCAGTCATCCGCGACGGCCTGGTCGTCACCACCACGCTCGACCTGCCTCTTAACGATGCTGCCTTGACCATCGTGCGGACGCATCTTGGCCGGCTGGCTCACCCCTTCGACCGGCCTGGATTCACGCACAATGCGAACAATGCTGCGCTGGTCGCGCTTGACCCAAACACCGGCGAGATCTTGGCGATGGTGGGCAGCCCGAACTACTTTGATGCGCGGATCAGCGGCGCGGTGAACGCCGCGCTCGCCTTGCGCCAGCCGGGCAGCGCGATCAAACCGATCGCCTATGCGGCAGCGTTCGCCCGCGGCGCGCTGACAGCAGCCACGCCGATCTACGACGTGCGCACGGCCTTCCCCACCCGCGAGGGCCTGCCCTACGTGCCAGTGAACTATGACCGCCGGCACCACGGCCCGATCAGCGCGCGCCAGGCATTGGCCACTTCAAACAACACCGCAGCCGTGCGCGTGCTCCACCAGATCGGGTTGGATGCCATGCTGGAACAGGCCCACGCGCTGGGCCTGGCCTCGCTCAAGGACAAGGAGCGCTATGGCCTGGCGCTCGCGCTCGGCGGCGGCGAGGTCAGGCTGCTGGAGCTGACCGCAGCCTACGGCGCATTTGCCAACGGCGGCCACCGCGTGATTCCTCACGCCGTGGTCGCCGTGAGCGATAGACACGGCAATGTGCGCTATCGCAGACCTGACCATTCGCTGCTTGGTGAGCGCGTCCTCGATCCCAGAGTCGCCTGGCTGATCAGCGACATCCTGGCCGATCACAAAGCCCGCGCGCCGGCCTTCGGCGAATTCAGCGTGCTGCGCCTCTCGCGCCCCGCCGCTGTGAAGACCGGCACCACGACCGACTTCCGCGACAACTGGACGGTTGGCTATACGCCGCAGATCGTGGCCGGCGTCTGGGTGGGCAATGCCGATGGCCGCCCAATGCAGGGCGTGAGCGGCGTCAGCGGCGCCGGGCCGATCTGGCATGACTTCATGGAAGTGGCCCATCGCGGTCTGCCGGTGCGCTCGTTCGAGCGGCCCGCCGGCTTGGTGCGCCTCGAGATCTGCGCCCTGTCCGGCTTACTGCCGACGCCCGACTGTCCGCTCCGCCGCTTTGAGTGGTTCATCGCCGGCAGTGAGCCAACCCAGCGCGACACCTGGCACCGCCGCATGGCCATTGACGCCCTCACCGGCCAACCCGCCGGCCCAAGCACCCCGCCCTCGCGCGTGGTCTGGCGCACTGTGCTCGATCTGCCTGCTGAGCTGCGCGATTGGGCGCGCGCCCAAGGCTGGCCGCTGCTGACCTCCTCGGCAACCGCTCAAGAGGACGCCCCGGCGTTGGCGATCGTTCAGCCCGACGCCGGCAGCATCTTCCGCCTGTCTCAAGCGCTGCCGAACGCCATGCAGCGCGTCCCGATCGAGGTGCGCGCCGAGGTTGATCAGCTTGCCCACTTGGAGATAGTAACCAGAGATGGCGAGGTGCTGGCCCGCTTCGCCCAGCCGCCCTACCGCCTGTTCTGGCCGTTGCGGGCCGGCCAACACACGTTGGTCGCCCGTGCGCACCTGCGCGACGGTCGCACGCTGCACAGCGCGCCGGTTCAGTTCACCGTGCTGCCATGACCTGCCGGCGCATCCCGCTTGACTGGCTCGCGCTCGCCAGCGTGCTGATCCTGGCAACGGCGCTCCGCCTCTACCGCCTCGATCTGTTGGACCTGCGCTTCGACGAAGCCACTGCGCTGCGCCAAGCCATGCAAATCGCGCGCGGCGAATGGCTGCTGGTTGCGCCGTTCAGCGGCAGCGTGGCCAATCATCCGCCGACATATCTCTACATCATGGCGCTGCCCTACCTGTTCACCCGCGACTTTCTCACGGTGGCTGCCTATCGCGTCCTGCTGGACGTGGTTGCGATCGCGCTGTGCTGGGGGCTGTGCCGGCGGTTCTTCGGCGGCTCGCTCGGCGTTGCCCTCATCGCGTGTCTGCTCTTTGCGACGGCGCCTTGGGCAATCCAGTTCGCCCGCCGCACCTGGCTGGCTGCCCTGCCGCTGTTTCAGGTGATCTTGCTGTTTGGCCTGTTGGAGGCGCTCGCCCGGCGCAATTCCTGGGGCTGGGCCATTGCCGGCTGGGGGTTGGCGCTGAGCGCAGGCGCGCACCTCTCGGCCATCTACTTGCTGCCGGTCGCTTTGATCGCCGTCGTGCTTGGTCGCCAGACGCTGCGCTTGCCGCCGCTCATGGTTGGGGGTGTGCCGTTGGTTGTGCTGGCGATGGCTTATCTGGGCTTCGATGCCGGTCAGGACTTTCGCAACCTGCGCGCGCTGCTTGGCTCGGCGGGCGAACCATCCGCCTGGTCACCCTACGCCGTTCGCTTCGCGCTGTGGATCAGCGGCGGGACGCACCTCAGCGACCTGACCGGCGGCGCGTATCCGCTCTGGCGTCAGCAGCCATGGTTGGTGCTGGAGTGGGTTGACACGCTACAGATGGCGCTGCTGGTGATGAGCGCCGGCGCGCTCCTCGCTCAACTTGTCTCGCGTCGCGCACCCAACGATGCCTCGGCGATCGTCATCCTGCTCGCCTGGCTGATCCTGCCGGTGCTGCTTCAGTCCCGCCCAAGCCGCCCTTTGCAGATGCACTACTTTCTCGCCCTCTATCCCGTTCCCTTCGTCGTGACAGGGCTGGGGCTGACAGCTATTGTCCAGGGCTTTCGCAGCCTGGCCATGCGCAGAGCGGTCAGCGCGGCCACCGGAGGCGCGCTGGCCCTGATCGCGGCCTGGCAGGTCCATACCACGTTGCAGTTCACTGCGTTCATTGAGCGCCACGACACCAGCGCCGGCGGCTATGGCCTGCCGGCTCGCAGCGCGCTGGAGGTCGCACGCCTCGCGCGCGAGACCATCCGCAGCGGTCGGGCGAGCGACGTCATCGTGCTGACCATGGGGGGCGATCCAACCTTCCACGAAGCGACAGCGGTGATGGACGTTGTGCTAGCCGACCTGCCACGGCGCTTCGCCGACCCCCGCGCCGGCTTGATCCTGCGCGAGGACGGCGCGCAATACGTGATCACGCCGGAGGCGCTCGCAGCGCTCGACGCGCTGAAGGCCCACAGCGGCGGCGACCTGCGCGTCCAAGCGATCCCGCTGCGAAATGGGCGCGCAGACGCTTACCATCATGTCTGGCTCTCGCGCGCCGCGCTGGGTGCGCTCCGCCCCTGGCCGGCCCAGTGGGAGATCGGCGTCGGCATGCTGGGGTATCGCCTCACGCTCAACCATGCGTTGACCCTGGATTACTATCTGCGCGTCTTTCGCCAGCCACCGCCCGGCGCAAACTACCACTGGTTTCACCACGTGTTTAAGGACGGCCAAAAGTTCGCTGCTCTCGACGGGAGCGGGATTCGCACTGCCAATTGGCGCATCGGCGACATCCTCTTCCACCGCTTCGTCATCCCCTTGCCCGAAAGGCCCCCGGCGCGGCCCTATGAATTGCACCTGGGTGCATACCTCTACCCACAAGTAGAGCGGGTGCGCTTGCTGAACCCGGCAGGGCAGCCAGAGGGAGACTACACTGCGTTGGTGGTCGAATAATGCGTTTTCTGGTGTTCGGCGCCGGGGCAGTCGGGGGCTGGATTGGGGCCAACCTGGTCATGGCGCGCCAGTCCGTCACGTTCGTCGGCCGGCCAGACTTCGTCGCGGCCTTGCGCGAGCAGGGATTGCGCGTCGTCTTGCCGAGCGGCGAGACCTGGCGGCTGTGCGACCTGGAGGCGGGGACGGCGCTGGCCGAGGTGCTGGGCCGCGCGAGCGCGCCGTTCGACGCCGTCATCCTGTGCATGAAATCCTTCGCCCTCCCCCAGGCGATCGCCGAGCTGCGCGCGTGCGGGACGCTGATCGGCCAGGCACGCCTGGTCACCTTTCAGAACGGCATCGGCAGCGAAGCAGCGCTGGCCGAGGCGTTTGGCACGTCGCGCCTGGTGGCGGCCACGCTGACCAGCCCGGTCTCGCTCGACGGGCCGGCAGCAGTTCGCCTAGAGCGATTCGGCGGCGGTGTCGGGCTGGCCGCTCTGTCGTCGTCACAAGACTGGCTGGCCATTGCCCGGGCGATGGTCGGCGCGCCGCTGCTGCGCCTGCGGACCTACGACGATTGGCAGGCGATGAAGTGGTCCAAACTGCTGCTCAACTTGATGGGCAACGCGACAAGCGCGCTATTGGGCTTGCCGCCGGCGGCGATATACCGCGACCGCCGGCTGTTCGCCATAGAGATGCGCGCCCTGCGCGAGGCGCTGGCGGTGATGGCAGCGCACGCGCCGCCCATTCGGGTCGTAAACCTGCCGGGCTATCCCGTGCGCGCGCTTGCGCTGGCCGTCAACCTCTTGTCTGATAGCCTGCTTTATCCGTTCCTGCCGCGCCTAGTGGCCAGCGGTCGTGGTGGCAAGTGGCCCTCGCTGTATTACGACGTGGCCAAGCAGACTGGCCGTTCGGAGGTGACATCGCTCAACGGGGCAGTGGCCGACGCCGGCCAACGCCTCGGCGTGCCGACGCCGATCAACGCGGCGCTAACGGAGATGGTGATGCGCGCAGCTCAGACCGGCGCACCGCATGACTCGCTCGCGGCGCGCCGCACATTGGAAGCCCTGCTTTGATTGGGATCTACCGGTGAATGCATCATGAAACCACGTCGTGTGGAGATCGTACAATCCGCGCCTACCACGCATATAAACGGGATAAACGCCTATGCTGAATACCGGCGGCGCGCTGGCGGTCATGGATCACCATGTGACCATCAACTGGGATGATGGTCCAACCCTGCACCGCATTGCCGCACAAGTGCGCTATCACACTGCCGAATCGGCGATGCTGAGGACGCTTCGCATCAACGCCTCTCACCGCTATAGCGACGAGCCGCTCTCGTTCATGGCGCTGGAGGACGCGCTGCGGGTGGCCTGGATCTGGCAGGCGCGGCAGCCGGGCTGGACAGCCCAACTGGCTGTGACCAATCAAGGCGAAGATGACGTCTTTCTGGACGCGCTCGAAGTGATCCGCTTGGACTATGCTGCCGGCGGGTTGTTCAACTTGGGCGCGCCACCAGGGCTATGGCGAGTTCGAGTTGAAGAAGACCTCAGACCTGCGCTGCCAGGGGCGGAAGCTTCTTCGCCAAGTGGCCCCTCGACGTCCCCTCCGCGCTGGGAATCATGGTCGCCGGCGATGTCCGGGGGCTTTGTCCGCCAACGATGCTTCATCGTCCAGCCCACAGTCTCCAATCGCACCCATCCGCCGGCGCTGATGATCCGCGCTCTCGACCTGGATGCGCCACCCGGCTCAGGCCGCGTTGAGATTCAGTTGGAGGCCACCGGCGAGCGCTTCGAGCGGTTCACCGCCCGCTATCGGACGGAGGGATGGCTGCTCGGCGCAGGGGCCAGCCTGGCCTCACCTCAGTTTTGGGTTGTGGCCGGAGACGACGCAGAAGAGCTATGCCGCCTGGCATGACCACGAGCGAGTTAAAACGCAAAGCCAAAGCCGTTCACGAGAAGCTGTTAAAAGCTTATGGCGAGCCGACCTGGACGCGGCTGGACGGCATCAGCGAGCTGGTAGCCACCATCCTCTCGCAGAACACGAACGACGGCAACCGCGACCTCGCCTACGCCCGCTTGCGGGCGCGCTTTCCCACCTGGGAAGCGGTGCGCGACGCCCCCGCAGAGGCGGTGATTGACGCCATTCGCCCCGCCGGCCTGGCCAATCAGAAAGGCCCACGCATCCAACATGCCCTACGCCGCATCACCGAGGAGCGCGGCCAGCTCAACATAGACTTCCTGGCCGACCTGCCCTTGGATGAAGCTCGCCAGTGGCTGCTGAACATCAACGGGATCGGCCCAAAGACGGCATCTATTGTGTTACTGTTCTGCTACGACAAGCCGGCCTTCCCGGTGGATACCCACGTCCACCGCGTCACCGGTCGGCTTGGTTTGCGCGATCCAAAAATGAACGCCGACCAGACCCACACGCTGATGGAGCAGATTTGCCCGCCAGGCGCACACTTCGCCATGCACCTCAATCTAATCCGGCTTGGTCGGGAGGTCTGTCGCGCCCGCACGCCCGATTGCTCTCGTTGTCCTCTGCAGCGCGAGTGCGACTACTATCGCGCGCTGCGCAAGGCAGCCTGATTCAAGATGCCCCGACGGCGACGACGAGCAGCGTAGTCAGCAAAACGCAGCTCTGCCTACAGGACTGTCATCCGAAGCGGAGGATACAAACGCTCGCCTAACCAAAGTGAGGCGAAGTCGCCCCAGCCTTTGCGTGTCATCTAGCGGAGCGAGGCATCCGCGGCTGCCAAGGCCGCGCAGCGCGCACTACAGAAAGACTGTCGCGGCGAGCAAGCAGCCTCTGTTCCAATAACATTGAGAGAGGATGCTCACCCTGCTTGAGCACATTGCATACAATCAAGTGAATGCACGAGTTAGCGATCGCTGCCGCGCTGGTCGAGTCGGTCGCTGCATCGGCGCAAGCAGCCGGCGCGGCGCGCGTCACACGAGTGTTTCTGAAGTTGGGGGCGCTGTCGGGCGTCTCCAAAGAGGCGCTGCTGTTCTGCTACGACGTGGCGACGCGCGACACATTGCTAGAGGGATCGCAGCTCGTGATCGAGGATGTGCCGGTGACGATTTACTGCGAGCGCTGCCGTGCAGAAGCGATCCTGTCGGGCATTCAGGGCCTGCGTTGCCCGCGCTGTGGCGAGTTGAGTTCGCGCCTGTTGCACGGCAAGGAGTTGGAGATCGCCGGCATTGAGATAGACGTGATAGAAGAGGCAGAGGGTGAGCGATGACGACGCGATATTTGGAAATTCGCCAGGGCGTGTTGAGCAAAAACGACCGCCTGGCCGCCGATCTGCGCGCGCGCTTCGCGCAGGCAGGCGTATTCGTTATGAACGTGGTCTCCAGCCCCGGCGCAGGCAAGACTGCGCTGCTGGAGCGCGTGTTGCGCGAGCTGCGCGCGGCGGGGTGGCGCGTCGCTGCAGTGGTGGGAGACCTGCAGACCGACAACGACGCGCGCCGGCTGGCCCGCAGCGGCGCGCTGGTCAGCCAGATCACCACCGATGGCATGTGCCATCTGGAAGTGGACCTGGTGACCGACAAACTGGCCGGCTGGGACCTAAATGCGCTGGACTTCCTGTTCATCGAGAACGTCGGCAACTTGGTCTGCCCGACCTGGTATGACCTGGGCGAGGATGTGCGTGCCGTGCTGCTCTCCGTGGCCGAGGGTGAGGATAAGCCGCTGAAATACCCGGTGATGTTTCACTCATCGGACATCGCTGTAATCACCAAGATGGACTTGGCGGAGGCCTGTGAATGCGACCTGACGGCCATGCGCGAGAACATCCTCAGCGTTCAGCCAGCGATTCGCATCTTCGAGACCTCGGCCAAGACCGGCGCGGGCGTTCCCGTGCTGATCGAATTCATCCTTCAGCAGCGCGCTGCCAAGCTCGCAAGCACGAGCGTGCCGCCTACTGCGTAAACACCATGTGTCTGGGCATCCCCGGTCAAGTGCAATCTATCTACGACGTTGACGGCGTGCGGATGGGCAAGGTGAACTTCGGCGGGATCGTCAAGGAAGTCTGCTTGGCATTTGTGCCGGAGGTCAACGTGGGCGATTACACCATCGTCCACGTGGGATTTGCCATCACCCGCGTGGACGAGGCATCGGCCCAGGAGACGCTGCGCCTCTTCCAAGCAATGGGAAAGCTGGATGAAGAGCTCGATCCAGAAGCGCAAACCGACGCGACCGAGCCACCTGCCTGCCCGATCTACCCGCCACCTGTCCCTTAACGTGCGGCGTATATCCGATCCGCAATACGCAATACGCAATACG
>JAGHYX010000059.1 GCA_017743375.1 Chloroflexota bacterium
TGAAGCGCCGCGGGGTCACCTGCGGGCCTCGGTGAATGCGACCGCTTAGATGCCTTGCTCGCGCTAATATGCCAGGCTGGCACAGCGAGTGATCCGTGGACGGGCACGTGTACATCCGGAAATTAAATATCTTCCCTATGAATGAGACCACTTCCGGGTTCTTTCCGGCTTAGGGTACGCATGCCATCAGGCGCGACGGCGAGAGTATTCACCGACGATCATCCCCGCTCCACCAGTCCGTGAAAGCGCGAAGGGAGCATAGCTGGCGAGGCCTATCGGTTGCGCCGGGCGGGGTCGAGCGAGCTAAAGTAGTCGCGGACGTAATCGCGCATGTCGGGAGGCACACGTCCGCGCTGCAAGGCCTCATCGGCCGCACGAGCGTAATCAGCATATACCCGTTCATAGGGCACGCTGCTGCTCCCCACCGGCGCAGGCGCAGCGCGACCGCTTGGGTCAGGGGCGGTGGGGCTTCGTGCATCAGGCAAGACGACCTGCTGGCCCTCGCCGCCAACTCGGCGAGGTGCGTATATCGCGTTACTCGTGCCGACGTCATCACTCTTGCCCGTCTGGCTTGCGCTCGAGACATCGCCTGGCGCCGTGGGCGCGCCGCCGGCGGCGCGGCCGTCACCGGCAGCATTGTTTTGTGATGCATCCTGACCGGCCGCGCCGGACGCATCGGCTGGGCTGCTGCTTTCCGTTTGCTGGCCACGCGACTCGCGTTGCGGTGTGTTGGCGGATGGGGACGACGCCTGCTGCGCGATGGACTGACGCGCCGCCTCCGTATATTCCCGCGCGCGCTCCATGGCCTGGTCGGCTTGGCTCGCCGCCTGAGCGCGCTCCAGCAAACGAGCCGCTTGTTCGAGCTGCTGTTGGGCCGCTGCCAGCTCGCCTTGGCGCAAGTGCTGTGCGGCTTCGCGCAGATGTCGCGCCAAGTCAGGAGCGCTCTCCTGAACGCCGCGCGCCAACTGGTCGAGCTGATTCGCAGCGCGCTGCGAGGCTGCCTCGTCGAGCGGCTGCCCATCTGGTCTAGCCTGCCCCAGCTCGCGCAGCGCATCGGCTGCCTGGGCGAGTTCCTGATTGGTCAGCGCATTCGCCAGCGGGTTGGTGAGTGGATCGGCGGGCAGGCTTTGGCCGGCTCGGCGCAGGTCTTCGGTAAGCTGACGAGCTGCTGGGTCGTTCAGCGCGTCCAGCTTGGACTGGGCCTCGTTAAGTGCGGCCAGCGCTTCTTCCAGAGTAACGTCTGGGTCGGAGAGGGCGCGCTGTGCTTCCTCAAGGGCCTGAATGGCTGCCTGCTTCTGTGGTTCGCTCAAGGACGATTCAGCAATGGCCTGCTTGGCCTGTTCCAACTGCTCGGCTTGTTGCGCGATGAACCGCCGAATCTGCTCTTGTTGCGCTAGGGCCTCTTGCTGTGGGCTGGGCAAGAAGAGCGCCAACAGGAGGGCAACCAGCAGGATGGACGCAGCGATGAGGTCTCGGCGCGGCACGCGCAAGGGCAGCCGCGCGCGCACGTCGATGCTGCGGGCCACGGCACCGGCATCGCGATGTTGGGCGTGGCGCAGAATAGGAGGCGCAGAGCCGGCTTCACCGATCTCCAGCGCCGTGGACAGGCGATCCTTCAGGTCGAAGCGCTGGTCGAAGGCGCGCGCCCAGGCCACCAGCGGCGTGCGCGCGTGACGAACCCAGGGGAGAAGCAAGGCAGCCAGCAAACCGGCCACCGCCAGCGCCGCAGACAGGCCGATCAGCGTTGGCCGATCGAGCAGCGGCGCGAGGCGCGCCGCCAACGCGAGGATCAGCGCAAGCGCCAGGCCGCAGGACAACCCGACAAAGCTCAGGCCGATGCCCTGTTGCAGACGCGCCCAGCGCGACCAGGCCCTCACTTGGCGCTTTATCTCATCCATGAGTGGCTCAACAACGGGTTCACGATTAGGCAACCAGGCGCAGACCGCCGAACCTCACCGCGCACCAACGCACCCAGATGAACGGGGGTTCCGCACGCGACCAAATAAAGCTGACGGCGCTCTTCACGACGTGGCTCTGCATGATCCAGCGCCGCACGCGGGCGGAGCTGCGGGCGAAGCAGAACAACGCGACAAACGCAAATGGTGATACCGGCATCACCGGCGCGAGGGCGCCGACGCCGGCCAAGAGCAGCGCAAGCACACCGAGGGCGAACACGGCAGCGCGCTGTAGAGGGTGGTCAATCGGGGCGATATAGAAAGGTCGGTGATTGGCGGGGTTCGTGTGATATCTGAACTCGCGGAGCAGCTCCGCGAACACGCGCTCCAGCAGAATACTGCGATCGTTCTCCCGCTGCCATCTGCGGGCAATCTCCCTCATTTCAACCCCTGCTCTAAGGTGCGATCTATCACCACAGATTAAGAATGGGCTGAGAGGGATCGCTCAAACCGTTATCTGATGGAGGCGTGCTGGGTTGGTCAACCTCGTTTGGCACGGCCAGTTGATAGGCGATGCCTCGCTTTCGCAGGGCGCTGATGAAGGCAGCCGGCGCGGCGCTGTCTGTGATCAATAGCTTTATCTCTTCCAAGCGAGCGTAATTCGCCAGCACGCCATGCCCTAGCTTCGAAGAATCGGTGAGCACGTAGCTCTCCGACGCTGCGTTGATCATGGCCCGCTTGAGCTGAGCATCGAGTGGATTAGGCGTGCTGTAACCATCTTGCAATGTGACGCCGGTAGCGCCGAGAAAGGCTTTGTCGGCGTGAAAGCTGGTCAGGGCGTTGACCGCCAGTGGCCCGATCAACGCCAGGCTATGCGCGCGCACCTGACCGCCCACCAGGATCAGCTCCCAGCCGGTGTTCGCCAGTTCCAGCGCGATAGGCACCGAGCTGGTGATCACGGTGAGATGCTGGAATCTTCCCCGCATCGCCCTGGCCATCGCCAGCGTGGTGCTGCCAGCGTCCAGGATCACGGCATCGCCTTCGCAGACGTGTTGGATCGCTGCCTGAGCGATCGCCCATTTCTCAGCAGCGTGGAGAGAGAGCTTCTCCAGAAACGAGGGGTTGTAGCGACTTTTGTGGGCCGGCACCGCACCGCCATAGACGCGCTGCAATAGGCCGCGCGCCTCTAGCTCGGCCAGGTCTTTGCGGATGGTCACCTCGCTCACCCCAAAGCGCCGGGAGAGTTCTTCTACGCGCACCCGTCGCTCGGCCTCCAATAGCTCGATAATCGCGCGACGACGTTCCTCGCACATGCTGCTCTGCACCTCGTGTTATCAAGCATTGCTCTTGACCTCTCGCACGGCCACCGGCCGGCCCTCCCGCCAACTGCGCGTCGCGGCAACGGCCAGGCGCAACGTTTCAATCGCGTCTCTCAGGCCGGGGCTGGGTGAATATCCCCTGCGCAGCGCCTCGAAGAACGCCTCGAACTGCAACCGGTAAGCTGCCTCAAAGCGATCCGCGAAGCTCTCGTAGTGGTCACCCTCGAAGCCGAAGCGGCGCGAGAAGCGCAGTGGCGTCTTCTGGTCTGCCTCAATCACCAGCTTGCCCTGCGCGCCGGCGACCTCGGTGCGAATATCATAGCCCCAGGCCGAGCGGCGCGCTGTCTCGACCACGCCCAGCGCGCCGCTCTCAAAGCGCAGCAGCGCACAGGCCGTGTCCGCATCGCCGGCCTGGGCGAAGCGCTCGTCGATCAACACAGCGCCCCAGGCATACACCTCGGCTACCTCGCCCACCAAGTAGCGGGCCAAGTCGAAGTCATGAATGGCCATGTCTAGGAAGATGCCGCCGCTGTGCGCGATGAAAGACGGTGGTGGCGGATAGGTGTCGCGGCTGAGCGCGCGGAAGGCCTCGACGCGGCCAAGCGCGCCGGAGGCTATCTTGTCCTTAGCCGCGGCATAGCCTGGGTCGAAGCGGCGCATGAAGCCCACCTGGGCCGGCAACCGCTTGGACTCCACCACGGCTGCGGCCCGCTCAGCCTCGCCCAGGTCCAGCGCAACCGGCTTCTCACACCAGATCGCTTTGCCGGCTTCGGCGGCCAGCGTGATCAGCCGGGCATGGGTCGGGGTCGGCGTGGCGATCACCACGGCATCCACTGCGGGATGGCAGATGGCGTCCTCGACGTCATCGGTCGCGCGCTCCGCATTGGCCAGCGCCTTCCCCCGCTCGGCAGCTTCGCGCTCAGCATCCGCCACGACGACCACGCGCACGCCGGGAATGGCGCACAGGTTGCGCAGATGGAGCGCGCCGATCCGCCCTGCGCCGATCACCGCCACGCCGAACGTCGCCATCGCTACGCAAGGGTCCGCGCGCCTGGACGCGCGTCCTACATGATCTCGCGCACGCGCACCGGCCGGCCCTCTCGCAGCGAGCGCCCTGCTGCCAGGGCGAGGAGCAAGGCGGCCAGCCCATCTTGGCCGCTCACCGCCACTGGCTTGTCGTCGAGCACGGCTTCGATGAACGCCTCCACTTCGCGCTGGTAGCTTTCGATGTAGCGCTGCATGAAGAAATGCAACGGCCGGTCGCGGCACACGCCCTGCGCCGTGCTGAAGACGACGTTATTTGGGTAGTTATTGGACACGTTCACCGCGCCCAGGCTGCCGAAGACCTCCACGCGCTGGTCGTAGCCATAGACAGCGCGCCGGCTGTTGTCTATCGTGCCAAAGGCGCCGCCCGCGAAGCGCAAGAGCACCATCGCGGTGTCTATGTCGCCCGCTTCACCGATCGCCGGATCTACCCGCGCTGTGCCCACGGCGTACACCTCCTCGACCTCGTCCCCGATCAAGAAGCGCGCCATGTCAAAGTCGTGAATCGTCATATCGAGGAACAGGCCGCCTGACGCCGCGACGTAGGCCGGCGGCGGCGGTTCGGGGTCGCGGCTGATGATGTGAAGCGCGTGTGGCTCGCCGATCTCCCCGTTCACGATAGCTTGGCGGGCGCGCGAGAAGCTGGGATCGAAGCGTCGGTTGAAGCCGATCTGGAACTTCACGCCGGCGCGCGCGACTGCGTCCAGCGCACGGCGCGTGGCGTCTAAGTCGAGGGCAATCGGTTTCTCGCAGAAGATGTGCTTGCCGGCGGCTGCGGCAGCCTCGATCAACGGCGCATGGGTGTCCGTGGACGAACAAATCAGCACGGCCTGGATGCGAGGGTCAGCGATCAGTTCATAGGGGTCGCCGATCGCCCTCGACAGGCGATAGCGCGCGGCGCAGGCTTGTGCGGCGCCGATATTGACGTCGGCCACCGCGACCAGCGCCGCGCGCTCGACCCGCTGGGTGATCGTCGCGGCGTGCACCTGCCCGATGCGCCCGGCACCGATCAAGCCCAACTGCAAAGGCGAATCCGACATGCGAACAGCAGGAGCACGCTCAACATACGAAATACGGAATACGGAATACGTATTGCGTATTCCGTATTCCGTAGTGGGCATGAGCGGTGCGCGCTTACTTGTAGCGCTCGGCGTTATCCTTGGTGACCAATTCTGTGCCGGTGTCGATCAGCTCGGGGATGCGTTCACCCTTCACCAGCTTGAGCGCGTTCTCCACCCCGAACGCACCCATGTTGTAGGGGTTCTGCGCCACCGTCGCCTCCATCTCGCCGGCCAGGATCGCCGCCGCCGCGTCCGGGTTCGCGTCAAACCCAACCACAATCACCTTGTCGTTCACCCCGGCGTTCTTCAACGCCTCCACCGCGCCCAGGGCCATGTTGTCGTTCGACGCAAACAGCCCCTGAATGTCCGGATGCCGCGTCAGGATGTCCTCCATCACCGACGTCGCCTTCGCGCGATCCCACTCCGCCGACAGCTCCGCCACGATGTTCATCCCGCACGCCGTCAGCCCGGCCCGCGCCCCCTCCGCGCGCGCCTTGCCCGTGGATTGCGTGATGATCCCCTGCAGAATCGCCACCTTGCTCCCTTTCGGCAAGTTCTGGCACAGATAGTCCGCCCCCAGCTTCGCCCCCAGCTCGTTGTTCGTGCCGATGAAGGTCGCCCCAGGCAGGTCGCCCTTGGTGTCAATGAACAGCACCTTCACCCCCTGCGCCTGCGCCTTCTCCAGCACCGGCCGCAGCGCCGCCGGGTCGGTCGGCGCGATGGCGATCGCGCTCACCCCCTTCGCTATCTGGTCCTCCACCTGCGCGATCTGCGCCTGCACGTCGCTCTCCGCCGGCGGAGCCAGCACGATCACCTCAACGCCCAGCTCTTTGCCCTTCTCCAGCGCCCCTCGCTCCACAGCCGCCCAGAACGGGTTGCCGCCGCCCGGCCCCTTCATCGAGACCAGGATCCTGACCTTGCTCATGTCCACCGCCGGCGCAGCGCCCGCAGGGGCATAGTTGGCCGCGTTGTCCTTGGTGACCAGTTCCGTGCCGGTGTCAATCACTTCGGGGATGGTTTCACCCCTCACCAGCTTGAGCGCGTTCTCCACCCCGAACGCACCCATGTTGTAGGGGTTCTGCGCCACCGTCGCCTCCATCTCGCCGGCCAGGATCGCCGCCGCCGCGTCCGGGTTCGCGTCAAACCCAACCACAATCACCTTGTCGTTCACCCCGGCGTTCTTCAACGCCTCCACCGCGCCCAGGGCCATGTTGTCGTTCGACGCAAACAGCCCCTGAATGTCCGGATGCCGCGTCAGGATGTCCTCCATCACCGACGTCGCCTTCGCGCGATCCCACTCCGCCGACAGCTCCGCCACGATGTTCATCCCGCACGCCGTCAGCCCGGCCCGCGCCCCCTCCGCGCGCGCCTTGCCCGTGGATTGCGTGATGATCCCCTGCAGAATCGCCACCTTGCTCCCTTTCGGCAAGTTCTGGCACAGATAGTCCGCCCCCAGCTTCGCCCCCAGCTCGTTGTTCGTGCCGATGAAGGTCGCCCCAGGCAGGTCGCCCTTGGTGTCAATGAACAGCACCTTCACCCCCTGCGCCTGCGCCTTCTCCAGCACCGGCCGCAGCGCCGCCGGGTCGGTCGGCGCGATGGCGATCGCGCTCACCCCCTTCGCTATCTGGTCCTCCACCTGCGCGATCTGCGCCTGCACGTCGCTCTCCGCCGGCGGAGCCAGCACGATCACCTCAACGCCCAGCTCTTTGCCCTTCTCCAGCGCCCCTCGCTCCACAGCCGCCCAGAACGGGTTGCCGCCGCCCGGCCCCTTCATCGAGACCAGGATCTTGACATCCTTGGCCTGGCCTGCGGCAGGCGTGGGCTGGGCCGGCGCAGGCGGCTGAGCCGCCGGCGTCTGGGCCGGCACAGCACAAGCGGACAAAGCCATTGCTGCGATAGCGGACAAACCAACGAACAGCGAGGTTCTTCTTCGAGACATCAGTTGTTCCTCCTACAAATAGTCTTTATGCGACCGAGGCACGCGCCTCGGTAAACGCCAAGCCTATTCACCGGCGCTGCCGGCGCGCCGCCGGATGACATCCAGCGAGACCGCCAAGATGATGACCACGCCGATCAACACTTGTTGCCAGAACACCTGGACATTGTTCAGGTTCAGGATGTTGCGCAGCAGGCCGATGACGAGCACGCCGGCCAGCACGCCCAAGACCGACCCGCGCCCGCCGAAGAAACTGGCGCCGCCGATGATCACCGCCGAGATGGCGTCCAGCTCCGCGCCGATGCCGGCGTTGGGGAAGCCGGAATTGGTGCGGCCGGCCACCAGCAAGCCGGCCAGGCCGGCCATCGCCCCGCATAGCACGTAGGCCAGGATCAACGTGCGATCCACGTTGATGCCGCTCACGCGCGCCGCCTGTGGGTTGCCGCCGATGGCGTAGATATGCCGGCCGGTGCGCGTGTACTGCAAGAAGACGAAGAAACCGACATACACCAGCGCGACGATGACCAGGCTGACCGGGATTTGCACGTCGCCGATGGGGATGCTGCCGGCACCCCAGAAGCGCACGATCTCCGGCAAGCCGCTCACCGGCACCCCGCCAGAGACCAGGTTGCCCACACCACGCGCGATGTTCAGCGTGCCAAGCGTGACAATGAACGGGTGTGGCAAGTGGAGTTTGGTCAGGCCAAGGCCATTGATCAACCCGACGGTCATCCCGATCAGGATGGGCAACGGCACTAACAGGAGTGGCGGGAAGCCATCGCGCGCCAGCACCGCCGTGGTCATCATCGCCAGCGCCAACACCGACCCCACCGAGAGGTCAATGCCGGCGGTCAAGATCACCACGAACATGCCGATCGCCAACACAGCGTTGGCGGCATTCTGTCCGGGCAGGTTCGAGAGGTTGCGCCAGGTGAGGAAGACATCCGGCTGGGTGATCGTGCCGATCAAGAGCATGACCAACACCAGGAAGAGGATGCCGAAACGATCAATATAGGGAATTAGGCGCACGCGCAGGCTGCGCTCGCGCGCCGTCATCGGGGCTTCGGAAGTGGTCGTGGTCATCAGTTCAAGTCGAAGATCTTGGCAGCTTGGGCGACGGGCGAGCGATTGCCCATGATCCAGCCGATCACCTCATTGCGGTTGGTCTCGGCCAGCGGCGCCTCGGCAAAGTTCCGCCCGCGGAAGAGGGCCATGACCCGATCGCAGACGTAGAAGATGTCGTCCAAGCGATGGCTGATCAAGATGACGCCGATGCCATGGTTCTTCAAGTCCTTGATCAAGTCGAGCACCTTGCGCACTTCTTTGACGGCCAGCGCCGCGGTCGGCTCGTCCATGATGACGACCTTGGCATCGAAGGCGGTCGCGCGGGCGATCGCGACGGCCTGGCGCTGGCCGCCGGAGAGCTCCTCGACGCGCTGGCGGACGCTCTTGACCTCGATCTTGAGCTTGTCGAGGTGCTCTTTGGCCCGGCGCAGGCTCTCGGCGTTGTTGATGAACTGAAACGGCCCAAAGCGGCGCACCCGTTCACGGCCGAGGAAGATGTTCTCGTCAATCCGCAGGTTGCCGGCCAGGGCCAGGTCTTGATACACCATCTCGATGCCCATCTCGCGCGCGTCGCGCGGGCTGGAGAAGTGCACCAACTTGCCATCCACAAAGATTTGGCCAGCGTTCGGCGGATACAGGCCGGCCAGGATCTTCATTAATGTGGACTTGCCGGCGCCGTTATCGCCGACCACGCCCAATACCTCGCCGCGATAGAGCTTGAGATATACGTCTTCCAGGGCGGTCACTGCGCCAAAGTACTTGCAGATGCCCCGCGCCTCGATCACCGGTACTTCCCGCTGTTCTTGCGACATGCGACCTACTCCTCTGTGTTCAGATACCCAATCCGCGTAAGAATTGGCGGTTGCGCCATGCGCTCTCCTTCGGCGTGCCCATGCCCGGCAGCACGTCTTGTTCTACGGTGACGTAGCCGCGGTAACCGTGCGCGTTCAGCCAGGCGATCACCTGGTCAAAGGGTACACAACCTTGGCCTAATTCGCAAAACAGCCCATGCCGCACGGCGGTGTGATAGTCCCATTCGTCGCGCGCGGCGCGAGCAGCGACTTGTGGTGAGCAGTCCTTGAGATGCACATACCGTATGCGCGGCCAGAACGCTTGTAACCCGCGCATGACCTCCGCTGCGCTGGGGTTGCCGCTGCCAAAGGCATAGTGGCCGGTGTCGAACACCAAGCCGACTGCGCTGGGGTCAGTGAGGGCCAACAAGCGCTCGATCTCGGCGGGTGTCTCGACGAACCCGGCGCAGTGATGATGAAAGACGACGCGCAGGCCGGTCTGCGCCGCGACAGCCCGCGCAATGCGATTCACCCCATCGGCGAAGACGCGCCAGCGCGCCTCGTCCAACATCAGCGCCGGGCCGACGCGGCCGGCGTGTTGGGCGCGGATTAGATCGGCGGCGTTGTCATCGCTGAGCACGAGAAAAGGCGGGTAGTCTGGGTCCGCCACGGCTGCCAGCAAGCCGGCTATCCGCACGGCGCGCGCCTCGCCCTCAGCATGGGCGGCTGGGTCGGCGAAGCGCACCGGCACGAACGCGCCGGTCATCGTCAAGGCGCGCTTGCGCAGCTCGGCGCGCAGCACCTCCGGCTCGGTCGGCATGAAGCCCCAGTCGCCCAGCTCGGTGCCGCTGTAGCCCGTCTCAACCATCTCATCCAGCACCTGGGCAAACGGCAAGCGATCCGAGCGGAACCCCTCAAACTCCAGCGTGCCCCACGAGCAGGGCGCATTGCCAACTCGGATGTCAGCATGCGCGTGCATGGTCAAAAGATCCGCTCCATCGCGCGCATGCGCTCCCAGTCCTGGCGCGCCGCGCGCACCGCCGGCGTCTCGCTCACCTCGGCCACCGGCACGTCCCACCAACCGTAGCTCGGCACGCTCTCGTAGCGATCAACTTGCACATACACCACCGTCGTCGTCTCCGTCTGCTTAGCTGCTTGATAGGCAGCGACAAACTCATCGTAGCTATGCGCCTGGAAGACGATCGCGCCCAGGCTGCGCGCGTTGGCGGCCAGATCCACCGGCAGGGGTTGCACGTCGTCCTTCAGCTCGTCGCCCGGCAGCCGGCCATTGACCGGATACACGTAGCGCGTGCCGAAGCCCTCTTGGCCTAACGCGCGGCTCAAGCTGCCGATGCTCTTGAAGCCCTGGTTATCCACCAGCACGATGATCAGCTTGTAGCCTTCCTGGATCGAGGTGATGATCTCCTGCGCCATCATGAGGTAGCTGCCGTCGCCCACCAGCACGGTGACCTCGCGCTCCGGCGCGGCCATCTTTACGCCAAGCCCGCCGGCGATCTCGTAGCCCATCGTGCTGTAGCCATACTCCAGGTGATAGTGCTTTGGGTGGCGCGCGCGCCACAGCTTGTGTAGGTCACCCGGCAAGCTGCCGGCGGCGTTGACGATCACCCCCTGCGGGTCGCTGAGCGCGTTGATCGCGCCGATGATCTCGCCCTGGCTGGGCAGCGGCGCATGGCGGATCGCATAGATGCGATCCACCTCGCGCGCCCAGTCCGCGTGCCACTGCCTGGCCTGCGCCTCGTAGTCCGGCGCAACCCGCCAGCCTTCCAGCGCAGCGGAGAGCTCCTCCAGCGTCGCGCGCGCGTCGCCGACCAGGGCGAGCGCGGAGTGTTTATAGGCATCGAACTCGGCCACATTGATGTTGATGAAGCACACGTTCGGATCCTGGAAGGCGGTCTTGCTGGCGGTGGTGAAGTCGCTGTAGCGGGTGCCGATGCCGATCACCAGGTCGGCCTGGCGCGCGCATGCGTTGGCCGCAGGGGTGCCGGTCACCCCCACCGCACCCAGGTTGAGCGGATGGTCAAAGGCCAGGCTGCCTTTGCCGGCCATCGTCTCGCCGACGGGGATGCCGGTGGCGTCCACAAAGTGCCGCAACGCTTCGGTTGCCTCTGAATAAATGACTCCGCCGCCGGCGATGATCATCGGGCGCTTGCTCCGGCGAATCACCTCTGCCGCGCGGGCCAGCGCCTGGCGGTCGGGCCGATTGCGCGGCACGTGCCAGACGCGGTCGCGGAAGAAACTCGCGGGGTAATCGAACGCCTCGGTTTGCACATCCTGCGGCAGGGCCAGCGTGACCGCGCCGGTCTCCGCCGGGCTGGTCAGGACGCGCATCGCCTCCGGCAAGGCGGTGAGCAACTGATCCGGACGGTTAATGCGGTCCCAGTAGCGGCTGACCGGCTTGAAGCAATCGTTGACGGAGATGTCCTGGCTGTGCTCGCTCTCGAGCTGCTGGAGCACGGGCGCGACGTTGCGGCGGGCGAAGATATCGCCGGGGAGCAGCAGCACCGGCAAGCGGTTGATCGTGGCAGCCGCTGCGCCGGTCACCATGTTGGTCGCGCCAGGACCGATGGAAGAGGTGCAGACCAGCGTCTGTAAGCGGTTCTTCATCTTGGCATAGGCCGCAGCCGTGTGCACCATGGCCTGCTCGTTGCGGGCCAGGTAGTAACGAAAGTCCGGGTTCTCTCGAAGCGCCTGGGCGATGCCGGCGATATTGCCATGGCCAAAGATGCCGAAACAGCCGGCGAAGAAGGGCTGCACGCGCCCATCGCGTTCCACGAACTGATGCTTCAGGAACTTGATCAGGGCCTGGGCGACGGTCAGGCGAAGCGTGGTCATCTCACTCACCTCCTTGTGCGCGCGTCCTCATAACCCACCTCTCGACTCGACAAACGCCATCACTTCCGCCAGTGTGGGCATGAAGTTGGCGCAGCCTTGCTTGGTGACCAAGATGGCGCCGCAGGCGTTGGCCAGCCGGGCGCTTCGATACCAGTCCCAGCCATGCACGTAGCCGTAGATCAGGCCGGCGGCGAAGGCATCGCCTGCGCCCAGGACGTTGACCACCTCCACCGGAAAGGCCGGCGCATCCACCACCACGCCAGCGGGCAAATACACCTGCGCGCCCTGGGCGCCGCGCTTGCGCACCACCGCTTGCACGCCCCTGGCGAGGATGGCGTGCACCGCCGCCTCGGCATCGCCGGCGACGCGGGCATCGCTGACTTGTGAATGAGAGACGGTCACCTGGCTGAGGTCGGTGAGCGTGGTCGCCTTCAATTCGTCGTCGGTGCCGATCACGATGTCCACGGTGTGAAGGGCGGCGCGAACGGCCACGCCGAAGGCGCGCGGGTCGTGCCACTGGTCAGGCCGAAAGTCCAAGTCCAACACGACGCAAACCCCGTTGCGCCGCGCCAGCTCGGCGGCGAAGAGCGTCGCGCTGCGGGCCGGCTCTTTGGCCAGGTTTGTGCCGGCGAATTGGAAGACCTTGCTCTGCGCAATCGGGGCGGCCAGCACGTCGTCAATCGTCAGCTCAGCGTCGGCGCAGTTGTCGCGGTAGTACACCAACGGGAAGCGATCGGGCGGCTCGATGCCCAGCAGCACGGCGCTGGTGCGCCGGCCTGGCTTGCGCGGGATGTAGCGCGTCTCCACCCCTTCTTTGTCCAGGAAGTGCAGGACGAAGTCACCCACCGGGTCAGCGCCCACGGCGGTGAGCAGGGCGCTGCGCAGCCCCAGCCGGCGCGCGCCGACGCTGATGTTGGTGGGCGAGCCGCCCACGAAGGCCGCGAAGCGCGTAATCGCCACAAACGGCGCGCCGATGTCATCGCTGTAGAGGTCTATGGAAGACCGGCCCATGTGGAAGGTGTCGTAAGGCGGCGTCATTGCTCCAGTGGGTAGATCGGCAGGCGAGGGTCTTTGGCGCGATAGGTCTGCTTGACCCACGCGAAGCGCGGGTCTTCGGAATTGGCCAGCGATTGGGCGCTGCCGGCCAGCACGTTTAGGTAATACGTCGTGTAGCCCGGCGGGCTGGCCACCGGGTGATAGCCTTCTGGGACCAGCACGATGTCGTTTTGCCGCGCCAGGACGAGGGCGTCAATCGGCGCGCCGGCGCGATGCAAGGGCGATTCTGGGTCGGTGTAGATGCGCTGATAAGCGTAGCCCTCGGGACGGTCGAACTTGTAGAAATACACCTCCTCCAGGTCGGCCTCGACGACCTGCCCTTGGGCGTCCACCTTGTGGCAGTCGTGCTTGTGCGGCGGATAGCTGCTCCAGTTGCCGCCGGGGGTGTAGACCTCCACCACCACCAAGCGCTGACAGGCGAAGCCAGGCGGGATGATCGTGTTGACCTGGCGGGTGCACTGATCGCCGCCGCGAATCTCCACGATGACGTCCTTCGGCGCGATCAGGCGCGGCGGATAGTCGCGCTCGGCGGATGCCCAGGCCAGCGCGAACTCGGCATCGGTCCTCGCCGTGATCGTGAAGCGCGCACAGCGCGGCAGGTAGAGCGCGAAGGGCAGGCCGGCGAACACCGATTCCCGCCGGCCAACATCTCGCCACGCGCCAACGTTGGAAGAGACATCTACGCTGCCGGAGAGCATGACCACCGCCAGCTCGCGTTCGCCGTTCTCGGAGGTGTGCGTTTGGCCGGCCGAGAGGCGGCGCACTTCCACATGGAGGAATTGCCAACCTGCTTGTTGAGGGGTGACGCGCGTGATAAGCCCAGGCTCACCGCTGCACAGCGGATGAACGACCAAGCGCGCAGTGTCGTATCTCATCGTTGTCGTCACGCCTATTATGCACACTTTCGCTCCGAAAGCAAATCGGCTTTCGAAACGACAGAGCGCCCGCCGTGGAAGTGAGCAGTCGCACAGCGTACCCCGCAATGCATGGCTCATTGCGCCGCGCTGAGCACGGCAAGGCGTGCCTGAGCTTTTCGGGCGGGCGCACGCGCCCCCTCGATATACTCACGATGATGACGACGCTGCTCAAGCCGGCGAGGGGGCGCGGCAGGCGCGCCAGCGCGCAAGGGGTGCTGGCCCGCTGTCTGCTGATGTTGAACAGGTTGAAGCAAGGGCCGGCGCGCAAAGCCGAGCTGATCGAGGCCGTTCGGCGCGACCTGCCGGGGGCGTATCCGGCCGCGCCGGCGGCGCAGCGCCAGGCGTTCAAGCGCGACCTGCAGCGGCTGCGCCGCATCTTCGGGGTCGCGCTCACATACGCAAACGGTCAGTATGCGTTATCTGAGCCTGGGCCGCTCCTCAGCTTGTCGCTCTCGCCGGAGGCGCTGGAGGGGATGATGGGGCTGGCGCTGGCCTTCGAGGGCCAGCCGGACTATGCCAACGTCCTTCGATTTATTGAGGAGGTCGCCCGCTGGCTGCCGGCGGACCAGCGGCTATCGTTGAGTAACCCGCAGGTCATCGTCAACCTCGACATCTTGAAGCAGCTCGACCCCGACCCGATCGCGCCGCGGGTGTGGGAGAGCGTCCGGCGGGCGAAGGCGCAACGACGGCTGCTCCAGTTCAACTATCTCTCGGCGCGGTATGAGGATAACCGGGCGAGGCGGTTTCGGGTTGCGCCGGCGCGCATCGTGTATCAGTGGGGGCACATGTATCTGCTGGGGTATGTGCTGCCGCAGGCGGGGTCAACGCCGGCGACGGGCGAATACATACGCTTTCGCCTCAGCGGCATCCAGGACGACGACGCGCTCCAGGTGTTGCCGACGGTGATGGGGCGCACGCCGGCGAGCGAGCCGCCGCGCTACGAGGTGCGCTATCGGCTGTTGCCGCCGCTGGGGCGCGGCAAGGTGAGCCGGCACTTTGAGGAGATGGAAGTCATCCAGCGCGAGGATGGGACGGCGGAGGTGTGCGGCACGACGCAGGATTTGTTCTATGCCGAGCGGGTGCTGCTGAGCTACGGACAGTATTGCGTCGTGCTGGGCGGGCCGGAGCTGCTGGCGCGGATGCGCCAGGCGGTGGAGGGGATGTATCGCAACTTGGGCGCAGGGGAACAGGTGGAGGGTCGCAAATGTGACCCTGGGGGTGGGATATA
>JAGHYX010000237.1 GCA_017743375.1 Chloroflexota bacterium
TGCTGCGTCTCGCCCGCCCGAGCCAGCACGAACCAGTGGATTGCAAACAGCTTTCCCTTGTAGCTCAACGGCCCTTCGGCAGGGATGGCAAACGCAAAGGGCGCTTGCGCACCGGCACCGAGCTTAAAGTTGGCCTGCCCGATGACTGTTGTCCAAGTCTTCGCTTCAGCAACCACGCGGTAGCCGGCGGAGACCCAGACAGTGGCCTCCTCGCGGCCTTCCCAGTGCACCATCCCGCTTAAGGTATCGCCGACGTACATGGATGCCTGGGCCAGGGTGAGATACAACGGCTCGCCCAGCGATCCGCGCACAACCGAGGCTCCCATTTGGTCCGTCACGGCCCGCGGTGCTGTACTCACCGGCAAGATGCGGATGTCCACCGCTTTATAAGCGTCCGGCCAACCCCGCAATGGCAAGTCCAACGTCACCCGCCAGCTCACGCGATGCGTGTCTTTGCCCAGCGGGCTGGTCTCCTCGCGCTGGAAGGTGGCCATCTCTTCAGGCGGCACACGTAAGCGCGCAGACAGGCGCAGAGGGACGCCCGGCGGCTGCTCGACGGCATGGTTGAGCAGCATTGCTTCCTGGACGATCGTCTCGGCCGTGTCCTCTTCTTTTCGCCGTTGGGTCTTGCTCAATAGTGATCGGACCCAATAAGAGAGGTGTTCTCTCTTCACCAGTCGCACGTGCCCTGGACCAACCAGAACCGGACGGTGTGGGGTGATGGTGGCCTTCACGTTGAGCGTCTCACCCAGCCGCGCCATCGTCGGTTGCACATCCCACTGAACGTCTACGGCGATGGCGGTGAGCCCGCTGAGGAGTACGCCGATGCCGATCAGCCCCAGCGCAGCGCCAAACACGACCAGCAGCACACCGCCAATGCACGTCAGTTCGGTGAAGACACGGTTAGACGGCGACGTCGCAGCAAGCCAGAGCAACCACCCGCCAAAGCCAAGGCCGGCCAGACCGATTGCGAGGATGAGCGCGCCGCCGGCAGCGATCTTCGCGCCATGGCGCATCCCTTCACTCCTCCAACGTAGTCAGGTCACCCTCCGGCAGGCCAAGCGCGCGCGCTTTCAACACACGGCGCATGATCTTGCCGCTGCGCGTCTTGGGTAGCTTGGACACGAACTCCACTTTCTCCGGTCGCGCGATGGGGCCCATGACCTTGGCCACGTGCTGGCGCAGCTCCTCGGCCAGCGCCGGCGAGCCTTCGTAGCCGGCGCGCAGGATGACGTAGGTATAGATCGCGTTCCCGCGCACCTCGTGCGGCAGGCCGATCGCCGCGGCCTCGGCCACTGCCGGATGCGACACCAGCGCGCTCTCCACCTCCGCCGTCCCCAGCCGGTAGCCGCTCACCTTCAATACATCGTCCACGCGCCCGATAATCCAGAAATAGCCATCCTGGTCAACGCGCGCCGAGTCACCTGTAAAGTAGCGGCCCGGATAGCGCGCCCAGTAAGTCTGTACGTAGCGGTCTGGATCACCATAGATGGTGCGGGCCATGCCCGGCCAGGGGGTCAGGATGGTCAAATAGCCCTCCTCGTTGGGCGGGACGGGCCTGCCCTCGTCGTCCACCACTTCTGCGCGGATGCCGAAGAATGGCTTGGTGGCGCTACCGGGCTTGAGCGGGGTCACCGGCAGCGGGGTGATCATGAAGCCGCCGGTCTCCGTCTGCCACCAGGTGTCCATAATCGGGCAGCGCCCACCGCCGATGTAAGTGTGATACCAGCGCCATGCTTCGGGGTTGATCGGCTCGCCCACGCTGCCCAGCAGCCGCAGCGAGGAGAGGTCGTGCTTCTGCGGCCATTCCGGGCCAAAGCGCATCAGGCCGCGGATGGCGGTGGGCGCGCAGTAGAGGATGGTCACCCGATATTGCTCGGCGATCTGCCACCAGCGGTCGGGCGCGGGATAGGCCGGCCCGCCCTCATACATGATGCTGGTGACGCCGTTCATCAGCGGCGCGTAAACGATGTATGAATGGCCGGTGATCCAGCCCGGATCGGCGGCGCACCACCAGCGGTCCTCATCCTGGACATCGAAGACGTAGCGCATGGTGGTGTAGGTGTACACCGCGTAGCCGCCGTGGGTGTGCAACAGCGCCTTGGGCTTGCCGGTCGAGCCGGAGGTGTAGAGGATGAACAATGGGTCCTCTGCATCGGTCACCTCGGTCTCGCAGACCGGGCTGGCATCCTTCATCAGCTCGTGCCACCAGTGATCGCGGCCCTCGACCCAGCCCACCGGATGGCCGGTCCGCTTGTACACCACGACCTTCTCGACGATCGGCGCTTCCTTGATCGCGTCGTCCGCGATCTGTTTTAGCTCGACCAGCTTGCCGTTGACGTAGGCGCCGTCGCAGGTGATCAGCACCTTGCTCTGCGAATCCAGGATGCGGCCGGCCAGTGCCTGGACTGAGAAGCCGCCATACACGACAGAATGCACGGCGCCGATCTTGGCGCAGGCCAGCATCGCCACCGGCAGCTCGATCACCCGTCCCATGTAGATCGTGACGCGATCGCCCTTTTGGACGCCCAACGACTTGAGCACGTTGGCGAACTTGCACACCTCGCGGTTCAGCTCGGCATACGAGATCGCCCGCTCGCTGTAGTCCTCGCCCTGCCAGATGTAGGCGACTTTGTTCTTGCGCCAGGTGTTCATGTGGCGGTCGAGCGCGTTATGGACGATGTTGAAGCGCCCGCCGACGAACCACTTGAAGAAGGGCTTGTTGGAATCGTCCAGGACCTTGTCCCACTTGCGGTACCATTCCAGCTCTTCGGCCCGCTCGGCCCAGAACTGCTCTGGGTGATCGGCGGCGAATTGGCTCAGCGCTTCGCGATCCTTAATCCGCGCGCGGGCGACCACGTCGGGAGGCGGGGGATAGACCTCTTCCTGCGCGCTGATGATATTCACTATTTCTTGATCGGCCATGTTTCGTCCTCTCCTTGTTCACAATCGCAAGGAGATTGTATGCAGGCCGCGTGGCTTGGGCAAACAAGAGGCGCACTCACCCAGGACGAATTTCTGTGTTAGCACTCACCCCAGAAGTAGCGTCTCAGCAAAACCCTCGATGCACGCCACGTGCACCGATTTTCAAAGAGCGCACTGTAAGAGCTCAGTCACCAGATATTCCGTCGTTCGATCCCCCGTCGTCCACCTTGAGTGAGGTGTATCCTCAAATGAGCGTGTCGTGCAAAGCGGCAGCCAAGCATCGAACCTCCCAACTAAAGCCCCGCCTAGCTACCAAACATCTTGCCTCACTGTCATGCTGACATCTGAACTCCCGCCCAACCGGCATACTGCGAAGTCACCGAACACCCCGTCTCACCGTCATGCTGAGCAGCATCCATCAGCCTGCCACCTCTGCTACCCCGCGGCAACTTGGTCCGCCGCGAGATTAGA
>JAGHYX010000238.1 GCA_017743375.1 Chloroflexota bacterium
ATCGCGCCGGCGCTGGCCACCGGCTACGCGCTGGGCATCCCGGTCGTCTATGCCCGCAAGACCAAGCCGATCACCATGCCCGACACGGTCTTCCTGACCACCGCACCCTCGCACACCAAGCAGCGCGAGGTGGAGATCATGGCCTCGCCGGAGTATCTGCGCGCCAGCGAACGGGTGTTGATCATTGACGACTTCCTGGCGACCGGTCAGACCATCCTGGCGCTGGCGCGGATCGCGCAAGCCGCCGGCGCGCAGGTGGTGGGCGTCGGCGCGCTGATCGAGAAGACCTTTGAGGGCGGGCGCCAGGCGCTGAGCGGGTTGAACGTGCCCGTTGAATCCCTGGCGCGCATCGTGAGCATGGACGATGGCCAGATCGTCTTCGGCTAAACCGCTCTGGGGCCGGCTGATCGCGCTCATCCTCGGCGGGCTGATGTTGCTGTTGACCCAGCCGGCGGCCTCCGCCCCGGCAGCCCGCTTCGGCCTGCCCTTCGCCGACCCGCCCGGCCCGGACACCTGGCTGCTGGGCCAGCCCTACGGCAACACGGTCGGCGCATTTGCCCGTCGGCGCGATTGGTACCGCGCCGGCCAGGGCGTTCACTTCGGGGTGGATTTCTCGGCCCCCTGCGGGACGCCGGTCGTCGCCATCGGCGATGGGATTGTGCTTAAAGTGGACGCCCGCGAGCACGGTTCAGGCCCGCACAACCTGCTGATCGCCCATCCGAACGGCTACGTCTCGCTCTACGGCCATCTGTTGGAGCGACCGCTGTTGGCCATCGGCCAGCGCGTGCGGCGCGGCGAGGTGATCGGGCGGGTGGGCGATCCAGACCTGACCTGTACCTCGCGCCCACATTTGCATCTGGAGATCCGCGACCGAACGCTGCGGCGCGCCTTTAATCCCCACCTTTTGATTGAGGCCGACTGGGAGGCGCTGATGCTGTTCGGCCCAGCCGGGCGAAGCTTTCAACGCGACCTGGACGACCCGCGGCGCTGGCAGAGCGTGTGGGATCAGCCGGACGTGCGCTTCGGCGGGCCGCTGATCAACGACTTCCGCGATCCGTGGCCACGGGACTGGCGGCGATGATCGGCGAGCGCCAGCGGCCCTCGTACCTGGGCAAAGCCGCGCTCGCAGCGCTATGCCTGGCGGTAATCGTCGGCGCGCCGGGCCAGGGTCATGTCGCAGCCGGCGTTGATCGGCCATCGGGCGTCGCCTTCGTCCAGCTCACCACCGGCCGCTGCTGTCCAAACCCCTTCTTCTCGCCCGACGGGGCGCGCGTGATGTTCCTGGATCGCCCTGCGCCGGATGCCCCGGCGGGGATTTGGTCGGTGGCAGTGGACCAGCCGTTGTCGGCGCCGGCGCTCTTCGCGCGCCGGCCCGGACCGTTCAGCCGCGACCTCGCGTTGGCCGCCGACTTGGTCGGCGGGCAGACCATCGTCGAGCGGCTGCGCGACGGCGCGCGCTGGGTCATCCCTAACGGCGGACGGCCGATCGCCTTCTCGCCTGATGGGCGCTATGTCGTCTGGTCTGTGGCGCAGGGAATAGCGAACTTCGACATCCGCCGCGTCGAGATCTGGCTAGCGAACGCTGATGGCAGCGGCGCGCGCCGGGTGGCCGTGCGCTTCGGCGGCGGGTTCGCCGGCTGGATGCCGGATGGAAGGGGGCTTTTGCTCAGCGGGCGGCGCAGCCCGCAAGCTCCCCAGGCGGAGTTGACCCTGCTGGACATCGCGCAAGGCGGCGAACGGACGCTGCTCTTTTACGAGCGCTTGCTCGGCCCGTCGGCCTCGCCCAATGGGCGGTGGTTGGCCTACATCGTGACGCAGGCGCGCGAGAACGGGGTCTTCGTGCTCAGCCTGACCCGACCATCGGCGACGCCTCAGCGGCTGGATTTCTTCGGCGCCTATCGCTGGCGCGATGGCGACCGGCTGCTCTACGTGCCGATGGCGCCCGGCGCGGCGGGCGACGAACTTTGGCAACTCGACCTGGCGCGCGGCCAGAAGCAGCAGCTCATCCGCGCGGAGGCCGGCTCGCCGTTCAAGATCGCCAACAACGACTGGGCGGTCTCGCCGGATGGCTCGCAACTGGTCTTCCTCTCCGCCCGCGACCGCAACCTGTGGCTGGTGAAACTGCCGTAGCCTAGCGTGCCAGGGGGATCACCAAGTCGTGGTCAAACGTCGTCAGCCGCTCGAAGCGCCCCTCAGGGGTGCACCAGTAATCATCCTCGATCCGCACGCCCCAGCCGCCGCGCGGGTCGTCCGGATCGTAGAGGCCCGGCTCGCTACAGAAGACGCTCCCGACCTGGAATTTCTCGTCGGGGCGCATGCCCTTCAGGCTGATGGCCGGCGCTTCGTGCACGGCGAGGCCGAAGCCATGGCCGAGGCTGTGCACATAGCCACGGGTTGTGGCGTAGTCCTGGCGAATGGTGGGGTAGCCGTTTGCCTCGAACAAGTCGCACACGGCTTCGTTGAAGGCATACGTGTGTTCCTCTGTGTTGAAGCGCGCCTCGGCCAGGGCATGGGCCTGCTTGACCAGTTCGTAAGCGCGCCAGACGTGCGCCGGTGCATCGCCCAAGCACCAGGTGCGCGTGATGTCGCAGTGATAGCCGCCGGGGCCGCGCGGGAAGATGTCGAAGACGATGGTCCTGCCGACCGTGATCGGGGCGCTGGGCGTCCCGCTGCTGTGGGGCACGCCGGCATCGCGGCCAACCGCGAAGATGCAGTCGCCCATCTCCAGGCCCAGCGCGCAAGCCCGCGTGCGGATGAAGCGCTTGACGTCGGCCACGGTGAGCGGCTGGCCGTCCGGCTTGCGCAGCACTTCGCCGGCCAGCCGATGCCCGCGCAGGTAGTCGCGCGTCTCGCCAATCAGCGCCTCGGTCAGCCGGCAGGTTTGGCGAATGCAGGCCACTTCCTGGGCGTCCTTCGTGGCGCGGGCGACGCTGATCACGTCGTGCTCCGGCTCGGCCACCACCTCGCAGACCTCGGCGCGGCTGAGCGCGCTGAGCAGGCTATACGAGACGTTCACGTGGTCGGCGCCGTAGAACGCCACGCGGCCCTGAATCCCCAGGTCGCTGAAGATGCGGCGCATCAGCGCAACGTCCGCGGCCAAGCGATCGCCGCCGTGCTGCTGGATGAGGGCCGGCAGGTTATACGCAGCCTTGTTGACGAGCTGTAAGCCGGTCTTGGCTGCCTCGTCGCGCTCCATCGGATGGTGGACCAGATAAGCTTCACCATGCGCTTTGACGATCACCAGGCCGCTGGTGACGTGAGCATCACCGACGAAGTAGGTGAAGGGCGCGTTGGCCGGCCCGAGGCCATCGCTGCCGAAGACCACCAGCGCGTCCAGGCGACGCTCGCGCATCA
>JAGHYX010000060.1 GCA_017743375.1 Chloroflexota bacterium
GGCGAACCCCGGAAAAAGGCGACGCCAGTGTCGTCGCTCGCCCTGTGCTGCTGCCAGTGCTCATCCTAAGCAGAGTGCAGCGCGCCCCGCCCCAAGCGCCGCGGAGTCAGCCAACGCAGCCGCTGAGGTGCTTCGCTCAGCGAAGCATGGCCAATCGGCAGGGAGAACGGGCAGCCTAATGCGCGAATACACCTGATGGGGCTGTGCTCAAAGTGCATTCACGGCGAGGAGCAAAAGGGCTGCCCGCTCCCGCCTATGATGCGGCGCTTATGCTAGCGCCGGCCGGTGTTCTTCTTGGGTGGGGTGCGCTCCGGCGCGTTGGGGTTGAACACTGAGCTGGCCAGGACGGATGCCAGCGCTGCGCCCAGCACGGGGCCGATGATGTAAATCCAGATGGCCCCCAGGTTGCCGGCGACGATGGCCGGGCCGATGGAGCGGGCCGGATTCAGCGACGCCTCGCTGATCGGTCCGCCGGCGAGGATGCTCGCGACCAGCGTCAGGCCAATCGCCAGGCCCGCAAGGTCGCCTGCTCTGCCATACACGGCGCCCATGACCACCGCAAACGCCAGGAAGAAGGTCAGGATCGCCTCTGCGAACATGGCGCCGATGGAGGTGGTGACGTTGACGTTGTAGCTGAAAGCGCCGAAGTTGAGCGCTGCTTGCGTGGGGTTGCCGGGCACGGAGAGGATGGCGTTCAAGATAAACGCAGCAGCCAAGCCGGCGACCACCTGGACGACGATATAGAGCGCGGCCTTGAGCCACTCGATGCCGTTGGCCAGCGCCACGGCCACCGTCACCGCCGGATTAAGGTGCGCGCCGCTGATCTTGCCGAGCGTGTATGCGGCGAAGACCACGACGAGGCCATGGGCAAACGCCGGGACAAGCGGGCCGGCTGCGTATCCCGGCGTGGTCTTCGCGAACCACACCGCAGCCGAGCCGACGAAGACCAACGTAAACGTGCCGATGAACTCTGCGACCAGTGCTTTCCAGTTGATCATCCTTGTTCTCCTTTGAGCATCGCGTGTTATTCCTTTGTCAATTCGTGCAGCGCGCGCACAGCCTCATCGCAGCGATCGTCGGCCACGATCATGCTGATCGCGCACTCAGAGGATCCCTGCGCGATGGCGAAGACGTTGATCTGCCGCGCGCCGAGCGCGCTGAACACACGGCCACTCACGCCGGGCGTCTCGCTGATGCCCATGCCCACCGCGGTGATGATCGAGGCCTGATCGAATGTCTCAACCGGATTGATCTCGCCATGCTCGATCTCGCGCCTGAACTCCTCGTTCAGCGCTGCGACGACGGCCTGGGCTGCCTGGCGCGGGATCACGAAGCAGATGTTCTGTTCCGCCGAGGCCTGGGAGATCATCAGCACGCTGGTGTTGGTGCGCGCCACGGTCATGAAGGTGCGGCCGGCGATGCCCGGCACGCCCTTCATCCCGCCGCCTGAGACGGTGATCATGCTCACGTTCTTGATCGCCGTGACCGCCTTGATCACGCCGCGGCTGGGAGCCGTTGTCGCCTGATGCACGATCAGCGTGCCGGGATGTGAGGGGTTGAAGGTGTTCTTCACCCGCAGCGGGATGTTGCGCTCGACCAGCGGCGCAATGGTCATCGGGTGCAGCACCGATGCGCCGAAATAGGCCATCTCGCTCATCTCCTGGGCGGTGAGCACATCTATCGTTCGCGCGTCGGGCACGATGTGCGGGTCGCTGGTCAGCACGCCATCCACATCGGTGTAGTTGAACACCTCGTCAGCGCCGAGCACGGCGGCGATGATGCTGGCGCTATAGTCGCTGCCGCCGCGCCCTAGCGTGGTTGGAATCCCATTGGGCGTCGCGCCGATAAAGCCGGTGACCACCGGCACGATGCCCGCTTCGAGCAGTGGAGTCAGCCGAGCCAGGGTGCGCTCGCGCGTCAGGTCCATCAGCGGCGCAGCAGCTTGGAAGCGGTCGTTGGTGACGATGAATTCAGTCGCGTCAAGCGGCTCGGCCATCACCCCCACGCTGCGCAGCGCGCCGGCCAGGATGCGCACTGCCATGCGCTCGCCCAGTCCGGCGATCGCGTCTAGCGCGCGGGGGGTGACCTCACCCAACACGCGCACGCTGGCGCAGAGCATCTCGAAGCCATCGAGCAATTGATCGATCTCCGCGCCGACCCGCTGCCGGTCTTCGACGTTGCTGATGGTGGCCTGGATGGCGGCGTGATGCTTGTCGGCCAGCAGGCGCCGCGCGCGTGCATAGGCGTCGCCGTCGCCGGCAGCCGCCGCGCGCGCAGCGTTGAGCAATACATCGGTCACCTTGATGGCATCGTTGGGGTCGCTCGACTTGCCCATCGCCGAGCTGACCACGACGACGCGATCCCAGTGCGCTGTCGCCTCGCGGATGATTTGAGCGGTTTGACGGATCGCGGCCCCATCGCCCACCGAGGTGCCGCCGAATTTGAGGACGGCCAGTGACATGCGCAAACGGCGCGGATTATAGACAAATGAGGCGCTAAGGTCGCGCCGTCAGCCGAGCGGTGAGCGTTAACGGCTGCCCATCGCGGATGATCGAGAGGGTCACCGATTCGCCAACGCGCTTGTTATTCTCCAGATAGATGGTCAACTGGTCGCGTGTGGCGATCGGGCGGTCGTCCACCGCGGTCAAGATGTCGCCGCCGACCAGGAGATAGCCGCCGCGCACGAGCAGGCGCTGGGTTGCCCCGCGCACGCCGGCCAGGTCCGCCGTTGCGCCGCGCTGCACCTGTGCGATCAACAAGCCGCGATCGGTCGGCAGGTCAAGCAAGCGGGCCAATTCGGGCGTGATCTCGTATGCCGTGATGCCCAGCCAGGGATGGTCGTAGCGGCCTTTGGCGATCAGCTCCGGGACCACGCGGGCGACCGTGTCAGCCGGCACAGCGAAGCCGATGCCCACCGAGCCGCCGCTGGGCGATTGAATCGCTGTGTTGACGCCGATCACCTCGCCGCGCAGGTTGAGCAACGGCCCGCCGGAGTTGCCGGGGTTGATCGCCGCGTCGGTCTGAATGACCTCGCCCAGCGCAGCTTGGTCTTCTCGCTCCAGCGTGCGTCCCAGGGCGCTGATGATGCCGGTGGTCATCGTGCGGTCCAGGCCGAACGGGTTGCCGATCGCAATCACCAGCATGCCCACCTTCAGGTCTTTCGTCGTCCCTAGAGGCAGCGGCCTGATCTGCTCGCGGGTCAAGCCCTCGGCGCGCAGCACGGCCAGGTCGGAATAGGCATCGCTGCCGATCACGCGCGCCGGCGCGCGCGTGCCATCGGCCAAGATGATCTCGATCTCGCTGGCTCCCTCGACAACGTGATGATTGGTGACGATGTGGCCCGCCTCGTCGTAGAAGAAACCAGAGCCGGTGCCTTCTTTGGGGATGACGCCGCGGAAGAAGTCGAACACCTGCGCCCGCGCCGTGATGTGGACGACAGAAGGGCTAACCCGTTCATATAGCGCGACGAAGGTCTCTTCTAGTAGTAGGTCTAAGCGGCCAGCCGCAGCAGGTGCCGCGGCCGGTCTGGGCGCTTCGGTCGGCGCAGGGGTGGCGGTCACCACAATCACGCGCGTGGGCGCAGCGCAACCGGCCAACAAGGTCGCTGCACCGATGAATAAGCTACCCGCTACTCGCCACATGTCATTTGCCATTCACTATCCGCCATTCACTATTCGCCATCCGCTATTCGCCATTCGCTATATACCATAAGGCACCCAGATATTCTTGACCTGCGTCGCTTGGCGCAACAATTCCTGCTGGTCACAGGCGCTGAGCGCCCGCCAGTCGCGCGGCTGGCCGTTGTTTACCCAGGTGCGCTTGAGGTTGTGCGCCGAGGCGCGCTCGACCATCGCGCTGCCTTCGGCGCTGCCGAAATACCATATCGCATCCACATCGGCGTGTTCGGCCAACACCTTGGCTAACGCATCGCGCGCGCCGGTGACGATGTTGACGACGCCGGCTGGCAGGTCGCTGGTGTCGAGCACCTGATACAAGTCGGTGGCCGACAGGGGGTGGGCCTGCGAGGGGACGAGCACGATCGCGTTGCCCATGCCGATCGCGGCAGCCATCAGCGTGACCGCTGCCAGCAGCGGCGCCTCGTCTGGACAGACAACCCCGATAACGCCCAGCGGCTCGTTGAGCGTCATCGTTATCGCACGGAAGGGGGTCTGATGCACGGCGCCATCGTATTTATCGGCCCAGGCGGCGAAGGTGAACAGGCGGTCAATGGCCGCATCCACTTCGCCCTCGGCTTCGCGCATCGAGCAGGCAGTCTGCTGGACCAGGCGAGCAGCGAACTCGGCGCGGCGCGCGCTGAGGTTCTCGGCGATGTAATAGAGCACTTGGGCGCGCGCGTGCGCGGTCTGCTCGCCCCAAGCCGGCGCGGCGGCGCGCGCGGCCTCAACCGCGTTGCGGATGTCCTTGCGGTTGCCCTCCGCCACCTCGCCGATAGGGTTGCCGTGTGGGTTATAGACGATTCGGCTATATCCCGAGTCGGGGCGGACCTGCCTGCCGCCAATGTATTGCTTGGCCGTGCGGTCAAGCCCGTTGCTGGGTTGTGCAAGGCGCTCGGCGTAAGCCGGCGCTGGTGCGCGATGAACGGCCGAGCAGGCCGGTTTGACGTATTCATATAGCCCCTCTATGCCGCCCTCGCGGCCAAAGCCGCTCTCGCGATAGCCGCCGAAGCCGGAGGCAGCGTCGAACAAGTTCGTGGCGTTGATCCACACCACGCCGGCTTTGAGCTTGCGGGCCACCTCAAGGGCCAGGTTGATGTCCTCGCTCCAGACGCTGGCGGCCAAGCCGTAGCGCGTGTTGTTGGCCAGCGCGACCGCCTCTGCCGGCGTGCGGAAGGTCATGCTCACCAACACCGGCCCGAAGATCTCTTCCTGCGCAATCGTCGCCGCCGGTGCGACGTTCGTGAAGAGGGTCGGTGGGTAGAAGTAGCCCTCGCTAGGGCAAGCCCAGCTCGGCTGCCAAATCTGCGCACCCTCGGCCTTGCCTTGTTCCACCAGACGGGTGATCTTCTGGAGCTGGGGTGGGGCGATGATCGCCCCCATGTCCACCGCTTTGTCCAGCGGGTCGCCCACCCGCAGCTTCTCCATGCGCGCGCGCAGCCGGTCGTAAAAGCGCTGGGCAATGCCCTCGTGCACCAGCAGGCGCGAGCCGGCGCAGCACACCTGGCCCTGGTTGAACCAGATCGCGTCCACCACGCCCTCGATCGCGCCGTCCAGGTCGGCGTCGTCGAACACGATGAACGGCGACTTGCCGCCCAGCTCCAGCGAGAGCCGCTTGCCGCTGCCGGCCGTAGCGATGCGGATTGCCCTGCCGACCTCGGTGGAACCGGTGAAGGCGATCTTGTCCACGTCCGGATGAGTCACCAGCATCTGACCGACCTGACCATCGCCGGTGATGATGTTGACCACACCCGGCGGCAGGCCGATCGCCTGGCACAGCTCGGCGAAGCGCAGGGCGGTGAGCGGCGTCCATTCGGCGGGCTTGAGCACCACGGTGTTGCCCATCGCCAGCGCCGGCGCGATCTTCCAGGCCAGCATGAGCAGCGGGAAGTTCCAGGGGATGATCTGGCCGACGACGCCCAATGGGGCATAGCCGGCCAGCGCGCTGTCCATAAGCTGCGCCCAGCCGGCGTGATGGTAGAAGTGGCGGGCAGCCAGCGGGATGTCTATGTCGCGCGTCTCGCGGATCGGCTTGCCGTTGTCCAGCGATTCGAGCACGGCGAACAAGCGGGCGTGCTTCTGGATTTGGCGCGCCATGGCATAGAGGTAGCGCGCGCGGACGTGACCTGGCGTCTGCGACCAGGCAGTGAACGCTTCGCGCGCGGCAGCGACGGCGGCGTTCACCTCCTCGGCGTCCGCCTGGGTGACGCGCGCCAGCGGCTGGCCGTTGGCCGGGTTGACCGTCTCAAACTGCCGCTGCGGATCGGGCGGCGTCCAGCGGCCAGCGATGAAGTGGCCGAAGGAGCGGTGGTGTGCCTCCAGCCAAGCCAAGGCCGGCTGGGCGCTCTCCGGCGCGGGACCGTAGGGGGTGCTCTGGAAGAGCGCTGTGATGGACGGAGGAGCGCTGTTCATTTTGTCCCTTTGATTGAATTATGGCAGATACACCTGCCGGCGTAGCAGAGTGCGTTCACGCGCATGAGCAACCTTCCGCGGGCTGCTTCGTATGTCTTGCAGGGCTGATTAATGCTCCAATTTTCAGTGTTATCAGCGCAGGAGGCAGCAATGGCCCAGAAAGCGCTTGGTGAGTATCTGCGAAATATCCGCGACCCACGTCGCCGACAAGGGCGAATGTATCCGCTTACTCACCATGCTCATCTTGAAACGGCGAGAGCTCACGACGAGGGATGTGTAGAGCAGCACTGGGAACAAGTCCGTGACGGCGTCAATAGGCAGAGGATCCGCCGGAGTGATGGAACGCGGTGTCTCGTTGTCAGCGAGAAGAAGCGCTCCGATGAAGGATAGCTTGGGAGAAGTGATCAGCATGGACAGGAAGAGCCTGCGCGGGAGTCAGCGTGAGTTGCCTGCGCTGAAGATTGATCAGCCCTGCCCCCCTGAGTGCCCCCCGAGCTGACCCGAGTGTAGAATGCTAAGCCGTGAGCGCGCTCCCTGGGCGAGGACGCTTAATTAGCCTGACGCTCGCCATCGTGATCGGCTTCTTGATCGGCCTAGGCGCTGCCGCTTACTTGGTCTTCGTCTGGGCGCCGGCGGACGTGATCCTGCGCGATGCCTCGCCGCGCCATCTGCGCTTTGACGCCAACGGTGACCGCCCAGACTATCGCGATGTTTACGTGGCCTACGTAGCCACCCGTTATGCCCGCGACATGGCCATCGGCCAGCCCGAAAGCGCGCTCTTGCGCGCTCAGCAGGCGCTAGGGATTACCAGCGGCGACGTCACCCCTTTAGAAGCGCTTGCCATCGTGCGCAGCGCAGAGCAAGCAGCAAAGAGAGATGTGGACAGAGGTGCGGACGGCGTCACCAGCGGCTGGTTCAGTCCACTTGAGCTGGAACACATCAGGCAGCTCGCCGACCGCCTGGAGATGGTGAAGGATCAACCAGTCGCAGTCAACATCCCAGAGACGGTGGCCACAGCGCGCCGCAACCTGCTTGTCACCGGCACACTGCTCTTGCTCTTGTGGATCGGCGCGCTCACCGCTCTAGCCTTGCTGGCGATGCGGCTGCTGAGGCTAAACGAAGAAGTGACCATTGCTCGACCTGCCGCCGGTGGATGGGGGAGTGCGCCGGCCTCGTTTAGCGAAGAGGCTGTCGTAGATGGCGCTTTTGCCCCTATGCCAGCATCCGCAGCAGCGCCAACCGAAGTCGGCTATGCTCCGGCGCCGGCCAGCAGCAGACCGGCGGGGGCGTCCGCGGCCACAGTGAGTGAGAAGCTCATCGGCACCTTTCAAGCTGTTTACGACCACGGCAACGAGCAATTTGAGGAGAGTTTTGACCTCTCTACGTCGGAAGGCTTCCTCGGTGACTGTGGAGTGACCGTCGCTGAGCGCCTGAACGTAGCATCGCCGGCCCCGGTCGTGGCCTTGATCGTCTGGGTCTTCGACAGGGAAGACCTCAACAGCGCCAATAAGGTCTTGCTCTCGCCCCTCGCTTTCTATGGCAACAAAGCTGTGCGCGATAAATTGGCAAAACAATACGGGCAGCAGGCGCTGGTTGAGGTGAAAGAAGGCACCTTTGAGATAAAGACATCCTCCCTGCGCACAGAAGTAGAAGTGCGCAACCTACAGTTCGCCGATCTCGAGAACATCCCCGGGGGATACTTTCGGCACGTCGAACTGACCTTCCGTGTCTACTTCAGCAGAAGTCGGCCACAGCACTGAGGCGACCATGGTCAATGATGCGCGCGCGAGCATCTTCAACCGGCTGAAGCACGCGCGTCGCACGTTTGACCATCTTGGGTGGTGGCGGTTGGAGGATTGGTCGGCGAGCCTGCTTTGGACGTTTTGTGACGAGCGCGCTGCGCTGCTCGTCGTCCCGCTTGACCTTTCGCCGGAAGTGCCGCTCGAGCACAGTCGGTCGCACGTCGCGTGGGTGCGCTGGGCGGGCGTCGCCGACGGCGCTTCGGCTACGCCCTGCGTGCAGGCGATGTTTGCCGAAGCCGAGGCGCGCCTGGCCATGCAAGGAATACGCGAGCTGTGGTGTGTCGTGCGCGCTTCGGACTGGCTGGGGGCTTACCTGTCCGAGCGGGCTTACTCGAGCACAGATCGCCTGTTTACCTACGAAGTGCGCCTTCAGGAGCGCCCTAAGCGGCAAGAGCACCGGCTGGGCAATGTGTTCATTCGACGGGCGACGGCAGAGGACCTGGCGGCGATCTGTAGGTTGGACGAGTTGTGTTTTGACGCCCCATGGCACTATCCGCTGGCGCTGATGCGGGTGATGCACGCGCGGTGTTTCTTGATGACCGTTGCTGCTTGCGCCGGCCAGATCATCGGCTATGCATGCTCGCAGATTCACTTGCGGGCTGGCCATGTGGTGCGCTTGGCTGTGCATCCCGAAGCGCGCCGGCACGGCATCGGGACAGCGCTGTTGTGCGATCAGCTGTATCAACTGGCGCAGGCTGGCGCGCGCACCATCTCGCTCAACACCCAGGCCAGCAACAAGGTCGCCCAACAGCTCTATCAGCGGCTGGGATTCCGGCGGTTGAGCGAAGAAGCGCGCGTCTTGCGCAAATCTCTCGACCAAGGCACGTGAAACGGCAAAGAAGACAGCCCGCGCTTGGCCAGCGCACACGCGCAGCGAAGCGCGGCGCGCGCCTGGCTCAAGAGGTCGTAAGCCCAAGAGAAACGCTCAATGAGCGCCTGGCTACGCAGATGACGCGCGGGCTAATCATTTTGATCTTCGCCCTTGCCATCGGCGGCCTCGTCGTGATCGCCGCCCGCAATCTTGACCTGCCCTGGGTGATTGCCGGCCTTTCCTTGCCCGCAGATGCGCCGATAGAGAGGCGCGTCGGCATCATCAGTGGGCATCGAGGCCACGATAGCGGCGCTGTATGCGACGATGGATTGACGGAAGCCGAGGTGAACTTCTGGCATGCGACCCGCGTCGCCGATCTATTGCGTGCCAACGGCTATCTCGTAGAGGTGCTTGATGAATACGACGCTCGCCTAAAAGGCTATCGCGCCAGCGCCGTGGTCAGCATTCATGCTGACTCGTGCGTTCGCCTGAACGCGCAGGCGACCGGATTTAAAGTGGCTTATCCAGCAGCGTCAGAACCGAGCAAACGGCTGGCCGGCTGTTTGACCGCGCGCTATGCACGGCGCACCGGTCTGGGCTTCCATTCACGCAGCATCACGCGCGATATGACCGCATATCACGCATTCGCCAAGGTGGCGCCGCAGACGCCCATTGTGATCATCGAGACGGGCTTCCTCTTCTTGGACCGCCAGTTGCTCGTTCGCCATCCGGAAATTGTGGCCCAGGGGATCGCGGAGGGAGTGTTGTGCTTTTTGCGCGATGAATCGCCAGAGACCTAATGTGCTCCGCCTGCTCATGCGGCTTCCCGCGTGGCGCGTCGCGGTTGCGTTGGTCGGCAGCCTGGCAATAGCTGCGCTGTTGTTCTCATTAATCGAGCCGAGCGTCTCAGCCGAGGAACGCTGGCAGGCGATCCGCGCGCGCGGTCTGTGGCGAGTAGGCATTGACCCTGGCGTATATCCTTTCTCATTCTATGGGCAACAGGGATGGGATGGGTTCGATGCTGAGCTCATGCGCGAGCTTTCGCGGCGCGTTGGCCTGGAGGTGCGCGCTGTGCCTGTGGGCTACGACGGTTTCTACGACGCGATCATCGCCGGCCATGTTGATTTGGCAATGTCGGCGCTGGTGGCGGATCCTGCGCGCATGGCCGACTTCCGTTATAGCCAACCGTATGCGGATGTTGGTTTGCGCGTGATCTCGCCAGCCGCATCGCCCGTGCGCGCTGTTGATGACCTGCGCGGACGGTGCGTCGCGGTTGCGCTTGGGAGCGAAGGCGATCGCGCCGCGCGCCGGCTGGAGAGGCGCGTTCCCAGGATGACGCGGCAGGTCGCCATGAACGAAGACGATGCGATTGCCCAAATGCTCGCCGGCAAGTGTGATGCGGCCATCGTCAGCGGCCTTCGCGCGCTGCGTGAGGGCTGTCCACTGTTCAACCATCGCCCGTCATACAAACGCATTCACTGCTTTATCTTGCAATCAAGATACTACGTAGTCGCCTTTTCATCTCAAGATCGGCGCATGGCCGAGGCTTTCGATGCAGCGCTGAGCGAGACAGCGACCGATGGCACGTTAGAGCGCATCGCGCAGCGTTGGCTGGCCGAGCGTTAACCCCGAGCAAGGCCAGCGCTTAACCCAGGACAAACGTCACCCCTAGGTGTGACAGAACGTCACTGACCGATCGGCCAAGACGTGCTATATTGCCGCCGCAAGTAAAGCGCCGATTGACAGAGTTCAGCACGTCTCTCAGAAGTATTTCAGCCAGTCTGCTTATTCTCAGGTTGGATCAGGAGAATCAATGACAGAAGCAATGGAACCCAACGTGCCCAAGAAACAAACGGGTGCAGGACCGCAGCCCGAGGTGTCTTCTTCGCCATCGCCAGCACAGCAGCCCAAGGTGCCACCGGCTGCCACCAAGTCAGAGGGGAGCGTGGCCAAACCGGCTGCGCCGAAGCC
Organism: Chloroflexota bacterium; assembly: GCA_017743375.1. Taxonomy (GTDB): domain Bacteria; phylum Chloroflexota; class Anaerolineae; order J036; family Brachytrichaceae; genus JAAFGM01. Next base: position 10,671 of record JAGHYX010000060.1, read on the forward strand.
GGCAGCGCGAGCTGAGGGCGGTGCGGCTGAGTCGGCTGCGCCGAAGCCGGCGGCACCGGCCGGCGCAGCTGCCGCCAAGCCCGCTCCGGCTGCTGCGCCGAAGGCAGCAGCGAAGGAGAAGGAAGTCGAGGCTACGCCTGAGCCGCCGAAGGGCATCACGCGGCGTGAGTTTTTGAACTACGTGTGGGGTGCCTCGATGGCGCTGTTTCTCTTGCAATTCGGCGGCATCACCTTCCTGTTCGCCATGCCGCGCTTCCGCGCCGGTGAATTCGGTGGTTTGATCACCGTGGCGGCCAGCGAGGTGCCGCAGATGAACGCCACGCCGGTCGCCAATAACATCGGCAAGTTCTGGCTGGTGCACACCGACGCAGGGATCAACGCGATCTACCGCGTGTGCACTCATCTGGGCTGCCTGTATTTCTGGAGCGAAGCGGCGGGAATCTTCGCTTGCCCGTGCCACGGCTCACAGTTCAAGCTCGACGGCACCTACATCGCCGGCCCGGCGCCGCGCGACCTCGACCGCTTCACCTTCCAGGTGCTCGACGCCAACGGCAATGTCCTGGCGGCCTCCACGGACGGTCAGCCAGTCCCGTTGCCGCCCGGCGCCGACCGCGTCGTGGTCAACACAGGACAGAAGATACTCGGCAAGTCGATTTTCTGAGGTGTGTTGGAGTAGGAGTAGTGAGGATATTGAGGAGGTAAGTTCGCCATGGCCTTTGTTGGACAAAAACTAATTAAGCAAATCCAGACCACCGGCTTGAAGGCGACGGTGGCCCAGCGTTTGGACGATGCCTTCACGCGTTTTACCGCTGGCTTGTCGTGGAACGACGTGCGCGGCATCCTGCGCGGCGATCCGCCACCCAAGCCCAACCCGCGCGTCAAGCCTCACACGGAAGGCTTCTGGTTTCACATCCGCCCGACTTTCTACCACGAGGCGGTCACCACACTCTATCCGACCTTCCGCCTAGGCTTGCTGTCGGCGCTGTTCTTCACGTTTGAGATCATCACCGGTATCTTCCTGATGATCTTCTACACGCCATCGCCGACCTATGCGTATGGCAACATGATCGACATCCTCACCAACGTGCCGTTTGGCAAGTTCATGCGCGACCTGCACCGCTTAGGTGCCGAGGCGATGGTGATCGTCGTCACATTGCACATGGTGCGCACCTTTGTCACCGGCTCGTATAAGAAGCCAAGGCAGTTCACTTGGTTCACTGGCGTGGTCCTGCTCATCGTCACGCTCTTCCTCTCATTCAGTGGTTACCTGCTGCCTTGGGACCAGCTGGCTTTCTGGGCGGTGACAATCGGCACCTCGATGGCTGATGCGGTGCCGCTGATTGGTCCAGAGCTGAACTTGCTGCTGCGCGGCGCGCCGGACATCGGCGCGGGCGGCTTGCTGCGCTTCTACCTATTCCACGTCGTGCTCTTCCCGCTGATCGGCGTGATCTTCGTCGCGGTGCACTACTACAAGGTGGTGCGCTTCGGCATCAGCCTGCCGCCGGAGATGGAGCCTGTCGGCGAGGACAACGCGCGCAAGGTGCCGCCGGAGAAGCGCGTGCCCTTCCTGCCGGACATCCTGACCAACGAGCTGATGTATGCCGGCGTCGCCTTCGCTGTCCTGGCTGTCTCGGCGGCGACTTGGTACTCCGCGCCGCTGGAGCATCATGCTGACCCGCTTGTGACGCCCAACCACACGGTAGCGCCGTGGTACTTCTACTGGCTACAGGGCCTGTTGAAGATCCCGCACATGATCCCCTTCCTGCCCACCAGCATCGCCGTGGAAGTGGATCGCTTCTTCGCCAACGTGTTCGGCATCACGCCAAAGGTCTTCTGGGGCGTCATTGTCGGGCCGCTGATGTTCCTGCTTCTGTTCGTCCTGCCTTACATTGACCCGAACCCCAGCCGCCGCTATGGCGACCGCAAGATCATGCTCAGCCTGGGCGCGCTCTTCGCGGCTGTGATCATCTACCTCTCGCTGGCCGGCATCCCCACTGGCGTGCCGATCACCGGCTTCGGCTATGTGGGTGGCGACCCAGCCTCGGAGGTTGGCCAGGCGTTCATTCCTGACGAGGGCGTAGGGCCTGTCCGTCGGCTGCCCTACAGCCAGTATGTGGTCGGCAGCTTCCCGATCAACGCTGACCCGAACACCGGCTCGGCTGGCTTGGACAGCCTGATCCGCGACATCCACAACGACATGGAAGCGCGCAAGGTTCGCCCGGACCCGCTCGGCAGGCGGCTATCTGCCGAAGCCACTGGCACGCTGGAGGTCAAGCAGATCCAAGAGAACCTGCGTCAGGTCATCATCACCATCAACTACACGGATGAAGCTGGCAACCCAACCCAGTTCAAGAAGTACACCTTCCTGCACGCGGGTTCTGGTTACGCTGTTGAGTGAGGTCGCCCTGCATGAGCATCATCAAGAAGATCATCACGTTTCGTCCCAGCTTCACGCTGCGCATTCTGACCGGCCTGGTCAGCATTCTGATCTTGCTCAGCGTGTGCACGTTCATCGGCCTCTCTGACCGCACGCGGCTGAATGTGCGTGCCGCGCAGTTCGAGTCGCGCGCGATCGAGGCCGGCGCAAAGGTGTACTACGACCAGTGCGCGCGCTGCCACGGCGCGAATGGTGAAGGAGTTGAGGGGCTCGGCCCAGGGTTGGCCAGCGAGTTCTTCGTCGGACGCATCGAGCTGGTCCGCGACGAGATGCAGCAACAGTCCATTCGCGTGGTCGTCCCCAGCGAGCGGCTCAAGCAGATCGGGTGGACGGGTTCGCTGCGCGATTACATCATCGCAGTCACCGAATCGGGCATCCCGGTCAAGACCAGCAACGTCTGGGATGTTAACCATCCGACCTTCGGCGAGCGCTACGGCGGTCCGCTGCGCGGTGACCAGATTCGCGACGTGGCCAGCTTCATCGTGAACTACGGGCTGAACCCGCTGCCGAACGACCAAGCCATCCTGCCGCCGGCGCCGGGCGAGGGACAGGCGGCACGCCCCACCCCAGTGCCGCTGACGCCTGAGCAGGAGGCCGGCAAGCAGGTTTATCTGGCGCAAGGATGCGCGGCCTGCCATGCGATCCGTGGCGTGGGCGCACAAGGCGCAATCGGCCCCAACATGAACCGCATGGGCGCGGTTGCCGCGGAGCGCATCGCCAGCGATGACTACAAGAGCAAGATCCAGGGCCAGCCGCCGGCGACGACGCCTGAGGAATATATCCGCCAGTCCATCCTGTATCCCAACGCCTACATCGTGCCTCAGTGTCCGCAAGGCCCGTGCCAAGCGAACCTGATGCCGCGCAATTACGCGCAAGTGATCCCTCCACAGGACTTGGACAACCTGGTGGCATACTTGGCGTCGCTTAAGTAGCCGCAGCTCATCGCATGAGCAAACGAGAGGGCGGGGATGTTCATCCCCGCCCTCTTCTCATTTCGGCAAAAGAAACAAGCTGTGACGTTAGCGCGCCCGCGCGCGCAGGGAGGTCTCGACAGCCACGACGATAATAGGGACAATCACCGCACAGCCGACTAGCTCGATCAATGCCTGTGGCAGGATAGCAGGAATGACCTCGACCGGCACTTGTCCAAGCAAAACAGCAATGCCGACCGCCGTCACCGTGTTGGTTAAGGCCCCTGCAGCGCCGGCGGCTGCGCCGGAGATCACAGCGTTATTCGTGCTCCCCCTGAGCGCGCCGTAAACTGCCCACGCCACCAGCGCGAAGACCAGGCGGGGGACGATCAGCGTGATGGGGCCGAACGCAGCCGTAGCCGGAAGGATGAGGTAGATGACGCCCATGATCAAACCCGCAAACATACCGACGAGCGGTCCGCCAATGATGGCGCCCAGGATGACCGGGATCAACAACGTGGTCATGGCTCCGCTCACGTTCGGCACGGGGATTGAGCCCAAGCCCACCACCTGCAGCGCGATCACCATCGCGCCGAAGATGGCCGCCAGCACTATCGTGCGTGTGTCAACGGTCCAGGGATTCGCTGTTCTCGTCATGTCGCTGCTCCTGATCTGATGAAGGTCTGGTCGGAAGATCATCGTATAGGTGCGCCGGACTGTCAAACTAGGGCTTACCCCTCCCAGCCGGTCCCGGCTGAACCGTCGTCTCGCTTGCGAGCGCGTGGCGTGCCCGCTGCGCCTTCATCAATCGCTCGTGGGATGAGAGATGACGCCACGCCCGCAGGCCATCACCTGTCGAATCCGCTAGGGTGAACTCGTCTTGGTTTCTCCTTGCGATAGGTATGGTT
>JAGHYX010000239.1 GCA_017743375.1 Chloroflexota bacterium
ATGCCGCACCATGTGCCCACCCGCTGGCAGTGGTTGATCGTGGCCGGACACATCGCGCTCGCGCTGCTCTACGGCGCGATCAACCCACCCTGGGAAGCGCACGACGAGACCGGCCACTTCGCCTATGTGAACCATGTGGCCTCTGCGCGCGGGCTGCCCGACGCGCTGGGCGGCGAGAAGGTGCTGTTCGACCAATCGCATCAGCCGCCGTTGTATTACCTCATCGTCGCCGGCCTCACCTTCTGGATTGACCGCAGCGACGACCTTCAGCCGGAGTTCAACCATTTTGCGCTGGAGGGATCGAACCGGCGCGGGTTTCGCATCATGCTGCGCCAGCCGGCCGAGGCCTTCCCCTGGCAGGGCACCATGCTGGCCCTTCACGCTGCGCGCGCCGTCTCGGCGTTGCTCACCGGCCTGGCCGTTGCCTTGATCGCAGCCAGCGCCAACCTGATCTTCGGGAGGGGAGGGGCGTCGGCGCTCTTTGCTACCGCCATCGCCGGCTTTAACCCGCAGGTGATCTTCATCGGCGCGATGGTGAACAACGACGCGCTGGTGACCGCGATGGGCGCCTTGGTTGCCTATTGCCTGTTGCGGATGATAGATGCGCGCCCAAACGCGCACAAGCCGGCGCTCGCGCTCGGCCTGGCGCTCGGCCTGGCCTTCCTCTCCAAGAACAACGCCCTGGCCTTGCTCGGCTTCGCCGGCCTGGGCGTGACGCTCATCGCCTGGCGCATGGGCTGGCCGCTCCGACGCTGGCTGACGCAGCTCGCGCTGAGCTACGGCGCTTTTGCCGGGCTGGCCCTGCCCTATCTTGCCTACAACTTAACGCGCTACGGCCGGCTGCTGGTAGATCGCAACCCGAATAATCCCCTCCTCGCCGCGCCCACCAGCGTCATCGGCGAGGGCTTGCTGGTCTCGCTGCGCGACGCCTGGCTGCCCGCCTTGTTCGTAAATACCTTTCGCACCTTCTGGGGCAAGTTCGGCTGGGGAAACGTGCCGATGGCGGAGTGGACCTATGTCGCATTTGCGATCTTCACCGTCCTCGGCTTGCTCGGTTGCCTCATAAGCCTTCGCCGATCGGCTAGCAAAGTGCGCACTGCGCTGGCGCTGCTGGCAATGCTGGCCATCAGCATGATGATCCTGCCGCTCTACCGCGCGCTGTTCTACCAGGATCCGGCCCTCATGCCAGGGCGCTACCTCATGCCGGCGCTGACCGCCTACGCCGGCTTGTTAGGCTTCGGCTGGGCTTATCTGATAACAGGAACTCGCCTGCGCACAGCCTTGCCGGTTGCGATGGGGCTGTTTGCTCTGGCCGTGCCGTTTGCCTATCTTCAACCACGTTACCAGCCCGCCCTCGTCCAAGCGAAGAACGTCGCTCCTTTGCTGACCTTCGGCGATCTCGTTCAACTCGTGGACGCCGCCGCGCATACTGCGCTGCTGCCCGACCGCGAGGGGATGCGCCAATACGCACGGGTCAGGTTGACCTGGCGCGCGCTGCGCGCCGAACGGCGGCACTACGCTTTTGGCATCAGCGTCTTGGGGCGCGGCAACGAAGTGCTGGGGACAATCAACGTATACCCAAACCTGGGCAACTACCCAAGCACCAACTGGCGGCCTGGCGATGTCTTCGTGGATTCGTATGACATCCTCCTCGAGAAGCCTTGCGCCCGTTTGCCGGCGCTCGGCAAGTTGTACGTGGCGGTCTTCCCCTTCGACCCGGTGAGCGCTGACCAGCCGCCGCGCATGGGCAGCTTCGCCGCATTGCCCGTGACAGATCGCGAAGGCCGCCCGGTGGCGCCCATCGTCGGGCGATTCAAGATCCCCGAAGGCCCACAGATGCCGGTGTTCTGGCAGCCCCCCATCGGCTCTTTTGACGGCATCTGGCTGCGCGAGGCCATCTTGCCGGAACGGATCGCAGCCGGCCAGGTGCTCACGGTAGCGCTGACGTACGAGCTGGTCCATCCCACCGCGCGACGCGGCACGGCGTTTGTGCACGCGCTGGACGCTGCTGGCCGCCTGATCGCGCAGGACGATCACGAGCCGCTGGCCGGCGAATACCCTACATCTCTATGGGATCCCGGCGAGTGCTTTCACGAGGTGTTCTCCTTGCGCGTTCCCCCAGACTTTCGCGGCGCCCTGCGCATCGCCACGGGCTTCTACGATGCCGACGGCCTGCGCTTCGCTACCGGCAGGCCCGATGACCTGGTGACCTTGGGCGAAGTTGTAGTGACCGACGTCAAGTGATGCCGGCCCTCAAGCTACGAGCACGCCCTCTGATGTTTTCACAGCCAGCAGACAGAACGCTGGGTGGGCGACGGCGCTGCCTTCGCCCGACCGAGGTTGAACCATGAGACATACCCACTCCCAATTCGGGCATATACTTCTGCTGAATCGATCTGTGTGCGAGGTTTACTGAGATGTTGACTCCTCTGATTCATACCGCCCGTGAGTCTCTGCGCTATCGTGGCAGCGGGCATGTGTTGTGGTTATTGCATCGCATCACCGGGCTGGGCGTCGTGGTCTTCCTGGGCACGCACATCTTCGGCATGAGCATGGCCACCTTCAACCCATCGCTCCACGAAGCCATGCTCGCGGTCTACAAGACCCCCTTGTTCTCCGTCGGCGAGATCGTGCTGGCCGCCTGCTTGATCTTCCATGCGGTGAACGGCACGCGCATCGCGATCCTGGAATTGCGGCCGTCGCTGTGGCAGAAGCAGGAAGTGGCAACGCGCTGGTCCATCATCATCACGCTGATCCTGCTGGCGCCCACCGTCATCATCATGGCCTACAAGTCCATCAGCTACTACCTTGCGCATGGCCTGAAATAGCTGAGGAGGGAAACGATGGCTTCCACGACAATGACCCCTGGTCGCACCGTTCGCAAGATACAACCCATCCCCCAGGCGCGCAACCGCTTCGAGCTGGCGATGTGGCTGTTCATGCGCTACAGCGGCCTCGCGTTAGTCTTTCTCGCCCTCTCCCACTTCTGGATGCAGCACGTGCTGATCGGCACGCACGAGATTGAGTTCGCCGGCACACAATTGCGCTGGGGCATCAGCGGCGAGCCTGTCACCGTCGAGCAGCTCATCTGGCGCACCTACTACGCGGTGATGCTCGTGCTCGCTGTGGTGCACGGCATCAACGGCGTGCGCCAGGTGGCCTACGATTATTTTGCTCACCGGCCGGCGGTCTATAAGGGCCTGATGGGCGTGGTCGTGGCCGTTGCGACGCTGATCTCGCTGGGCGGCATCGCGGCGCTGTTCATCGGCGCAGCCGCCGGCACGGGTGAAGCCGCGCTGCGTTAGTGGGTGACGA
>JAGHYX010000241.1 GCA_017743375.1 Chloroflexota bacterium
ACCGCTTGCCGAGCGCCGGCGTGGCGGTCTTTGACGGCGCCATTGACCTTTTGCACGCCGAGGTCTTGGCCAAGCGCGTCAACGCCGGCGAGACGTTGCGGGTAGTGCTGTACTGGGGCGCGCTACGGCCGGCCAATCAGAGCTACCGCGTGCTCATCGAGGCAATTGATATGGATGGCGCGCCCATTGGGCGCACCTATGCGCTACCCTACGGCGGACGGTTCGCCACGCAACGTTGGCAGCCTGGTGCATATTTCCGCGACGAGTATGCCCTGCGCATCGCGCCGGACGCGCCGCGCGGGCCGGCCCGCGTCCAGCTCAGCCTGATTCGGCTTTATCCGACGCCCGGACCAGCGCCGATAGATGGCGCGCCCTCACCCGTCTTCTTGATTGACCGGCTAAAGGTGCGCGCGTCGTCGGCCTCCCCTGCCGCGCCCGACGGCCCGCCGTTGGCTACCTTCGGTGACCTGTTGCGCCTGGAGCGGGTGCGCTTTGCGCCCAACGAGGCGACGTTCTTCTGGACGGCGCTGCGCGCGCCGAACGGGGATTACACCTTGTTCATCCACGTGTTGGACGGGGATGGCCAGATGATCGGCCAGCACGATGGACAACCGTTCGGCGGCGAATATCCCACCAGCCTGTGGGAGGCCGGCGAGCGCGTGCGCGACGCGCGCGCCTTCGAGCTGCCGCCGGCCGCGCAGCGCCTGCGCATTGGCTGGTATGACGCTCAGACCGGCCAGCGCCTGCCGGCCTACATGCCGGATGGCCAGCCCTGGCCGGATAATGCTGTCTTAATAGAGATTCGCAATCCTTAATCGCTCGACAACGATGAGGCGTTTGAAACTCCTTGTCCTGACTGCTATCCTCGCTACGGTTGGTAGCGACCCTTCCTACGTCTCCGCTCAGGAAGAGAAGCCGCTCAACGTGCCGCCGGGATTTCGGGTAGAGGGGATCACCGGCAACCTGGAATGGCCGACGACGTTTACCTTTGCCCCGGATGGGCGCGTGTTCATCGCGGAGAAGGCCGGCCGGGTCAAGATATGGAAGGATGGCGTGCTCTACGCCCGCCCCCTGATTGACATCCGCGATGAGGTGAATAACTTCGTGGACCGCGGCCTGATCGGGATGGCACTGGATCCAAACTTCGCCCAGAACGGCTGGATCTACCTGGCCTACGCCTGGGACGCGCCCGGCGAGGCCAAAGACGCCGATGGGCCGCGGCGAGGGCGCGTGGTGCGCTATACGGTTGAAGGCGATGTGGCCAGACCAGAGAGCGCCCACGTCGTGCTCGACGATCACTGGAGCTACACCCAGAACCACTCGGTGGGCACGCTCAAGTTCGACCGCGAGGGCAAGCTGTGGGTCTCTCTCGGTGAGGGCGCGCTCTCGGCCATGCCGGGCCGGCTGGCGCTCAAGGCGCTTTCGATAGACAACCTACAAGGCAAAGTCCTGCGGATTGACCCGCTCACTGGCGAAGGCGTCCCTGGCAACCCATTCTATGACCCGCGCTTCCCCAAGCGCGCCCGCTCGCGGGTGTGGGCCTATGGCTTTCGCAACCCCTTCCGCTTCGCCCTGCACCCGGAGACCCAGCTCCCCTATGTCGGCGATGTGGGGTGGAATACGTACGAGATGTTGATGATCGCCACAAAGGGGGCGAACTTCGGCTGGCCATGCGTGGAAGGCAGCATGGACCGACCGGAGTTTCAAAGCGAGCCAGAGTGCCGCGATGTGAACATCCGCACGACGACGCCGAAGGAGCTGAGCTATCCTCACGCTGGCAATAACGCCTCGGTGACCGCCGGCGACTTCAACACTGGCGACCACTTCCCCGCCGAGATGAAGGGGCAATTCTTCTGGGGCGATTATTCCACCCAGGTGATCAACCGCACGGCGCTGGACGAGAATGGGCGGTTCAAGGAGACGATCCCGTTCGGCACGCGCATGGGCGAGCCGGTGGACATTCAGTTCGGGCCGGACGGCGCGTTGTGGTACCTTTCGATTTACTCCGGCGGCCTGCGCCGCATCGTCTATCAAGATCTACCGCTCGGCGCGCTCGCCCGCACGACGAAACGCAACAACCCGCCGGTGGTGATCCTCTCGCCCCTCGACGGGGAGACCTATCTGCCTGGCCAGCGCGTGGAGCTGCGCGGGGCGACGAGCAAGGCGGGACGGGTTGAGTGGCGCGTCACCCGCTACGACGGCCAGCGCGCGACGCCGATCACAACGACCTTCGGCCTCAACACAGCGTTCATCATGCCTAACGACATGGGCGACGAGAGCTTCGTCGAGGCTGTGCTGACCGTCGCCGACCCCAAGGGCGGCTCGTCTTCGGCCAAGGTGCGGGTATATCCTACCCACAGCGACGGTTATATCCGCGCCTGGTGGCTGACCAACGGCTTCCCTTATCTCACCCTGGATGACGACCCGCTGCCGGGCGGCGAGGCCAACTTTATCCCTCGCCCCGACGACAAAACCGTGTGGACAATCCGCAGCCCATCGCACAACATCAACTTATTGAACTACGTCACGCCGGCGCGCAAGGGCATGGTCTACGCCTTTGTATGGATCGCCTCGCCGGAGGATCGCCCCGGCTTGCTGGGCATGAACTCCGACGACGGCCTGGCCGCCTGGCTCAATGGCGAGCGGATTTGGTTCAATAAAGTCAGCCGCTTCATGCCGGATGACCTTCGCGACATTGACCTGCCGCCCATCCAATTGAAGAAGGGCTACAACGCGCTGCTGTTGAAGATAGACACCAACGAGGGGGATTGGCAGTTCAAAGCGCGCGTGCTGAACCCCGATGGGTCAATCATGCGCGACGTGGTGCCGAAGTTGGCGTTGCCGAGGTAATCGCTCACTGTGCCTGTGACATCGCCCCCAACCTTGTTGTTAACGCTGCTTGCGCACCTGCGCCGGCCAATCCCCATCCTGACCGTGTTTCTCGCGCTGGCGATTGTTTACAACGTCGCGCTGCCAGTCTTTGAGGCCGCCGATGAGGCGTGGCACTACGTTTACGCGCATTATCTGGCCAGCGAGCGCAGGTTGCCTGATCTGAAGCACGATTTACCCTCGCACGAAGCAGCCCAACCGCCGCTCTACTATGCGGTCGTCGCGCTAATCATCAGCCCATTTGATCACAGCAACTTAGAAGAACTCACACGCCTGAATCCGGACTGGCTCGACCGAGCGCTCAATCCCGACCAAAGGAGGGTGCGTGGGCAGCACCTGCGCACGGAGGCTGATCGCTGGCCATATCAAGGCGCGGTGTGGGCCGTGCGCGCCGCGCGCCTCCTCTCCTCG
>JAGHYX010000243.1 GCA_017743375.1 Chloroflexota bacterium
GCATAAGGATCTGCCGGGGGCTGACAACTAATGGAAATTTTATTATTATTTATTTTGGCCTTAAAACTCTCGAATTTAGATCGTCAACAGGGGAACAACTATATCACTGCCTGGCGGTGATTTCAAACTCTGCTCGCCAATTGCCTACTGGGACAATCCGAGTAGAAGTGCTTCGCCAAGAGGTCACATACGCCCGAGTGTCCTCCGCTGACCAGAAAGAGGATCAAGTTTGCTCAAGAACAGGGTTGAACAGAGGTTAAAGTGAATCGGCGAACGGAAAACAAAAGAAAATTCTTGTGGGATTCACAAGTGGCTTGGATTGTCATCGCGATCGGCTGGCCCGGTTCCTTGCTGAAAGCGGCTCCGGCCGCTTCTGGGCGAGACGTTGTGGTCATAGAGGATGGGGAAGTGACAGACGACCTGGCGCAATATGGGCGTTGGTCGGCAGAGCAAGGGGAGTGCTGAAGGCAATGGGATGCAGGTGATATCCGCTTCGCACTGGATCCCAGTCGGGATGCCTCCTGAGGGGGCATTTGGATATACCCAAGGTCAAGCACCAGATAGAGCGCGCAGCCCGGCTAGGCTTTCGCTTTCATCAGCAGCAAGTTGACCGATCCAGAGAGCAGGAACCGATAGCGCCCTGGATACATATCAACAGCGCGCTTGACGCTCATGAGCAACTCTCTGCACCTCATCCACCACAACCTCATATGCGCCGGCCTACAGGATGCTCACGGGCTTGGATCAGCGCATCGAGGTCCTCCATGGCGTAATGGCTCAGCCTGTTGTAGGAGCGTGCTCTTGCTCACCTGTCGTGCGCGATAAGCACGACTATAGGGTGTGTCTCGCAGGCAGCTTATCGCAGCGGTGTCGGCTAGCGTTGACAATAAAATAGTTCGCCTGAATGAAATCTGACCACGACTTGAAAAATAACGCTGACCCGGTGCGCGACACGCCACGCCGTTCAAGGATAGCGCGGACGGCGGAGCTAACCCAAAGCGGCCTACTAGAAGAGACGAGCAGCGGTTGCGCACTTGAACCCACCGAGACGACTATGCATATGCGTAGCGTGGTAGGAATTAGGCTGGGGAGAATGTCAAAGTTTTGTACAAAGGCGCCAAAACGTGAGCATGTCGGCCCCCAGCCGCGAGTTGCTGAACGTGCCTGGCGAGACGACGTGGCAAGTGCTCCCGATGTGCTGCGAGAAAGCCATGCAACTCTTCATCGAGCACGCCATGGCTGTCCGCCCCAAATTCGCGCTAGACAAAGCAGATGAGGCATCGCTGATCCAGATTTGTCAGCAACTGGACAAGTTGTCGCTGGCCATCGAGCTGGCGGCAGCGCGCCTGCGGGTGCTCTCGCTGGAACAGATCGCTGCGCAGCTGGATGATCGCTTCAGATTGCTGACCGACGGCAATCGCATGGTATTGCCAAAGTAACAGACGCTGCGTGCCATGATGGACCGGAGCTATGACTTGCCTTCCCAGGCCAAGCAGGGATTGCTGCGCCGGCTGTTCATCTTCGTTGCCGATTTGACGCTGGAACTGGATGAGGCAGTATGCGCATGGGAGCCGGAGCAGGCCGCAGCACAGCCGCGCGACGACCGTGCCCATCTGCGCTGGGAGGATGTGCGCACACACCCGGTGAACAAATTGCTAGTGATCGTGGACGAGCGCGGGGCACAGCCGCGTTACAGCCTCTCGAATACTATCCGGCAATATGTCCAAGAGAAACTGGTTTAGGTATGTGAGTTCGATCAGGTGTATCGTCACACCTGGAGTATCTACCTTTCGTGGCGGAGAACGACGCGCCGCCGGCTGCGTGGAAACGCCCACGCAAGCATCAATCCCGGCTGGCGTCGCCGAGTCAGATTGCTTGATCTCCTCTCAGAGCTGCTTCTCAATCGCCAGCCCATCTTCGCCGTTGTGGTAATAGCGCCGGCAGGTGCTGATCCAGCGGTAGCCACAGCGCTGGTAATGACGCGCGCGTTGCTCAGGCGCGCTGTCAGACCGACGCGCGACGCGCTGCATTGCGCGCACGATGACCTGTACGAACCGCGCCTCACGCCCGCCACTCTTGGCAACAGCGCGCAGGTCGCGCGCTAGCGCTTCAGGGAGCCTGACGTGGATCCCAATCAATTGGCCTTGCTAGCGGTCGTTGCCGATGTAGGCGGAGATGGTGGCGCGGTGAGTGCGACTGGCAATGGCTTGTGCAGCCTGCGGGGTAAGGCGGACGGAGCGTGTGTCGCCTAGCGGTGGTGGGGGATCATGGATGACTGCTTCGGAGGCGAAGTAAGGGCGATGAGGATAACCATGGACACGCTGGTTTCCTCGGCCTGAGCGCGCTGGCGAAGGGCAGGGTACATGTTTTCGGCGAGGTGCAGGACTATTTTGCTGCGCACTGCAGGGCGAAGCGGATAACCGCGGCCTGGCTGGTGCGGCGCCTGGCTGCCTGATGGCGTAGCGCAGCGCGCATATCCTTTGTCACGCGTACGAAATAATTGTGGTTGCTTGGTCCGACCGCGGTGCTTGGGGCGGGTTTGAGCAGTGGGGATGCAGCGTGATAAGCGCGCATGCGCAGCGGATGAGGCGCTCGAGGTTGCCGCGTGCGCGCAGGGCAGCACGCTGGTCTGGGGCGAGGCAGACAGAGAGCGCGGTACTGTTGTCCTCAGCGTTCTTGTCCTCCTGCCCATTTGACTCTGATAGGTAGGCGTCCACCGCCTCGCGAACGATTTCCGAGATCGTCCGACCTTCCCGCTCGGTGCGTTGGCGCACCCAGGCGGCGATCTCAGCAGATATGCGGATGCGTATCGTTAGCGCAGGTACTACATCTGTTGACCTATGGCGAATATGACGACGGTAAGGAGGTACAGTCATGATTACCAAACCCAGTTCTATCACCTAACCCTACGCCCCCGGCCAACCCGTCGCGTCCGGCGGATTCTGCCTGCCCTGCGCAGACGGACAGCAATTCAAATTTCCTCACCCCGCCCCAGCGGATTTTGTCAACTGCGCTGACCAGCAGCGGCCAGCGCTTGCCTACTATCATCGCGTCCTTTCTAGGAGCGCCTCGAGCGCTTCGAGCGCCCGCAGGAACGCTTCTCCGCCTGGCTCGCTGCGCCAGGCGTGCACCACGGCGCGCGCGGCCACCTCGATGCGGCTCTTGCGCCCGCCGCGCCGGGCGTTGCGGCGGGCGGCCTCGGCCTTGGCGGGGGTGCGCGCGCGCCCGCCGCGCGAACCGAGCAGAGCAGCGGCCCGGGTTAGCTCGTCTGACATAGCGACCTTAGTGG
>JAGHYX010000244.1 GCA_017743375.1 Chloroflexota bacterium
ACGGCGTGCCGGACGAGGTGGTGCGCATCGTCAGCGAGAACAGCCGCGCGCTGAAGTTCAAGAGCTATGGGTTCGAGGCGGAGTGAGGCCGGCGCGACGACGTTGGTAAACGACAAGGCGCGGCCAGTGGAGCGAAGAAGAGGTGGTGTGGACTTACAAGGAAGAGGCGAGGCCTACTCAGTGGGCGCATGTGCATTCACGATTCGGGACAGTGATGCTTGACGTGACGAGCGCACGGGGACACCCACGCCCTGCCTCACCTTTCACTGTCACCCTGAGCGCAGCGAAAGTCGCGGTTGGCTACGTGAGGCAGGGCGTTTGGCGGCTGCGCAGGCCCCAGCGTGATGGCGGGCAAGCGACCCACACGCCCCTATGAGTGAACGCACCCGTCGAGGGGCGCATTCACGCATGGGAGCAACCTTGCGACACTGCCAGCAGGGCAGATCTCTTAGGGGGTGGGCGACAGCAGTGCTGTCCGCCCACCTAGGGTTTTGCCCCTAGCTTTGAATGCACCCCAAACGCACCGCATGCGCCCGTCGGGGCTATAATCACCGAAACGCTGCGCTTCCTGCCACGCATGAAGCCCATCACCCCTGAAAGCCTCTACGACCTCATCACGCTGGACGATGTGCAGGTCTCGCCCGACGGCAGGTATGTCGCCTTCACCCGCACGCAAGCTGACCCCAGCAGCAACGACTACCGCCGCGCGATCTGGATCAAAGACCTGAGCAAACCGAACGCGCCGGCGCGCCCGCTCACCGCCGGGCCAAAAGACCGCGCGCCGCGTTGGTCGCCCGATGGCGCACACTTGGCGTTCATCGCCGAGCGCGGCGACAAGCCCCAGGTCTTCGTCCTGCCGATGCGCATGCCCGGCGAAGCGCGCAGCATCACCGCGCACCCCAACGGTGTCTCGGCCTTCGCCTGGTCGCCGGACAGCCGACAGATCGCCTTCATCGCCCGCATGCGCGCCGACGAATGCGAAGAAGAGGACAAGCGCCGGCGCGATGATGCGCCCCGCCAGCCCAAAGACCCCTGGGCGATCAAGCGCGAGAAGGAGCAGAAGCAGCACGAGGAAGCAATGCGCGCGGACCCGCGGGTGATCGCGCGCGTGCCCTATCGCACCGGCACGGCTTTCATTGAAGATCGCTACGACCATCTCTATGTAGTCGCGCTCAGCGAACCAGACGCCGAATCCCCCGCGCCGCAGGCGGCGCGCCTCACGCCCGACGACAGCGCCGCCAACTTCGGCCCGCCGGCCTGGTCAGCGGATGGGCAAACGATCTACAGCACCTACACGCGCGACCCGGATTCCGGCGAGCTGTTCCGCTATGTGGACATCGTGCGCTTCGCGGTTGAGTCAACCGAACGCTGCTTCGCGCGCCAGCCCCTGGCCGGCTATTCCTGCTTTACGCCGCTGCCCTCGCCCGATGGGCGCTGGCTGGCCTTCGAGCGCTCGCTGGATGACCCGGCCGCCTATCAGCCAGCGACGTTGGCGATCGCTCCGCTGCGCGACGATGGCACGGTCGAGATGGACGCGGCCATTGACCTGACCGAGGCCCTCGACCGCAGCCTGGGCGCTTTTGACTGGAGTCCAGATGGCCGCTTTCTCTATTTCACGTTGAACAAAGACGGCGCAGTCAACCTGTGGCGCGCGCGCGTCCCCAGGTCATCGCGCAGCCGCCGGGTGGTGGTCGAGCCGTTGACCGACGCCGCGCTGGAGATCAACAGCTTCGACGTCCTGCCGGATGGGCGCGCCGCCTTTATCGCCAGCGCGCCGAACGACCCCAGCGCGCTCTACCTGCTCGACAAGGCGCAGCGCATCCGCCGGCTGTATCAACCGAACGCCCGCTTCCTGGCCGAGCACGCAGTTGGCCGCGTCCAGGCGCTCCGCTATCGCTCCGACGAGCACACCATCTACGGCTGGGTGGTGCTGCCGCCGGACTTCGACCCTGCCAAGCAGTATCCGCTGGTGGTCCAAATGCACGGCGGGCCACATGTGATGTGGGGGCCGGCCACGCGCAGCATGTGGCACGAGTTCCAGACGATGGCCTCAGCCGGCTATGCCGTCTTCTACTGCAACCCGCGCGGGTCAGATGGCTATGGAAACGCCTTCTGGCACGCCAACCGCGGTGATTGGGGCGACGGCCCAATGCGCGATGTGTTACGCGGCGTGGATTTCGTTGTCGCGCGCGGCTACGTTGACCGCAAGCGGATGTATCTGACCGGCGGCAGTTACGCCGGCTACCTCACCGCCTGGATCATCGGCAAAGACCACCGCTTCGCAGCGGCCTGCGCGCAGCGCGGTGTATATAACCTGCTCTCCATGCGCAACACCACCGACGTGCCCTTCTTCAACGACCGCGAGGCCGGCGGCATCACCCCCTGGGACGACCCGCAGGCGCTCTGGCGCATGTCGCCGATCGCGCTGGCCCCGCAGATGCGCACCCCGCTCTTAATCGAGCATAGCGAGCAGGACTACCGCGTGCCGATCGAGCAGGCCGAGCAGTTGTTCCAGGCGCTCCGCCTGCAGAGGAAAGAGGTGGTGTTCATTCGTTGGCCGCGCGAAGGTCACGACCTCTCGCGCAGCGGCGAGCCGCGCCACCGCGTCGAGCGCATCCGGCGTATGATCGAGTGGTTCAACGCGCATGTCCGCCCCCAGCCGTGAGATCAGCATTAGCCGCCTGCTGCCCGCTGCGATGAAGGGCACGTGGGTCTATGGCCTGGCCCGTCGCAACAAGCCGGAGGTCAAGCGCTTCGTCAAGTTCGCCATCGTCGGCGGCGTGGGGCTGATCATTGATGTGGTCTTGCTCAACATCTTTGAGCGGTCGCTGGGCATGCCGGTGCCGCTGGCGGTGGCGCTGGCGTTCATCATCGCCGCCACGCACAACTTCATCGGCAACCGCCTATGGGTCTATCCAGAGTCGCGCAAGCAAAAGAAGCGCTGGCAGATGCCGGTCTTCCTCGCCGTCAACGCCATGGGGCTGCTGATCAGCGAGCTGATCTTCCTCTTCTTCCAAGCGCCGATCACCGAGCTGATGCGCCTGGTGCCGCTGGCCGCCTTTCAGGACCACTACCGGGGCATCGGCCTCAACGCCACCAAGATGGTCGCGGCGATTGTGGTGATGCTGTGGAACTTCTTCGTGAACCGCTTCGTCACCTTCCGCGATGTGAAGTGGCAGACCAGCGCCAACGGCTAGCGCACGCAAACATTGTCATTAATTGCTGAATTTGTCTCGAGCGACCCACAGATTCATCGTGAGGGGCAACGCGAGAACGGCGGTGCCACC
>JAGHYX010000061.1 GCA_017743375.1 Chloroflexota bacterium
GGGACCATCAACGCCACCAGCAGCAGGAAGAACACCCAGTCGCGCTTGGGAAAGCGCACGAACACCAGCGCATAAGCAGTGGTGACCGCCATGATGATCTCGGCACCAGCGCCGAACAGGGTGGTGATAAAGCTATTCACATAGAAGCGGTCAAACGGCGCAGCTTGCCAAGCCTTAACGAAGTTGTCGAAATTCGGATTGGCCGGCAGGAGTTGGGGGGTGGTGCTGAAGATCTCTCGATTGGTCTTGAGCGCGCCGGAGAGCACCCACGCCACAGGAATGCCGATGATCAGGACAACGGCAAACATTCCCAGGTAGCCCAGGGCGCGTTGTATATGTCGCCAGAAGCGATGCCCAAGGAGCGATTCCTGAGTGGTGTAATGCCTGGTGGAGAGCGAAACGTCACGCATAGTTCACCCGTCGCTCTAGATAGCGCACCTGCAGTGCGGTCACGATCAGCATGAGCACGAACAACAGATTAGCGACCACCGCCGCTCGACTGGGCGAGGATGCCTGGAAGAACAATTCGTAGAGATGGAAGATCAACGTGTTGGTGGCGTTCGCCGGCCCGCCTTCGGTCATCACATCGATGATGTCGAACGCTTGGAAGGACGAGAGGATAGTGGTCACTGTCAGGAAGAACACGACCGGCGACAGGCCGGGCAGGGTGACGTACCAGAAACGCTCCCAGGCCCTTGCGCCGTCCACGCGCGCTGCTTCGTAGAGTTCGCGCGGGATAGCCTGCAAGCCGGCGATGAAGATCACCGCCGCATACCCCAGGTTCTTCCAGACATAGACGATGATGATGGCCGGCATGGCCCAGGCTGGGTCGGTCAGCCACTTAGGGGCTGGGATGCCCAGCGGTTTGAGGATGGTGTAGATGAAGCCGAAGCGCGGGTCGAAGATGTAAATCCACACGATCGCGATGGCTGCGCCGGCCAGGATGGTGGGCGAGAACAGGATGCTGCGCGCCGCGTTGCGCCCGCGCAGATTCTGGTTGAGCAACAACGCGATAAGCAGCCCCAGAACGATCAGCAGGACGACCGAGACGGTCGTGAAGACGAAGGTATTCACGATGATCTTGCCGAACTGTGAGCTGCCAAAGACCGTCTCGAAGTTGCGCAGGCCGACAAACGACCCACTGCGCGTGATCAAGTTGTAGTCGCTCAATGCCAGCACGCTGTTCTGCACCATCGGGTAATAGGTGAAGATGGCGAACAGCGACAGGTTAGGCCCGACGAAGGCCAGGAAGGTCAGCCAATCGCGCCAATCTCGACGTGCGATGCGTAGCCAGCGACTAAACACCGCGGGTAAAGTTAAGCGGGGTCGGTTAAGGCGGGTTTGCCTTCAGATTAACAAATTGGGAAGTCCACGCTAACACAGCGCTAACATCGCAGCACTGTATCTCTAACGCCGGCTGGATATAGTGCGGCTCAAGTAAACGGGTCATTCAAGACTTAGCGTAAGCGGAGGAAGATAAATATGTCCAAGATCGTCGGTATTGACCTGGGCACGACCAACAGCGTGGTGGCCGTGCTGGAGGGCGGCAGCCCAACGGTTATCCCTACTGCGGAAGGGGGGAACCTGGTGCCATCCGTGGTCGCCTTCAAGAAGGATGGCGAGCGATTGGTGGGCCAGGCAGCCAAGCGCCAGGCGGTGGTCAACCCAGAGAACACCATCTTCTCGATCAAGCGGTTCATGGGACGGCGCTTCGACGAGGTGGCAGAGGAGCGCAAGCGCGTGCCTTATCAAGTCGTTCAAGGTCCAAAGGGCGACGCGCAGGTGAAGATCCCGAACACCAACAAGACCTACACGCCGCAGGAGATCAGCGCAATGGTGCTGGCCAAGCTGAAGGCCGACGCTGAGGCCTACTTGGGCGAGCCGGTCACCAAGGCGGTGATCACCGTGCCGGCTTACTTCAACGACGCCCAGCGCCAAGCCACCAAGGACGCCGGCCAGATCGCCGGCTTGGAGGTGGTGCGCATCATCAACGAGCCGACCGCAGCTGCGTTGGCCTACGGCTTGGATAAGAAGAAGGACGAGACCATCCTGGTCTTCGACCTGGGCGGTGGCACGTTCGACGTGTCCATCCTCGAAGTGGGCGACGGCGTGGTGGAAGTGAAGGCCACCAGCGGCGACACGCACTTGGGCGGCGACGACTGGGATGCCGTCATCATTGACTGGTTGATCAACGAGTTCAAGAAGGAGCAGGGCATCGACCTGCGCAGCGACCGCCAGGCGCTCCAGCGCTTGAAGGAAGCCGCCGAGAAGGCCAAGATCGAGCTTTCTTCGATGATGGAGACCGAGATCAACCTGCCGTACATCACGGCGGATCAGAGCGGGCCGAAGCACCTGCTGATGAAGCTGACGCGGGCCAAGTTCGAGCAGCTCAGCGAGCACCTGGTGAAGCGGCTGCGCGGGCCGGTTGAACAGGCGCTCAAGGACGCCGGCCTGAAGGTGAGCGACATCGATGAGGTGGTGCTGGTCGGCGGCGCCACGCGCATGCCGATGGTGCAGGCGCTGGTGCGCGAGATGACCGGCGGCAAGGAGCCGAACAAGAGCGTCAACCCTGACGAGGTGGTGGCGATCGGTGCTGCCGTGCAGGCGGGCGTGCTGGCCGGCGAGGTGAAGGACGTGCTGCTGCTGGACGTGACGCCGCTGACGCTGGGCGTGGAGACGCTGGGTGGTGTGATGACGCCGCTGATCCCGCGCAACACCACGATACCGGTGCGCAAGAGCGAGATCTTCAGCACAGCGGAGGACAACCAGAGCGCGGTGGACATTCGTATATACCAGGGCGAGCGGCCAATGGCAGCAGACAACATGCTGTTGGGCCAGTTCCGCCTGGAGGGTATCCCGCCCGCGCCGCGCGGTATTCCACAGATAGAGGTGACGTTCGACATTGACGCCAACGGCATCCTGAACGTCAGCGCTAAGGATAAGGCCACCGGCCGCGAACAGCGCATCAGCATCACGGCCAGCACGAACCTGAGCAAGCAGGACATCGAGCGCATGATCGAGGAAGCGCAGCGCAACGCGGCTGCCGACGCTCGGCGCAAGGAGCTGGCCGAGGCGCGCAACGCCGGCGATCAAGCCATCTATCAGGCCGAGAAGGCATTGCGCGAGCTGGGCGAGAAGGTGAGCAGCAGCGACCGCGCCGAGGCCGAGGCGAAGATCAACGACCTGCGCGACGCGCTCAAGTCAGATGACCTAAACCGCATCCGGCGGGCGACCGAGGCGTTGCAGACGGTTACGGCGCGCATCGGCCAGAGCGTCTACACCGCGCAGGCCGGCCAAGCTGGCTCCGCCTCGACAGACGGCAAGAGCGACGCAGGCGTGG
The DNA here is from genome assembly GCA_017743375.1 of Chloroflexota bacterium. Classification (GTDB taxonomy): domain Bacteria; phylum Chloroflexota; class Anaerolineae; order J036; family Brachytrichaceae; genus JAAFGM01. The sequence continues at coordinate 3,341 of JAGHYX010000061.1, forward strand.
TTGAAGGTGAGTATCGCTCGGTGTAAGGACGAAGCAGCAGCCCTCGACTTAGTTCGAGGGCTGCTGCGCCAAAGATAACCGCTATGGCTGTGCGCCTGAGCGAGTGACGAGCGGGGCAACGGCGTTTGGCACGAGCGGCGCGATGCTCTTGAACAACTTCAAACATACGATATAGACAGCATCGGGTCCAGGTAATAGGGAATACACATATCCATCTGGGCCAACCGCCAGATTGCGCATCACATAGTAATACGCTTCAGCGATTGGCACGCGCGCCACGCCCAGTTGCAGGCCATCTGCGCTCACGTAGTGCACAGTTTGATCAACCGTTATTACCGGTTGCTGGGCAACGACGTCTTCACGGACTACGTAGACACTGCCATCTGCAAGCACGCCTAAGAGCTTGAGTCCCGCCCAAACCGGTGGTAAGCTGCGTCTCAAGTTTCACATCGCCGGCGACTAACTGAGTAGACTCTACCCGATATGTCTTTCCATTGCATAGATAACCATTTCTGGCGTTCAGATTTCCTTTAGGGTCAACCAGGCGGTAGAATGCTTGGCCCCCTTTAATTTCTAAAAGAATCTGGCCTTCGCAGTCAACAGAAATTCCCGTAAGACCATCTTGAAGGTGATATCCTTTTGGAATATCGTAGGAAGTTAACAGTTTCCCGTCCGACGTAAGGCGATTGACCCTATATCTCTCCGGAGGTACGTCCAAGCTGATCTCGAGCAGGATTAACTCGTCTTTGAAAGCCACAAGATCCCATATATTTACAATTTCCCTGGCGTAAAGATTGATGATCCCGAGCAGCTTTCCTGTGGGGTCATACCTTAGGAGCCGGTTGCCGATCAAGTCGGCCACCACAACGCTCATGTCTGATAGAACGGCCAGCGCGTTCGGCCCTGTTATATCCATGCCTGGGGTGTCCACACCTCGATACGCCACCCCAGCTTCGCCCACTGGGATTGTGAGCACTGTCTCATAATAGACGCCTGCTTGCTCTTCGGTAACAAGCGGTGTGGGCGAATGCCTGGGCGAGCGCTGCAGCGAGGATGGCTGGAGGCGCTGGTGTTCCTGCGCTGTGGGCGGAGGGATAGGCAACACAATCGCTTGATTATTTGCTGTGCCGCAGGCGGTGTTTAGCAACGAAAACGCTATTAACGTGTATAATAGAAGTGAATTTGCTCTTTTAGCCTTCATTTCTCTCCCTAATGACGCAAGCGGGAGACGTGCCCCTTAACTCGCGGTGCGTGCATGACGGCGCTTTTGTCAGCCACGAGTTGAGATGCTTTACCGACGCTCAGAATGACAGGTGCAAGGGCCGCCTGGGTAACTCCGCGGTGCTCTTCATCGTTGTCCTTGTGCGGGAACGTGCCTTGACTCGACAGGCAACCTGCGTATAATACCGGCCTGGCTAATTGTCCAGATCGTCGGCATGCCAGGCGACCAAGAAAACTTGGTCGCCCAAGGTCGTGTACATCCCTAACACAGTCTCCCCCACACCCTGGACGAGGTAGGTGAAGTCATGGCGATGTTTTCCAACGGGGCGGTCAAGTCCTATGCCCGCACCACTGATATCCAGTTGATTCCTAAGCTGATAGAAGTTCAAATCCAGTCATTCAAGCTCTTCCAGGATGAGTTGTTGCGCGAGTTGTTCGAGGAGATCTCGCCGATCGAGAGCTTCAACGGCGAGATGGCCCTCTACTTCCCAGGCAACTACAAACAAGCGCGGGAATATGGGTTGACTTACTGGTTCGAGGAGCCGAAAGTCAGCATCGAGGAATGCGTGGAGCGCGACCTGACCTACGGCGCACCGCTCTACGCCAAGGTCGCGCTGCACAATCGCAAGACCGACGAACACAAAGTGGACACGATCTACTTTGGCGAGTTCCCGTTGATGACGGAGAACGGCACGTTCATCATCAACGGCACCGAGCGCGTGGTCGTCTCGCAGCTCATCCGCTCGCCGGGTGTGTATTTCAGCGCAGAGGAAGACCCCAGCAGCGGCCGGCCGCTCGGCCAGGCCAAGCTGATCCCCGACCGCGGGGCGTGGATGGAGTTCGAGACGCGCAAGAGCGACTACATCGTGGTGAAGTTCAACCGCAAGCGCACCATTCCCGTCACCATCCTGCTGCGCGCGCTGGCCGCTGTGGACGATGGGATCACGTATGACATGCTCACCACGGGCAGCGACGAGGAGTTGATGGCGCTCTTCGCCGATGTAGACACCGACCCCGACCATCGCTACATCGAGGCGACGCTCAAGCAAGAGCCGGAATGGGCCTATAAGCCGTCGCGCCCGATCGCGCAAGAGGCGCTGGTGGAGTTCTTCAAGCGCGTGCGCCCCGGCGACCCGCCCACGTTGGACAACGCGCGCGAGTTTGTGCAACAGCAATTATTCGACCAGCGGCGCTACGACCTAGAGCGCGTTGGCCGCTACAAGCTCAATCAGCGGCTGAATGGCGAAGGGATCATCCCGCGCACGCACCGCACCATCACCAAGCGCGACATCGTCGAGCTGCTGCGGCACCTGATCCAAGTCAACAATAAGGTCCTGCCGCCCGACGATGTGGACCACCTGGGCAACCGGCGGGTGAAGACCAACGGGGAATTGATCCAGAACAAGCTTCGCGTGGGCCTGCGGCGCATGGAGCGCATGGTGAAGGAGCGCATGTCCATGCCGGACAACGACTCACCTTCGCCGGTGAACCTGATCAACATCCGGCCGGTGGTCGCGGCGATTCGCGAGTTCTTCGGCTCCTCCCAGCTCTCGCAGTTCATGGAGCAGACCAACCCGCTGAGCGAGCTAACCAGCAAGCGGACGCTATCGGCGCTTGGCCCTGGCGGGTTGCGGCGTGAGCGGGCCGGCTTCGACGTGCGCGACGTGCACCACAGCCACTACGGGCGCATCTGCCCAATCGAGACGCCCGAAGGCCCTAACATCGGCCTGATCGGTCGGTTGGCGACCTATGCGCGGGTGAACGCCTATGGGTTCATCGAGACGCCTTACCGTAAGGTGAAGAACACCGTCCCCAACGTTGCTGCCGAGAGCGAGGGGCGCACGCTGCGCGAGGATGTGCTCGACAGCAAGGGTGAGGTGATCGCCACCGCCGGCACGGTAATTAACCACGAGCTGGCGACGAAATTGCAACGCTACAAGTCCATCGAGGAATTGCCCGTCAAGCCCTACGTCTCCAACGAGACGGTGTACATGTCCGCCGACGTCGAGGACAAGTTCACCATCGCCCAGGCCAACGCCCTCTTGAACAGCAAAGGGGAGTTCATCGAGAGCCGCATCTCCGCGCGGCGCAATCAGAAGTTCATGTTCGTCAGCCCAAGCCAGGTGGACTACATGGACATCTCGCCGAAGCAGATCGTCGGCATCAGCGCCTCGCTCATCCCGTTCATCGAGCACGACGAGGCCTCGCGCGCGCTGATGGGTTCCAACATGCAGCGCCAAGCCGTGCCGCTCATCCGGCCAGATGTGCCGCTGGTCGCCACCGGCATGGAAGTCCTGGCCGCCAGGGACAGCGGTCAGCTCGTGGTCGCTGCGGAAGATGGCGAGGTGGTGAGCGTCACCGGCCGCCAAATCGTCGTCCAAAGCAGCAAGGGCCGGCGGGTCTATCCGCTGCGCAAATACAACCGCAGCAACCAGAGCACCTGCATTGACCAGCATCCCATCGTGGTGAAAGGCCAGCGGGTGAAGAAGGGGCAAGTGCTCGCCGATTCGTCGAGCACAGTGAACGGAGAACTGGCGCTTGGACAGAACGTCCTGGTGGCCTTCCTGAGCTGGGAAGGCGGCAATTACGAGGATGCCATCCTCGTCAGCGAGCGGTTGATTCGCGACGACCTGTTCACCTCCATTCACATTGAGAAGTTCGAGACTGAATCGCGCGAGACCAAGCTAGGTCCGGAGGAGATCACCCGCGATATCCCTAACGTCGGCGAAGAGGTGCTGAAGGACCTGGACGAGAACGGCATCGTCCGCATCGGCGCAGAGGTGAACCAGAATGACATCCTCGTCGGCAAGATCACGCCGAAAGGGGAGAAGGAGCTTTCGCCGGAGGAGAAGCTCCTGCGCGCCATCTTCGGCGAGAAGAGCCGCGAAGTCAAGGACACCAGCCTGCGCTTGCCCCATGGTGAGCACGGCAAAGTGGTGGATGTCAAGATCTTCAACCGCGATGAACACCGCGACCTGCCGGCTGGCGTGAACCAGATGGTGCGCGTGCACGTCGCTCAGCGCCGCAAGTTGACCGCGGGCGACAAGATGGCTGGCCGCCATGGCAACAAGGGCGTGGTCTCCAAGATCGTGCCAATTGAGGATATGCCCTTCTTGGAGGATGGCACGCCGGTGGACATCATCCTCAACCCGCTGGGCGTGCCTGGCCGCATGAACATCGGCCAAATCCTGGAGACGCACCTCGGCTGGGCCGCGGAGCGCCTCGGCTTTCGCGCCGTCTCGCCCGTCTTCGACGGCGCAAGCGAAGCCGAGATCGAGGCCGAGCTGTGCCGGGCCTGGATGATAGATCGTGCGTATCGCGAGATCACCGAGCGCGCCTGGGTTGCGCTGCGCGAAAACGGCATTGACACGCGCATGCTGCGCGACGACCACGACGCGCGCATCGCCTATCTCTCCGACTGGCTGGCTGGGCGAGATTACGACCTGGAACGCGCCGCAATGGATGAGCGATATGCTCGTCGGATCGTGCTGAATGAGTGGCTCAAGGAGAAGGGCTACGACCCGCAGGAAATCCTGGTCTATGAGAACGACACGCGCACACCGGCCGAGCGCGCAGAAGCCGACCGCAAGGCGGTCTATGTAGGCCTGCGCCTGTGGCTGGAGTCCAAGGGACAAGCGGTGGACGATCTGAGCGAGTCCCAACTCCGCGAGCGCGCCACGCAGGTCAGCATCGAGACCGGCGACCCGATGCCCACCTTGGGCAAGATGAAGTTGTTCGACGGTAAGACCGGCGAACCGTTTGACCGCCCTGTGACGGTCGGGTATCTCTATATGCTCAAGCTGGCCCACCTGGTGGAGGACAAGGTGCACGCCCGCTCCACCGGTCCATACTCGCTGGTCACCCAGCAACCGCTGGGCGGCAAGGCTCAGTTCGGCGGCCAACGTTTCGGTGAGATGGAGGTGTGGGCCCTGGAAGCCTATGGCGCTTCCTACACGCTCCAGGAGATGCTCACCGTCAAGTCAGACGACGTACAAGGCCGCGCCGAGACATACGAGGCTATTATCAAGGGGCAACCAATTAAGGAGCCGGGAATCCCTGCTTCCTTTAAGGTGCTGGTCAAGGAGCTGCAATCTTTGGGGTTGGCTGTGGAGGCGGTGGATGCCAATGGCGAGGTCATCCACTTCGGCAAAAGCGAGGAGCGACGGCAATATCCAAAGCTCGGCGGATTCGGGTTGCCCGGCCTGGAAACGAGCGATTAAAAAAGCCCCCGACCAGGACGGTCGGGGGCTTCTTCATGTCACGCTTCGACAAAGTCGTCCGCGATGTCCAGCGCACGGTCGATAATCTCCAGACCTTCTTGAAGCTCTTCTTTAGTGATGCACAGCGGCGGGTTGACGAAGAAGTTGTTCCAGCGCACAAAAGTGAACAAGCCGTTGTCGAGGAAGAACTTCTTGATCATGTTCATCACCCGCATCTCATCGCCCTGCGCGTTGTAAGGCGCCATCGGCTCTTTGGTTTGGCGGTTCTTCACCAGCTCGAAGACGCTGAACAAGCCGATATGGCGCACGTCACCAACCGAAGGATGCTTGGCCTTGAGCTTGTCCTCTTCCTCGGCCAGGAACTTGCCCATCTCTGCTGCGCGCTCGATCAGATTGTCTTCTTTATAGACGTTGATGCAGGCAATTGCTGCTGCGCAGCTCAGCGCGTGACCACCATAGGTGAGGCCCGACCAGAGCACATGATCGTCGAAGTATTCCGCGATCTCCTCTGAGACGATGCAGTTGCCCAGCGGGGCATAGCTGCTGGTGAGGCCCTTGGCCATGGTCATCATGTCGGGGACGATGTCATAGTGCTGGCAGGCAAACCACTTGCCGGTGCGCCCGAAGCCGCACATCACCTCATCCAAGATCAAGAAGATGCCGTATTTGTCGCACAACTGGCGCAGGCCCTGGTAATACGACTTGGTGGGGATGATGATGCCGTTTGTGCCGGTGATCGTCTCGACCAGGATGGCGGCAATGGTGTGCGGTCCTTCAAAGCGAATGATGTCCTCGGTCTGGTTCAGGCACTCGGCCATGAACTCCTCTTCGGAGATATCCAGCCGGCAGCGGTAGTAGTAGGGGTCTGGGATGCGCACCACGCCGGAGATGCCCGGCTCGCTGGCCCAGCGGCGCGGGTCGCCGGTGAGCGTCATCGAGCCGTACGTGCCGCCATGGTAAGAGCGGTAGCGGGCCAGGATCTTGTGCTTGCCGCTGACCATGCGCGCGATCTTGATGGCGTTCTCGTTGGCTTCGCTCCCGCCCAGGGTGAAGAACGATTTCTTCAAGTTGCCCGGCGTGATCTCGGCGAGCATTTCGCCCAGCCGGCCGCGCACCTCGGTGGCCGCATAGGGATTGGCGTAAGTGAGCTTAGCGGCCTGCTCACAAATCGCGCGGATCACGCGCTCGTCGCCATGGCCGATGTTCACGCTCATCAGTTGGGAGTTGAAATCCAAATAACGCTTGCCGTCGGTGGTCCAGAAATACACGCCTTTGGCGCGCTCGATCGGCATGGGGATGAAATCACGCTGTTTGTTCCACTCAAAGAGGGTGTATTCCTTGTTCAGGCGGATGACTTCTTCGGCGGTTAGTGACATGACTCCTCTATCCACTCCTTAGTTTGGTGAGGTGGATTGTATCAAGCAGGTTTAAACCAAGCCAGGAACTCCCTGTTGCCGTCTGCGCCGAGGATGGGCGATTCGATCACCCCCTGCGCCGGCCAGCCCAGACGCGCGCAGAAGGTCGTCACATGCGCCAGCACGGCTTGATGGACGGCAGGATCGCGCACGATCCCCCCTTTGCCGACCTGCTCCCGACCGGCCTCGAACTGCGGCTTGATCAGCGCGATCACGCCCCCGATGGTGGGCTGCTTCACCCAGCGAAAGACGTTTGGCAGGACGAGCGTCAGCGAGATGAACGACACGTCCACGACGGCCAGCTCAACCAGCTCTGGCAGCGCGTCCAGGTAGCGCGCGTTGACCCCTTCCATCACCACGACGCGGGCGTCGCGGCGCAGGCGCCAGTGCAATTGGCCGCTGCCGACATCCAGAGCGTAGACGCGTGCTGCGCCGTGTTGCAACAGGCAATCGGTAAAGCCGCCGGTGCTGCTGCCGACGTCGGCGCAGACCCAGCCGGTCGGTGTGAGGGCAAAGCGCTCAAGCGCAGCCTGGAGCTTGTATCCCCCGCGCGAGACATAGCGCGGCGGCTGCGCGATGGTGATGTCCACCTCGCTGCCGAAGCGCTTGGCAGGTTGCGCAATGACCTGACCATCCACCCGCACCTGGCCGGCGCGGATCAGGCGCTGGGCCCAGTCGCGGCTCTCGGCCAGGCCACGCTTCACCAACAGGACATCCAAGCGCTCCTTGGCGCTCATCGGCCATAGCTCAGGCGATCGATCAACGTGTCTGGGAAGCCGGCTGCGCGCATTTTGGCCTGCGTCAGGTGTACGGGGTACTCAGCGCGGTATTGCGTCCAGGTGTGCTTTTCGGTGTCGAGCAGGGCATAGGCCGCGCGCGGGTCGCCATCGCGCGGCTGTCCCACCCCGCCAGGATTCAGAATGTATCTAAAGCCGGAATCGAGCGCAATGGGTATGCCCGGCGGCGGCACGCTGGCGCGCACATCGCCGCTGGCGCGATCCTGGGCGAAGATGACCGGCACGTGGGTGTGGCCGACGAGCGCATACCCGTCGGGCAAGTGCTCGAAGTTCTCAGCTGCCACGCTGGTGTCGAGGATGTATTCCCAGATTGGCTCGCGCGGGCTGGCGTGGGCGAGCAAATACCGCTCTTGAAGTTCACGCGCCGAGCGCGCGCGCAGGTAATTGAGGTTCTCGGCAGTCAATTGTTCGCGCGTCCACAAGGCGACGACCGTGGCGTTCTCGTGAAAGGCAGCCAGCTCCAGCTTGCCCAGCACGGCCCAGTCGTGATTGCCGGCCAAACACACGTGCGGCACGGTGCGCAAAAGCTCGATACATGCGTTGGGGTCAGGCCCATAGCCCACCACGTCGCCCAAGCACCAGACCATGTCGTAGCTGAGCCGGCGACGTTTGGCGTCTTTCAACACGGCCTCGAGGGCGGCTAGATTCGCGTGAATATCGGAGAGGACGAGGCAGCGCATGCGGGCGTAGAGAGAAGGCAATTACTGTCTTGAGAGCTTCCAGCGCTTGATGCCGGTCTTCAGCACTTTCAGGCCCAGCAGGGCACATTTGACCCGCGCCGCGCTCAGCGGCACGCCCAGCAGGTCGAGCACGTGCTGTGGGTCAGTCTGCTCGACTTCGTCAACAGGTTTGTTAACCACATCCTCCAGCAGCATGGAGGTCGCAGCTTGGCTGATGATGCACCCTTCGCCGGTAAAGGCAGCGTTGGCGATGACATCGCGGCCGTCCTTATGGCAGAGCTTGACGTCAATGCGGATCCGGTCGCCGCATAAGGGGTTGCTCTCCTCGTGGGTGAAGTCAGGTTGCGCCAGCGTGCCGTGATAACGCGGGTTCTCGTAGTGATCGAGGATGTGCTCACGATACAAGTCTTGCATAGGCAGCGATCACCGCCGCAGGGCCAGCTTGGCCTTATAGAGTGCTTCGACGAGGGCGTCCACGTCGGCAGGTTCATTGTAAATGTAGAAACTGGCGCGGGCCGTTGCGTTCAGGCCAAGGCGGATATGAAGGGGTTGGGCGCAGTGATGACCGGCGCGGATGGCTACCCCTTCAGCATCAAGCAGGGTGGCCAGATCGTGAGGATGCACGCGATCTAGCGTGAAAGTCACCACCCCGCCGCGAATGCGCGAGTCGGTCGGCCCGATGATGCGCACGCCGTTGACTTCGCTCAGCCGCTCCAGCGCATAGGCTGTCATCGCCTGTTCATGCTGGCGCACGGCGGGCATGCCAAGCGCGCTGAGGTAATCCACCGCTGCGCCCAGGCCGATGGCCTCCACGAAGGCCGGCGTGCCGGCCTCGAACTTGAGCGGGACGTCGTTCCACTGCGGCCCATCGAAATCCACCATGCTGATCATGTCGCCGCCGGTGAGAAAGGGGGGCATCGCCTCGAGCAGGTCGCGCTTGCCGTAGAGCACGCCGATGCCCGTCGGGCCCAGCATCTTATGGCCGGAGAAGACCAGAAAGTCGCAGTCCATCTCCATGACGTTCACCGGCATGTGCGGCACCGATTGCGAGGCATCTACGATCACCCTCGCGCCGACCTGGTGGGCGCGCTGAATAATGGGCGCAGGGTCGGTGATCGTGCCGAGCACGTTGGAGACATGGGCGAAGCTGACCAGGCGGGTGCGCTCGGTCAACAGCGCTTCCAGCGCGTCCAGCGACAGGACGCCTTCTGCTGTGATGGGGATGAACTTGAGGACGATGTCCCGCTCGCGCGCCAGCACTTGCCAGGGCACAAAGTTGGCGTGATGCTCCAGCTCGGTGATGAGGAGTTCATCCCCTGGCTTCAGAAAGTGGCGGGCATAGGCATAAGCCAGCAAGTTGAGCGCTTCGGTCGCGTTGCGGGTGAAGACGATGCATTCCGGTTCTGGCGCGCCGATGAAGCGCGCAATTTTGGCGCGGGCCTGGTCGTATCGCTCGGTGGCCAGCTCGCTCAACCGATAGACGCCGCGATGGACATTGGCATAAGCATAACGATAGACCTCCTCCATCGCCTGCAACACCGGCAGCGGCTTTTGAGACGAGGCCGCGCTGTCTAGGAACACCAAGGGCTTCCCGTTTACCGACTGGTTCAGGATAGGGAAGTCGGCGCGAATCCTGGCGATATCGAGCATAAACTCATTGCCCATCATCGGACGATTTCGATCGCATATTCTGCTGCGCCGATGCCAGCGCAAGTGACTGAGATGGTCGCTGCGCCGGCGGGCGCGTCTGCGGGTATCACCCAAATCCAGGCGATCACGCCGTCGTCGCCGGCTTGTCGCGTCGCGCCGTCAATTGAGATGATCTGGTGGCCGCCGTCAGCGCGCGCGCGAGCCATCTGCACGGTGCACGTCGCCTTCGGTTGGGTGCGGATCGTGAGCGTGCCCGCAGAGCCAGCATACACCCGTTCGCTGAGCGCAACCAGCGCGATGCGGCTTGGATCGGGCGTGCGGGTAGGCGCGCGGGTCGCCCCATCCGCGCCGCTGCCCACCGGCCGCCGGCGTGGGGTGGCGGTGGGCGGAAAGGTCGGCGGGATGGCCTGCGCGGTGAGCGTTGCGATCACCGACTCTGACGTGGCCAGCATATCCGGCGTGGGGGTGGCTGGCCGCCCCGGCTGTTCTTCGACCGGAGGCGCTTCGGGCGTGGGGAGGACTGTCGGCGAGGGCGAAGCGCCCGGACTCGGCGTCGCCGTTGGGTCAATCGGTGATTGAAGAGGAAACTGCAAGGGGGTTGGCTCAGGAGTGGCTGCCGACTCGCAGCCCACAACCATGGCTAAACAAGAGATGGTCGCCAGCAACAGCGACCATCTCGGCTCGATTCGCAACATGGCCATGGAACGTCCTATTCGCCTTCCGCTTCCTCGGCCGTTTCTTTCTTGCCCTTCTCGATCACCTCCACCTCGCCTGGCTCGGCGACGGCCTCCTCCTCCTTGGCTTCCACGACGCGCGTCACGCGCACCACTTCGGCCTCCGGGTCATCGCGCACGGTGATGCCGGGCGGGACGATGACATCTTTGACGCGCACCACGTCATCTATCTTCATCTTGCTCACGTCAATGGTGACTGACTCGATCAGGTCAGCGGGCAGGCACTCGATCTCCAGCACGTCACGCTCCTGGAGCAACACGCCCAGGCCGCTGCGCACATCATCCGGCTCGCCGACGCACTCAACCCGGATGGTGGCGGAGATCTTCTCAGTCATCGAGACGGCGTAGAAATCTATGTGCTGAATGGTGTGGCGGATCGGGTCGCGTTGCACATCGCGCACCAGGACCATCTGCGGCGCGTCCTTGCCGGCGACGTTGAGCGCGATCAGGGTGTTGCGCCCTGCCTTGCGCAGGACGCTGACCACCTCGCGGGCATCCACTTGCACAGGGAAGCTCTGCACGTGCCGGCCGTAGACGACCGCCGGCACTTTGCCGGCGCGGCGCAGCGCGTTCACGCCGCTGCCCACAGCAGTGCGAATCTCAGCCTTCAGTGTGATCTCGTTCGTCATGACGTTCGGACTCCTTTCTCAACCGCCCATCGGTCGTTGAACCTACTCACGGTCGCCATCGCGGAGGGCCGGCACATGCTGCGCTCGGCCAGTTCTTGATCCTGTTGGGCAGAGTGCGCAGATTATATCGGGGTCGTGCTTACG
>JAGHYX010000246.1 GCA_017743375.1 Chloroflexota bacterium
CTGTCAGCACAAGTTAGAGCCCCGCTTGACCTCGTGTAAATCCGAACTGACGTTCCTTTAGAGAGGTAAGCTCATGAACGCAGTGGGCCAACAAAAGGTGAGGGGTGACGAACAGCGATTGAAGTCACCAGTTCTTGTTGGCGGTGTGCGCGTTGATCCGATCTGCCAAGACGATTTGCATGACTTGATAATGGACGCGGCGCTTAACCAGCATCAGCGCATAGTGCTGAACGCCAACGCTCGTGCGATCGCCCTCGCCCAATCCATGCCGGATTTTCGCGCTGCGCTCAACGCGGCCGATGTCGTGTTCTGCGATGGCTACGGCGTGCTGCTGGCCGCGCGCTTCCTGGGCGCGCGGCTGCCCCAGCGCATCACCTACGCGGACTGGATTGACCCGTTCGCCGATTTCTCAGCTCGACAGGGGCTGAGCTGGTACTTTCTGGGTGCAGCGCCGGGCGTGGCCGAGGCGGCGGCCGAGCGCCTGCGCGCTCGTCACCCCAACCTGCGCATCCTCGGCACGCATCACGGTTATTATGATCTTTGGGGCGCGGAGAACGAGCCGGTGATCGCGCAAATCAATGCCTTGAAGCCCGACGTGACGTTCGTCGGCTTTGGCATGCCCACGCAAGAGCTGTGGATTCAGCGCTTTGCGTCGCGCCTGGAGACGCACGTCCTGCTCTCGGCCGGCGCGTGTTTTGATTACGCCTCTGGCCGCCTGCGGCGCGGCCCGCGCTGGATGACCGATCACGGGCTGGAGTGGCTGGCCCGCATCCTGATCGAGCCGCGGCGGTTGTTGCGCCGCTACGTCGTGGACCTGGCTGGGTTCGCCCGCGCTATGCTGGCGCAGAAGCTCTTCGGCGCGGGCAGGGAGCGATGACGATGCACTTCGCCAGCTACTATCGCTGGCTGGTCTATCGCCTGCTGTTCGGCGACGAGGGCTTCGGCCAGCCCGCAGCAGCCAGCCGGCGGTTGCTGGACATCGGATGTAAGGAAGGGCGCTTCTCCAGCCTGCTCGCGCCGATGGCCACGCTGATCGTCGGCGTGGATGTCGCGCTCCCTCGCCGGCGTCATGCGGGCAGCGGCCAGCATTTCGTCCTGGGCGACGGCCAAGCGCTGCCATTCAAGCCGGGCGCGTTCGACTACGTGGTGATGAACGACGTGCTGGAGCACATCGCCGACGACGGCGCAGCCGCGCGCTGCGCGGTGGCGGCTTTGGCCCCGGGCGGGCGGCTGTGGCTGAGCACGCCGGCCAGCCGGTTCAGCGTCGGCCCGGCGTGGGTAACGGCGCGCTTCGAGCGCGCCTGGGGCCACGTGCGTAAAGGATACGCGCCAGAGTCGCTCATCGGCCTGTTCAGCCCGCCGCTCACCGTGCGGCTGGAGATCTGGCCGGAGCCGGCTTTTCGGGCCATGCAGTTGCCCACCTGGATCATCTCGCGAATGAGCATGGCCTTGGCGCGGCAGATTGCTGCGCTATGCTTTCGGTCTGACCGACGCGCCTGGGCCGCTGGTCGGTATATTAAAAACCTGTATGGTCACCTATATCTCAGCGGGCAAAAGCTCACTGCTAGCGATGAAAAATCATTTCAATGAGCCGAACATCCTTAGCGCGCATCAAGGTGCTTTATATAGCTGGAGCTGGACGAAGTGGTAGTACAGTCCTAGGTAATCTGCTTGGCCAGCTCGACGGCTTCTTCTCCTGCGGCGAGCTGTATAACATCTACCGCACGCCGCCGGACCAGCGCTACTGCGGCTGCGGCAAGCTGTTGTCGGCATGCGAGATCTGGGACGCCATCCTGCGCCGTGCGCTGGGCGAAGACTACATCCCACAGACTGCGCATGCGCTGCGATTGCGCAACGCGGCAGCCCGCAGCCGACATGCGCTGCTATGGGCGGCACCCTTCTTGCGTTCGCGGATGGTTCAAGGGGCGCATGAATATCTGGCGCTGACTCGTCAGCTATACCGGAGTATCGCCGACGTCACGGGAGCGCGTGTAATTGTTGACTCCTCCAAAGTATCGTCATACGGACAACTGCTGGCGCAGCTCCCGGAGGTTGATCTGCGGCTGATCTTCCTGGTCCGCGATGCGCGCGCGGTAGCCTATTCGTGGCAGCGCAAAAAGCCCAAACCATCGCCGCAGGGGCAGATACACATCCGCCCGGCGTCTCCGCTCCGCGCGGCCTTGAGCTGGGTCGGGCACAATCTCGCTGCTGAGTTGTTAGTGCGCAGTGCGGGTGTGCCCAGCCTGCGCGTCCAGTATGAGCAGTTTGCGATGTCGCCTTGTCAGGTCATTGAGCGCATCATACAGTTTGCTAACGAGCCCGTACAAGCATCTTTGCTGGACGACAACATAGTTGCGATGAAAGTACATCACACAGTCGGTGGCAATCCCGATAGATTTCGCACTGGCCCAGTGGCGCTAAGGCCCGACGACGAATGGCGGTTAAAGATGAGACCGTTCGATCGCGCCCTCGTCACCCTGCTCACCTGGCCGTTGCTGTTGCGCTATGGCTATCGCCCGTAGCCGGCGCTGCGCGAGACTGCTCGTGCGCATGGCTAGGGGCGCTCTTAGCGCTTTCGCAATCGTTCTGCGTGCGCTCACCAATAGGGACAACCCTATGCTGGGAGCGCCGCCTTCCAGGCGGCCACTGTTGCCGTATAGAGGCAACTCCATAGGGGCAACCTCTCTTCCGCGTGAGGATCAGCTTTGCCCCTCGCGGCGAACGCACCTCGTGTATTTGTGGCTAACTCTGAGTGGGCGACGGCAGTGCCGTGGCTTGGCCCATAACTTCGCTGAGCAGCAAGCGTGTTGCTCCTGTCGGTGAATACACCCCGCGCATGGAAGTGCTCAATTAGCAGTGATGACGTATTTGTTGATTGCCGAGACCTATGCCTTTGTCATCCTAAGCGAAGCAAAACTCGCGGCTGACAAAGGGTCAGCGAGGCCAGCGCGGCCCTGGTCACCCTAGCCCTTCAGATGCTTCGCTTACGCTCAGCATGACACCCCCTTTCTTTCCCCCGCTTGCGGGGGAATAAGAAGGGGGCGTCCCCCGCTTCCTGGGAAACAAGCAACTACGGCTGCTGTTTCCCCAAGGAAAAATGATGGCCCGCCATCAATAGGTGTTGCGGGGGAATGAGAAGGGGGCGCTCAGCTCAGCATGACAGCTTGGGCGGACTTTCACTCCGAATTGGAACACTCTCCCGCGCATACTGGTCTCCCGCGCGGATATATAATCCCCAGTGCCTCGCGGCAAGTTCAGCCCAAGCCTCCATG
>JAGHYX010000062.1 GCA_017743375.1 Chloroflexota bacterium
GCCTTGAGCACCTCAACGTCCTGCTCGACGCGGGTGAGGCGCCTGTTCATCTCCGCAATATCCTGCTCAACGCGGGTGAGACGCCTGTTCATCTCCTCGACGGCTGCCATCAGCTTACGGACCAAGCCGGGGAGCGCAAGGAGTTCATCGCCCAACAGCTCGCGGCGCAATGCCTCCTTCCATTCGGGCATCGTCCGAAGGATCTCGAGCAGGTCACGAAGGTCGTTCACGGTAAATGCCATTGTCAGGGCTATTATATATATTTAGAGTTTATCAGCAGGAGGGTGCGTTCACTAATGGGGGCGACCGCTTGCGAGTTGATATCTGGCAAAAGTTGTTTTTGGGCGACAGCAGCGCCGTCACCCACCCAAGGTTCTGCCTCAGCTGTGAACGCACCCTCAGCGAGGGCAGGGCGAAGCATGGACGACCCGATCCTGCCAGCGATTCTTAGGCACTCGTCTGCTCCTCCGCGATGCCAAGCACAGCGGAGTATCTCAGTGTTTGTTTTAGTGCTTGGTCATGGTATGAGTTCAGATCGTTTCGCTCAAGATGGCAGGAGTTTGCCCTTCATGGATGTGCGTTCGTCTGCCGCGTTCAACCAAGCTGGCGAATCAACTTCTTCAGGTGCTCCCGATAGCTAAAGTGCTCGACCTCGACGTAGTGCCGTGTAGATTCCTTATACTTGATGCCGCGATTATGCGGTTGCTCAGCAGTGGCCTTTAGCCGGCGCATCATCTCGGCTTTCATTGGGTTGTTTCGCTGGGCGCAGATGAAGCGCGCCACTGCTTGAGATTGATAATCCACCAATCCCCACTGCCCGCTATCCGGTTGGATCAGGCCGATGACGAAAAGATTATCATAGTGCGGGTGAAAGATATGCCAATATAGCTTGGGCCTGCCGTTTTGCCAGTTCAAGTAACGTTGGTCTATAAACGGAAAGGAGATCTTGAAGCCTGTTGCGTAGATAATCACATCAATCTCTTCCTCGCTGCCATCCTTGAACAGCACGCGCTTACCGCGTAACTCTTGCACGTCGGGCTTTACTTTGATGTCGCCCTGGCCTACGTAATAAAGGATAAGCTGGTTGACGATTGGATGAGTCTCGAAGAACTTATGGTCAGGTT
Organism: Chloroflexota bacterium; assembly: GCA_017743375.1. Classification (GTDB taxonomy): domain Bacteria; phylum Chloroflexota; class Anaerolineae; order J036; family Brachytrichaceae; genus JAAFGM01. The sequence continues at coordinate 1,125 of JAGHYX010000062.1, forward strand.
TGGGCAAGCCATAGTCCTGAGGTAAACCGATCAGTAGCTTGAGGATGAGGGAATAGACCCAGCGCTGCAGAGTGAGCGGAACGCGCAATTTGAGGAAGAGTTCGTTCACCTGATCCGATGGCTTGCCAAAGGTGTATTTGGGGCTGAAGTAATAGCCGCGACGGATGCTGTGAAAGGTGACAGCGGCGTTTTGTGCGCTCTCCACTGCGATGTCGCAACCGCTATTGCCGGCACCGACGACAAGCACGCGCTTGTCGCGCAGCACATCGGGCGTCTTATACTGGGATGAGTGCAAAATCAGCCCGTCAAACTCACCGGGATATTCAGGCCATTTTGGATCCCAATTGTGACCGTTGGCGATGATCACACCGCCATATCGGCGAGTTTCGCCCGTGCTCAGCGTCACTTCCCACAGCGGACTGCGCGCTGATTCGTCGGTGGGGACGATGCGCTCCACGCTGGTGTTGAAGGTGATGAGCGCATATAGCCCAAAGTGGCGGGCATAGCTTTTGATGTACTCATGGGCCTGCCAGTGGCTGGGGTAGTCCGGATACTCCTTTGGCATTGGGAAGTCGGTGTATTCTGTGCCGGGCTTGGATGAGATCAAGTGAGTGGATTTGTAAACGCTGCTGCCTGGTTTGCCGTAATACCAATTGCCGCCCACGTCATCCAGCTTCTCAAAGACATCACAAGGAATCCCCATTTGTTTGAGATTCTTGGCCGCGGCCAGCCCAGATGTGCCGGCGCCGACAATGCAATAGCGTTGAGCGTAGTCCACCATGCCTAGCCTCCTCACAAGGATTGTGAATGCATTGCCTTCCCCGCCTCGTGAGTAGGAACGATGAGGCGGCGTTGCGCGTTAATCAAGGTTTTTGATCAGCACCACGTGCAGCGCAAGCGGCCCGTGCACGCCGAACACCGGATGCATCTCAATGTCGCTGGTGCGGCTGCTGCCGGTGATGAGCGTGACGTTGCTGCTACGACGAAAAACACCAAAGCGCGCCGCACGTTGCGCGGCTACGTAGTCCTCTAAGCGAGGGATGATCCGGTCTTCGGTGAGCAGGGCGATGTGTAAAGGAGGGAGCAGAGAGGCCATGCGTGGCCGGCCAGGGCCAGAGGAGAGCACCAGCGTGCCGGTAGCGGCCAACGCCCAGTCCGCGCCAGTGATGCCCGCTTCGGCGGCAGCGACCGATGCGTTGTCGCCATACACGCGCTCGATCCCTAACCGTTCCAAGAGCGCCCATACGCCGCGCAGCGGCAGATGCGCCTCATCCCACATTACTACGCGCCGCACGTGATGGCTGGTGAGCAAATCCTTCGTAATATCCAGCGCCTCATCATCGTTTGCTGCGGTGTGCACCTCACCTTTTACGCGCTGTACCTCGGCGATAAAGCGCGCGACCAGATCTTCGCCTGGGTCTATGCGCGTGACGGCCTGGAAGGCAGCCGGCTCAGCGCCAGGGAAAGGTTTGCTGTGGGCAAGCGCAGCGCGCAGCCCGGTGAGGATGTCCTCTCTCGCGCTCATGGTTTTTTGCTGTCGTGCGGTTGACCCTTGAAGCGCCGCAGATAGCGCTCGCGGAAGCTCGGCGTGCCGAAGGCCGGAAAGTCCCGGTGTGCAGTCCAGCCGTTGAAAGGCGGCGGCAGCCAGCGCAGGTGTCCTTTGCCCCGCGCCAGGACGCGGGTGAGCCAGCCGGCGATGCGCCCGCCCAGGCGATATAGCATCGGCGATTTGAACGCCACCGCCCATCCTTTCATCCCGAGTCGCCAGCCCAGGCTTGGGTCGCCAGCTTGCACCAGGTCGCGCCGCAGCTTAAGCAGCATATCGGGGATGTTGATCTCCACCGGACAAGCGGCCTGGCACGCGCCGCACAGGCTGCTGGCGTAGGGCAACTTGGGCGCTGTGAGCGGCCCGCGCAGCAGCGGCGTAATGATGGACCCGATCGGGCCTGGGTAAACCCAGCCATAGGCGTGGCCACCGATGTTTTGATATACCGGACAAGCGTTCAGGCAGGCGCCGCAGCGAATGCACGCCAGGCTCTCCGCGTATTCACTGGCCAGGATGCGCGAACGGCCGTTGTCCAGGATGATGAGGTAGAACGCTTCCGGCCCGTCTGGCTCGTCGGGCCGACGCGGGCCGCTGATCAGGTTGTTATAGACCGTCATGCGCTGGCCGGTGGCGCTGCGCGCGAGGAGCTGCACCAGCACGGCGTAATCTTCCCAGGTGGCGATCACTTTCTCCAGCCCCATCACGGCCACGTGGACCGGTGGCGCGCTGATCGAGAGCCGATTGTTGCCCTCGTTCTCTACCGTGGCGATCGTGCCGGTCTCGGCAATCGCAAAGTTCACGCCGCTGATCCCCAAATCCGCCTGGAGATATTTCTGGCGCATCACGCCGCGCACAAAGCGCGTCATGGCCTCTGGTTGATCGGTGAGCGGCATCCCTAATTTGTCGTGCAAGAGTTGGGCAGTGGCCTCTTTCGTCTTGTGCAACATGGGGAAGACGATGTGGCTGGGGGTCTCGCCGGCCAACTGGATGATGTATTCGCCCAGGTCGCTCTCGACGACGTCAATTCCCTCCTGCTCCAGCGCATGGTTGAGCGCGGTTTCCTCGGTGACCATGCTTTTGCCTTTCACGACGCGACGCACGTTATGCTGCCGGCAAATCGTCAGGACGTGCTGGTTCAACTCGGCAGCGTCGCGCGCCCAGAGCACATGACCGCCGTTAGCGATGATGTTGCGCTCCAGTTGCTCCAGCAACTCGGGCAACTGATTCAGCGCGCGCTCGCGCGCCAGGCGCGCCTGATGGCGCAGGGCTTGGGCGTCGGTGGTCTCGCTCATCGCCAGCAGACGCGCATTCACCCCGCGGGTCGTGCCACGGTCAAGCGCCACCTGAAGCTGGCGGTCGGCCAGGGCATGGTCCACGATTTTTTCAAACGACTCGGCTTTCATCGTTTCGCGTCGGTCGGACTTTATTTCAGGGCGCCGGCCAGCACCTGGGCAATATGCACGACGCGCTTCGGGGAACCGGCGCGCGAGAGGCCGCCGTTGATGTGCATCATGCAACTGGCATCGCCGGTGATGACCAGGTCGCAATCGGCATCCTGAATCGCAGCGAGCTTATCACGCAGCATCGCGCCGCTGATCGCGCTCATCTTGATGGCGAATAGCCCGCCAAAGCCGCAGCATTGGTCATGGCCAACCATCTCCACCAACGTTAAGTTGCGCACATGGCTCAGCAGCAGCCGTGGCTGGCGCGCGATCCCCAGGCCGCGATAACCGTGACATGCGTCGTGAATCGCGGCGCGGGTTGGGCGAGGGAGCGCTACACCCAGGTCACGCACCCCCAGCACATCCACCAGATATTCGGTTAGCTCGTAGGTGCGCGCCGCGATGTGCAGCGCGTCGGCCTGGCGGGGGTGACCGCGAAACAGGGCGGGGTAATAGTGCTTGACCATCGAGGCGCACGACCCCGAGGGAGTGACGATGGCCTCGTAGCCGGCGAACACCTCGACGAAGTGCTCGGCCACCTGACGCGCTTCGTCGGTGAAGCCGGCGTTGAACGCCGGCTGGCCACAGCACGTCTGCCCTAGGGGAAACTCGGGCGTAACCCCAGCGCGCGCGAGCACCTCGAACGCCGCCTCTCCGATCTCCGGGAAGACCGTGTCCGCGATGCAGGTGACAAAGTAGGCCACCCGCTTTGCCATGCCGGGTAATGGTAACATGCGACGCCGATACAGGTTGTATTCACCAACAGGGGGCAACCGCTGGTAGGCTGCCAACTGCATCTTAGGCGACGGCATGGCCATCGCCCACCCAAGGCTCGCCGTGAATGCAACCTGGACACAAACCTGGCGCTGCGAGGGACGCGAACCTGCCTTGAGCTACGATCTGCTTCAGCTTTTGCCCGAAGGGCTATATTGCCCTGCCGGCGGCTTCTATATCGATCCCTGGCAGCCCGTCTCGCGCGCTGTGATCACCCACGCGCACGCCGATCACTTGTGCTGGGGATGCCAGTCCTATCTGGCAAGCGCAGAGAGCGAGCCGTTGATGCGCTTGCGCCTTGGTCGCAGCCCCTCCGCCGGCGCGTCGCTCCAGTGCCTGCCGTATGGAGAGGCCGTGACCATCGGCGAGGTGCGCGTCTCGCTGCATCCGGCCGGTCACGTCCTGGGCGCGGCCCAGGTGCGCATCGAGCACCGCGGCCAGGTGTGGGTCGTGTCCGGCGATTACAAAACCGAGCCTGACCCCACCTGCACGCCTTTTGAGGTTGTGCGCTGTCATGTCTTCGTCACCGAGTCCACCTTTGGCCTGCCGATCTTTCGCTGGCCATCGCAGGCCGCTGTGTTTGCCGAGATCAACGCCTGGTGGGCGCAGAACGCTGCGCAGGGGCGCGCATCGGTGCTGTTTGGCTATGCGTTGGGCAAGGCCCAGCGGCTCTTGGCCGGTCTCGATCCCAGCATTGGGCCGATCTTCACGCACGGCGCAGTGGAGAGCGTCAATCAGGCCTATCGCACGCAGCGCCGCCTGCCGCCGACGCGCTACGTCGGCGAGGAGAACGACGCGCGCGCGTTCAAAAATGCGCTGATCCTGGCGCCGCCCTCCGCCAACGGCACAGCGTGGATGCGCCGCTTCGGCGACTTCAGCTCAGCGTTTGCCTCTGGCTGGATGCAGATTCGAGGCGCGCGCCGTCGCCGCGCGGTCGATCGCGGCTTTGTCATCTCCGACCATGCTGACTGGCCGGCGTTGGTGCGCGTGACCCGCGAGACCGGCGCCGAGCGCGTGTGGGTCACCCACGGCTACAACAACGCCTTCGCCCGCTGGCTGAGCGAGCAGGGCATCGCGGCGCAAGCGGTCGAAACCCGCTTCCAGGGCGAGCGTGATGATCTGGCGGTGGAGGAAGTGGAAAGCTAGTTGACCGCGCAGCGTGAATCCTGCCGGCCACGAAAGCCAAAAGCGCGTGAGCGTCATTCTGAGCAAAGGCCACTCCGCATGACGGCGCCGCGACGGCTTTGCGCTCTATAGACAGGATGCAACCATGGGTGCGTTCATAGACAGCAGCAAGCCCCTTCATCATGCGGAAGTTGTCATCGTCATCCCGAGCCTCAGCGAAGGATCGCTTCTGCCAAACCAAAGTGCTAGTAGCGGGCGCAGCCGCTCAAATACCTTGCTGCGCTAGCATGGACAGATGTTAACTGGTTGAGGGGAAAGGGCCTTTGCTCCTACTGATAAACGCGCCTGACCTTCTCATGGGCGCATTCACGGCTAGGGGCAGAGCCCTGGGTAGACGACGGCAGTGCCGTCGCCCACCCTCTATAAAAGATCCGCCTCCGTTGGTAGCACAGCTTGTGTAGAAGATTGCCCTTATTGGTGAATGCGCCCCTTCTCATCTGCGGGCGGTAGATTTACGCGCATAGGGGTGTGTTATGGCCAATGATGAGCGTTCTCCTCTCAGTCGCTGGTATTGGGCTCTATTTTTCGGTTGTCTGGCCATCGTGGTCGCGCTCAACCTGCCGTGGCCTGGCCTGCCGACGCAGGACGCCAGCGCGCTGCTGCGCGATAACTGGTTTCTGTGGGGGTTCAACTATTTTGGCCTCCTGCTGATACCGCTGGCGGCGCTGGTGATCGAGGATGCGCTGCGGCGGGGGATGCGCTGGCCGCTATACGTCGTGCCGATGTTCGTGGTGGGCATCCTCGCGCTGAGCATTTACATGGCGCGCCGGCCAGCCGTGGACCGCTTCCAGCGCGCCACGCCGCGCTGGCTGGAGCAGCGCGGGTTGTGGTGGGCCCTTGTCGTCGCTACGCTGTTGATTGGGGTCTTCTTCCTGCCGCGTGGTTCGTTCCCCGAGCTGGTCGACACGATGAGCCGCAACTTGGGGCTGAGCTTCATGTGGCTAGACATCGCGTTGAACCAAGTGGTGGCCTTGGCGCTGGTGCAAGCGGACATGGGGCGGCGCGCCGTGCCTGCCCACCAGCGCACGCCCTGGTTGCTCGCCACACTGTTGACCGGCCCGCTTGGCTTATGCACCTATATGGCCGTTCGTCCGCCGGTAAGCCAGCCTTCGGCAGCCCAGACATCGCCGGCCTAGCACTCGTCCCAGGGTAAGCGCGGTCACAGCGCTGTTAGAGTCATTCGGGCTGCTTGGGGGTGCTGATCCAAACCTTGACCGGCTTTTGCTTGATCACTTCGCTCCAGTGATCAACCTCAAAGGTCATTTCGACGACGGCGCAAGTCGGTAGCTCGTCTATCTCGCAGCCAAAGAAGCGGGCCAAATCGGTGAACTCTGGGTTATGCCCAAAGAGCATGACGCGCGCGTGCTGGTCGTCTAACTCCTGGATCAAATAGAGCAGAGCGCTCACCTGTGCTCCGTAGAGGCGACGATCGGCCACGATGCGCGCCTGGTCGTAGCCGATCTTCTCAGCGATCGTCTGGGCAGTGGTGAGGGCGCGCACAGCCGAGCTGGAGATGATCAAATCAGCTTTGACGCCCCGCTGAGCGAGGCGTTCGCCCATCTTCGGGGCGTCCCGCTTCCCCCGCTCGTTGAGTGGCCGGTCGTGATCGGCCAGGGTCGGATCATCCCAACTGGACTTGGCGTGCCGAATTAGGTAGAGGATCTTCATCACTCAGTCATAGCACTGTGCAGCGACTTCCATGCTTTTATACTCCGATACCGCTCAGGGAAGCGGTCGAGCAAAGCATCCACCCGCTGGATATAGTGATGGGCAAACGCGCCCAGGGCGAACACCGTCGCCGGCGGCAGAGACGGCCTGGCGCTGATGGCCCAGTCACGCGCCTGGCGCGCAGCGACATGCGCATCCTGGATCTCGCCGAGCAAGTCCTGGAGCGCAATGCAACGAGATAGGTAGGCGCGCACCTTACGGCCGAACAGGTGCTCTCCCGCCTCCAACGCATAGCGCAGCCGCTTGCAACGGATGCGCAGGGCATGATAGTCCTCGAGTGAGGAGCGAGGCCCAAGTGTGTCGCCCAAGCGACGCAGCTTGGCATGTCGTTTGCGGATGAGCTTAGGCAACGCCTGGCGAACTGGCGCGCTGCCGTCTTCATTGGTCTTTGCCTCACCTGCCCGCAGGAAGTGTGTGAAGGCGAGGGCGAAACGCTGATAGCGCACCGAGTTCAATCCGCGTAATAGAGCGGCCTGAGCTTTTGCGCGCTGGCGAACAATCCACTCGACCGCCGCGGCAAGGTCATCGGCCCAGGGAAGGGCGCGGCTGGCCTGCCAGCCAAGCAGTTGCTCGCGTTGTACGTCCAGGTCGCGCACAGCGCCGAGCAAATCAGCAACCCACGCCCATTCCTCTCTGTACTGCTGGGCCTCGGCCGGCAGGTAGGCGCGAAACAGGCTCAGCGCGCTGCGCAGCCGGCGGATGGCGACGCGCCCGCGGTGGATGGCCTCGGCGTCCTCTCCCAGGCGAACTGCTGGCTCAACAGTGAGCCAACGGTCAAAGTGTTCACGGAGGACGGCAAACGCCAGCGTGGCTATTGCCTCGTCCTCGCCGACCTTGGCCGGCTTGGCGGGTTTGCCGAGGTTAGGCGCAAAGCTCGGCTTTATCCCCTGCGCGCGCAGACCCAGCTCGAACTTTGAGCGCGTCGCGGGGCGCAGGTCGCAGGCCGCGCGCATCTGAGCGACAAACCGCGCCACGTCTTCGGTGGTCTGGGGAGACAACGCTTCCACCTCGACCCGAGCCAGCGCTGTTGCCGGCTCAGATCGATCAGCGCCGTGAATGCTGGTCGCATCAAGCGCAATTTCAGCCAGGCGAACTTGTCCAGCGCATAGTGCAAAGCTCACGCGCCGAGTATGCGCGCTAAAGAGTTTCTGACCAGGCCACTGGCCTTGGCCCACAATGGTCCTAATATGCTGCTTAACTGGACCAGTGACCTGCCTCACCGAGACAGCATGGTCACCCGCCGCGTCAGTCAACGACTCGCTGATCTCACGCCGACTGCGCAGGCCGGCTTGGCGCACGCCGAACGACTTTAAGGTAACCTCTGTAGGACAGCGAGGGCTTGACCGCACGCGCAACACATAGCCGGCGCGAAAGAGATGCCACTCAGGCGTATCAAAGTAGGAATCTGTGATCTCCCGCGTCCCTTCTTCGTGCACCTGCCAACCGTCCTCTGCGCTGCGCCGGCGCAGCCACGTCGCCACGACGCTTAGGTCAGGCGCGTCGAACTGCCACTCGATCTCCTGCTTGTCAGATGCCATGGTCAGGACATCCCAAAGAAGTAGGCGCGCATTATAGAGAAGTCTATAAAACGGCGAACCTCTATCGTCGCAATCTTGACCTAAGCGATCCGCCTGCCGCACGCTCACATCCACGCTTGTCGCTTTGAGTAAGAATCCAGCAGAGGGACAGCGGAAATAGTCTGACAGCTCTTCACAGGACATTCATCGTCGTAGCAGTTACCCTTAACGCGCCTGTCGTGCTTGCACAAGCTAAAATGAGCTGCGTGAGTGTCCACCCGCGCAGCCGCCAAGACTGGGAGCGCGAGACGTTACGCCCTGCGCTCCAGCGCGCGCCCGAACGGCTGGCGCGCTTCGAAACGCCCTCTGGCATCCCCTTGGATGTGGTGTTTGGCGAGCCCGAGACCGGCGCCGATCGCCGCGGCGAATTCCCCGGCGAATATCCGTTCACGCGCGGCATTCACCCGACCATGTATCGCTCGCGGCTGTGGACCATGCGCCAGTATGCCGGCTTCTCCACGGCTAAAGAGAGCAACGCGCGCTACCACTATCTGCTCGCCCAAGGCCAAATGGGCCTCTCGGTCGCCTTCGACCTGCCGACTCAGCTCTGCTTGGACGCCGATGACCCGCTGGCAGCAGGCGAGGTAGGCAAGGTCGGGGTGAGCATTTGCACGCTAGACGACATGCGCGATCTGTTCGCGGGCATCCCGCTTGACCAGGTCAGCACCAGCATGACCATCAACGCGCCGGCGGCGGTGCTGCTGGCGATGTATATCGCGGTGGCCAAGGAGCAGGCCGGCACGGACGCCGTGCTGCGCAAGCTGCGCGGCACGGTCCAGAACGACATCCTCAAGGAATACGCCGCGCGCGGGCTATACATCTTCCCGCCCGGCCCTTCGATGCGGCTGGTCACCGACGTGTTTGCCTTCTGCAAACAGCACGTGCCGCACTGGAACACGATCAGCATCAGCGGGTATCACATCCGCGAAGCCGGCAGCACGGCGGTGCAAGAGGTGGCCTTCACGCTGGCGAACGCGATCGCGTATGTCGAAGCCGCGCTCAAGGTGGGCCTGGACGTGGACGAGTTTGCCGGCCAGCTCACCTTCTTCTTCAACGCGCACAACCACTTCTTGGAGGAGGTGGCCAAGTTCCGCGCTGCGCGCCGGTTGTGGGCCAAGATCATGCGCGAACGGTTCGGCGCGCGCGACCCGCGCAGTTGGATGCTGCGTTTCCACGCCCAGACCGGCGGCAGCACGCTCACCGCGCAGGAGCCGCTCAACAACGTCGCCCGCGTCACGATTCAGGCATTGGCCGCTGTGCTCGGCGGCGCGCAAAGCCTACACACCAACGGCTGGGACGAGGCGCTCCAACTGCCCTCCGCCGAGGCTGCCCGCACCGCGCTGCGCACGCAGCAGATCATCGCTCACGAGAGCGGCGTCGCCGATACTGTAGATCCGCTCGGCGGGTCCTACGCCATCGAATACCTCACCGACGAAATCGAGCAGCGCGCCTACGCGCTGATTGAAAAGATCGACGCAATGGGCGGCGCGGTGAAAGCAATCGAAAGTGGCTGGATGCAGGCTCAGATCGCCGAGTCCGCCTATCGCTACCAGCGCGAGGTGGAAGCCAAGCAGCGCCTGATCGTCGGCGTCAATGCGTTTGTCTCGGACGACGCTGCCGACCCCGGCATCGCAAAGTTCAAGGTGGACCCGGCAATCGAAGCCGAGCAACGCATGCGGCTGGCGGCTTGGCGCGCCCGGCGCGATGCCGAGCAGGTGGGCGCCCTGCTGGGCGCGCTGGAACGGACGGCCCGCAGCAACGAGAACATCCTGCCTTGCCTGATCGCCTGCGTCGAGGGCGGGGTCACCGTCGGCGAGATCGGCAAGGTGCTGCGCCACGCCTTTGGCGAATATCAGCCGCCGATGGTGATTTGACCGGCGCGGGGCGCGGCGAGCGAGCAGCCTACCGCCTGCGCGTGAATGCCCCTGCACCATCTACAGAGTTCTGCGTGAATACGCGCCTGGGTGGCAGCACCCCGCTCTCCCCCCTTTCACAGGCCGATGCGCCGGAAGGCCAGCGGCGCGCCAAGCGCCACCCAGCCCCCGATCAGGGCATAGCGGATGTAGCACAGGCCATACGAGACCAGGTCATCCTGACGCGGGAAGAGCTGCCCCAGCGCGAACCAGATCAGCAGCAAAACCACGGCGCCCAGCGCGAAACGCGCCGCCCGCCGGCCCAGCGAGCCACGCACATCGAATATCCCTTGCCTGGACAAGAGGGCCAGGCCGGAGACGAAACCAAACCACGTCCCTGCCGTGCTGGCGGCGGTGTCCAGCGACCACGGATTAAGTGGCTCGTCACCCCTTGCCGCGAGCTGCGTCCATGCCTCCGGCAATCGGCGCTCCCCCTGCGCGGCCACGACCAGCCACGCCGGCGCGATCAGTAACAGCGAGGTCACAAACGCCACCAGCACTTGGCTGCCGAGTGCGCGCCTGCTCAACCACGCCTCGGCCCGCTCTGCCAGGGCCACGAAGCAGACCAACAGCGCAGCGCCGATCGCCCAGCCGGCCAGCACGTCGCTGGGAAAGTGCACCCCCAGATATATCCGCGAGATGCCGATCAGAACGACCAGCGCGATCGCAAAGACCCAGAACCACCATCTCCGCGCCGTGAAGGCCATCATCCCCCACACACTCGCTGAGATCTGCGAGTGGCCCGATGGCAACCCGAAGCTCGACTCAGCAGCGTAGGCCAACACCCGATCGCTATACCAATACGGGCGCGGGTCGGCGAACACGAGCTTAAGAAGAGTGTTCACCCCAGTGCTGATCAACAGGATCAACCCAATCCGCATCCCTGCCCGCGCGTCAATCGTCCAATAGACCAGCGGCACGAGCAGCAGGAAGAACAGTTCCGAACCCAAGAAGCTGAGGGCTTGGAAGAGCGCCCTCACCCCCTGCCCCAGCCCCTGGACTGCCACGACAACTTCGACGCCGGCGTTCCACATGCTTTCCACGACTGTCTCACCTCAACAGCAGTCGGCCCGAGCGACATGCGCCCGGGCCGACCAAACAAGCAATTCAACGCGCAGCGCGCCGGACTAGCGCCGGACGATCGGCAGGAAGCCTTGATAGGCTTGCACTGCCGCCGACACGGTGTTGGTGTAGACCTCAGTGTTATCCAGCAACACCCGCGACGTGGCGGTGATCACGCCGCCCAGGGCCGTTACGCGCACGGCGTAGGACATGGTGTGCGAGCCGCCCGCCGGCACGTTGCCCTGCCACGTCACCACCGACGAAGAACTGCTCAGGCTCGACAGCGATTGCTGGCTAAACTGCTGGCTCAGCAGGCTATTTGGCCCAAACCCGCCGCTTGCGCTGCCGCTGACGTATTGCGTGCCGCTGGGCACCGTCCCGATCAACAACACGTTATTGGCGTTGCCAGGGCCGGCGTTGGTCACGGTGATCGTGTAGGTGATGATCGAGCCGCTCTGCGCAACCCCGCCGCTGACGCCGGTCTGGGTGATGACGCTGGGCGAGAAGTTCACCGTGCTGGCGTCCTGGAAGAAGTTGACGACCGTCGAGACCACCTGGCTGCCGCCCACGGCGAAGATGGTCGCCGGCCCGGCGTCCAGCGGCGCGGTCAGCGTGACCACCAGTTGGCCTGCCGACGAACCCGACGCGATGGTTGTTCCAGAGGCGGGCGACACCGTGCCCTTGTTCGTCAGCACCGTGACCGACACGCCGCCCAGCGGGGACAGGATCGTGTCGCGCAGGGTGACCGTGAGCACGGTCGTGCTGATGCCGTTGGCCGGCAGCAGGTTGAACCTGGGGACGATCGCACTACGGCGGGTGTAGATGATCCGGCCTTCCAGGGTCGGCGTCACCGGCGAGAACTGTCCCAGGTACTCGATCACGGCTTCGTCGAGCGAAGGCCCGAAGTCGTAGGGATTGATGGCCTGGTCGCGGAACATCGTGTAAAAGTCGCCGCCTTGCCGGACGAAGTTGTTGGTGACCACCTTGTAGCGCGCTGTCAGGCTGATCGGATTCCAAGTGTTGCTCACCGCGTCGTACACCTCCACCGAGATCACGCGGGAGTTAATCGGCCGATACGGATCCCAGAGGAAGCGCATGCCAGCTACCTGCGGGAAGCGGCCATCCTCCGGATAGTTGCGCACGCCGTTCTCCAGCGCCTGCAGCAGCACTGAACCTGTGATCTCGAACGTGGCGAGGGTGTTCCCGAACGGCAGCACTTCCAGCACCTCGCCGTAGGTCACCGGACCAACGTCAATTGGCGCGCGCAGGCCACCACCATTCTGGAAAGCGATCTGGTAGCGGTCCGCCGGAGGTAAGTTCTGGTTGATCTTCCACAGCATCGCATCGGTCACCAGGTTGCCCAGCAGACATTCCACGCGCCGGCAGATGCGCGCCGAGCCAATCGTCAGCGGCATGTCCACTGTGGATGTGCCCACCACCTGCGTCGCCAATGCCGCCACTGGCCCAGTATAGGTGGGCGACAGGATATTGGTGATCACCGGGTCGAGCGGGATGGTGTTGGTCATGAAGATCGGGTTGCCCGACCAAGCTTTGACCACGCCAGTGGGGCTGAACGTCACGTCTAGCCGACCGAGGTAGCGGCCCCACTGGAAGGCTTGGACGACCAGCACCGGCTCACCGTTGGCTGAGCTGACGACGGTGGGGTATGGGCCGGCTGGCGTGTCAACTGCGCCTGGTGCAACAATGATGGGGTTGGTGGGCGTGTAGAGGAAGGTGTGGCTATGGCCGCCGACGATCACGTCCACGCCGGTGATCGCCTGCGCCAGCGCCAGGTCGTTGCCGTAGCCGATGTGCGTCAGGCCGATGATGCGATTGACCCCTTGCGCTTGGAGGTCGTTCACCGCCTGCTGCATCGCCGGCACGCGCGGCAGGAACTGGACGTTCGGGCCAGGGCTGGAGATGTTGGCCGTGTCCTCCGTGGTCAGGCCGACCACGCCGATCGCTTCGCCGTTGACCGTGATGATCACCGACGGCGCGATCTTGCCGGTCAGCGATGGCTCGGCCGTGGCGCTGATGTTGGCGCTGACCAGCGGGAAGTTGACAGCGTCAATAAACTCCCGCAGTTCCGGCGGGCCATCATCAAACTCGTGATTGCCGATCGCCATCGCCTGATAGCCCATCGCGTTCATCACCGCGGCGATTGGCTCACTCTTGAATAGGTTGTAGTAGAGCGTGCCCTGGAACTGGTCGCCGGCGTCGAGCAGGAGTGAGTTATCCACCTGCGAGCGGATCTCCTTGATCTTGGTAGACAGGCGCGC
>JAGHYX010000248.1 GCA_017743375.1 Chloroflexota bacterium
TCTATGAGCGCCGGCACACGCGCGAGATGAACAAGTTCGGCGGCCTGTGGGCGCGCATGCCGCTCTACGGCACGCTGGCGTTGATTTTGGCCCTCAGCTCGGCCGGTTTGCCGGCCCTCAACGGCTTCGTCGGTGAGTTCGTCATCCTACAGGGGGCCTTTCTGGCCAGCCCACTTGCCGCGGCGTTTGCTGCGGTCGGCATGGTGCTCAGCGCGGTGTATCTGCTCACCATGTTTCAGAAAGTCTTTTTGGGGGAGAGCCGCGATTCGGCCAACGATGCGCTGCGTGACGTGAACTGGCGCGAGGTCGCTGCTGTTGCGCCGCTGATCGTCTTATGCTTCGTGATCGGCCTCCAGGCCGCGCCGTTCTTGGACCTCATGGGCAGCAGTGTGGCCGGCCTGCTGGCTGCTGCTGGCGTGGCTGGGCGATAAACGAAAAGCGAGTGTTCCAATTCGGAATGAAAGGGCTGCCTAGGCTGTCATGCTGAGCGCGCCCCCTTTCTTATTCTCCCGCAAGTGGGGGAAAGAAGCTGACCCTTTGTCAAGCCGCGAGTTTCGCTGTGCTCAGGATGACAAAGGCAATAAGTCTTGGCAATCGGCAAATACATCTTTACTGCTACTTGGAGCACTCCAGGTGCGTTCACCAACGGAGGCAGTACTCTCGCTGCCTAGCGAATGTGAACTGTAAAGGGTAAGCGACGACACTGCCATCGCCCACCCATAGTCGCGAATGCCCCAGCACTCCCAGCGAAAAGTTTGATAGAATGGGTTGGCGATCAATGAAACTTTGTCTGCTAACGGTGAACCATGCTCACACCCATTCATCAGCTTACCGCCATCCCTAACCTGCCCTGGGAGGATCGCCCAGCCGGTTACGATGGTGTCATCTGGCGCTATAGCCGCAACCCGGTGATCCCGCGCGACGCCACGCCGCGCAGCAACAGCATCTTCAACAGCGCCGTCGTGCCCTATCAGGGGCGCTTCGCTGGCGTTTTTCGCGTGGACGACACACGGCGGGTGATGAACATCCACGCCGGCTTCAGCGACGATGGCCTGTCCTGGCAGATCGCGCCGGAGCCGATCCAGTTTCACTGCGACGACCCCGAAGTTGCTAGGTTTCAGTATCGCTACGACCCGCGCGTCTGTTGGATCGAGGACCGCTATTACATCACATGGTGCAACGGCTATCACGGCCCGACCATCGGCGTCGGTTACACCTACGACTTCCAGACCTTTTACCAGCTCGAGAATGCTTTTCTGCCGTTCAACCGGAACGGCGTGCTGTTCCCGCGCAAGATCAACGGCAAATACGCCATGCTCAGCCGGCCCAGCGACAACGGCCACACGCCCTTCGGCGACATCTTCTATAGCGAAAGCCCAGACATGATTCATTGGGGTTGTCACCGTTGGGTGTTCGGCGCAGGTGGCAGCCCGTGGAACCACACCAAGATCGGCGCCGGCCCGACGCCGATCGAGACCAGCGAGGGCTGGCTGTTGATCTACCACGGCGTGCTCACCTCGTGCAATGGCTTCGTGTATAGCTTCAGCGCTGCGCTGCTAGACCTGGACAAGCCCTGGAAGGTGATCGCGCGCGCAGCGCCCTATCTGATGTCGCCGCAGACGCTGTATGAGTGCGTCGGCGACGTGCCCAACGTGGTCTTCCCGTGCGCGGCGCTGGTGGACGGCGACACCGGCCGCATGGCGATTTACTACGGCGCAGCCGATACGGTCACCGCGCTGGCTTTCGCCTACGTGCACGAGCTGGTAGACTGGGTGAAGGCGGAAGCGCTATAGTTGGGCGGCGCAGGTGCGTCGCCCACTCACTATCTATAGGCTGAGTTTTGCCAGTAGCGGCCTGGAGGGTAAACTCATGATTTGAGGCGCGTGACCTCGTGTGCTTGGCGTGACCGGTATTGAGCGCACAGGGGGGTGCTGGTACTCTACCTCACCTGAGGTGCAGGGTTGGTGACTCCATAACGCTCAGTATATATGGCGAGCGAGCTACCCACGCCTCTATCGGCGAATTCAGCATCCCCTTGCATAAGCCTCTATATTGGATATAATTTGGGTAGAAACCTACAAGTAAGGGGGATTGACATGAGCAACAAGAGTTCTTTCCTTAAGTTGGGACTAGCCATCAGCTTCGTCGCAGCCAGCTCAGCCAGGGTCGCCCTAGCCGATCACTTCGGTCCGACGACCATCTATAATCCTGCAAGCGACGTTGTAGTCGAGGCTTCCACAAGCGGTCTGCGCGTCGCTGTGCGTAATGACGACAGTAATGGTTCACGCCTTCCGTTTGTGGTTTACACGTTTGACTTTGTAAATTTTTTCCTAATGCCATTTGTTCGCACTGACGACTTAGGTGGTGGATTCTTCTTAGACCACTTCCGTCTGGACAGGTATCTGGATTGCGGAACCCGTGGCCGGGTCTTGGTGAGCGACAGACCTCCAACAAATGGGATAATCCGCATAGATGTCTCTGTGAATTTCTCAGTATCGTGCTCGTCGCTAGGCAGCATACGAGGCACGGCCTACAAAGACGGCAGACCGTTTGGCGGTGCATGGTACAAGATTACCGACGGTGGCGACTGGTATACGTGCGGCACCGTGGGCAGTGATGGCACGTTCGGCGTTCCAGTTGAACCAGGCACGTATTACCTTATCCCTCTCAATCTCCAGGGGCTAAGGGCATCTGGGGTTACGAAGGTGGTTGTCGAGGGCGGCAAAGCCAGCCTGGGCAATGACATCATCTACACTAGTGATCCGTCAGCTCAGCATGAATCGTGCGACCTTTATAACCCGCCTAGGCCGATTCCATCCAATCTGCGCTGACGTAACCTCGCAGCCATTGGATTTTCACGCCGGCGCTTGTGAGGCGCCGGCGTTGTTTTTGTCGTATGGATAAGCCACGAACCGCGGTATGGATCTTGGGCGACCAGCTCTCGCCGCGCTGGCCGGCTTGGCTGGCGGAGCATGGCTTGAACCCCAGCAACGCCCGGCTGCTCTTCATCGAGAGCAGCGCCAAGCTGCGCGCCCGCCCTTGGCACCGCCATAAGCTGATCCTAGTGCTCTCAGCCATGCGCCACTTCATGGACGACATGCGGCGCGCAGGCTTCCAGGTTGACCATCGTCGCGCGCCGACCTTCATGGCTGCGCTGCGGGCGCACGCCCAGGAGCACCCCGATGAACGCTTGATCGTGATGCGCCCGAGCACCTGGCAGGGGGCGCAGTTCGTCGCGCGGTTAGCGCCCG
>JAGHYX010000063.1 GCA_017743375.1 Chloroflexota bacterium
GCTAGCGGGAGGAATGGGAAGGGGCGTTGCCTCTAGCCACAGCGCATCCCCTGCTTGTGCAAAAACGGAAAGTCACCTACAATCCCATTGTGCACGTGCGCCAGCGCACTTCTCGCTACTCCTCTATTCCGCTGGCCAACCGCACTGTCTAAACCATGATCGACATCGCGCAAGCCCTTCAGCACCCGACCGAAGATCGGGACTGGATCAAGAAGTTCGCGCTCGGCGTGCTCATCAGCTTCGTGCCGATTCTGAGCTTCGCGGTCACCGGCTTCATCATCGAGCATCTCCAAAACAGCGCCAGGGGCGCTTCGTCCCCGCTGCCCAACTGGGACAATTTAGGGAAGAAGTTGGTGATCGGGCTTAAGCTTTTGGCCGTGCAGCTTATCTTCGCCCTACCGATTCTCATGCCGAGCTGCGCCCTGTTGGGCTTTCTCATCCAGCAAACCGCTTCACGCCCAGACGGGAATCTGCCGGAGAACGCCGTCCTCATCGTGGGCATTGGCGGTATTGCGCTGTCGTGCATCGCGCTGATATACGGACTTTTCCTGCTCTACCTCTCGGCGGCGATCCTTATCCAATTCGCCAGGACCGAGCAAATCGGCGCATGTTTGCGCGTTGGCGAGCTGATCCAGATTGCCAGGACAAACACGGGCGATTACTTGACGATCGTCGCAATAGTCGCAGCCGCTTCTTTTGCGGTGGGGTTGGTCTCAGGCATCCTGAGCCTCATCCCCTGCCTCGGCACCGTCATCGTGATCGTGATCGCGCTGCTGTCGCCGCTGTATATCGGGCTGGTGGTGGCCAACATGGCCGGCCAGTATGTGCACAGCAATAATATCGTCTGGACGCCTATCTGGGCTTAACATCGCTCAGGTAGGGTTCGCTTACTTTCAACTAAGGAGAGTTTGATCAATGAACAGGCTCATCGGCATCATCACGTTCAGAGCACCCGTCTATCGCGAAGTCGCGCACGACCCAGCAGCGCTGACGCCAGCGGCGATCGTCGTCGTCATTGTGACGATCGTGACCGCGCTGCTCAGCAGCGCGCTTGGGACTAACCCGCTGGGCTTGGCGGCCATCGTCGCCACGTCCCTCACTACCGTCCTGGTAAGTTGGCTGCTGGCGAGCGCGCTAACAGCTTTCATCGCCAATCGGCTCTTCCGCGGCCAAAGCAGCACGGCAGAGCTGCTGCGCATCTTCGGCTTCACCTATGCGTTTCAGCTATTGATAATCGTGCCCTTCGCGGGCGCGATCGCCGCTGCCATCCTCTCGATCATCGCCACTGTGCTGGCGATCCGCGAATCCGCCGGCTTTGACACGCAGAAGGCTGTCCTGACCGCGATCATCTCAGGCGTGATCCTCTTTGTGCTTAGCCTTGTTGTCGCCTCGGTCGTGGGCAGCGTGTTCGGCGCCGCGCTGTTGGGCGGTTAGCTGAGACGCGCCCTCTCGCACAACGAACTGCCCCTGGCAAAGCGCGCATTTGCCAGGGGCTTATTTGCCTGCATAGCCGGCTGAGCAGGCTAAATGAACTGATGGCTATCGGGCTGGAGCACCAGTTCGTTGAGCACGCTGCCCGCCGGCGCCTGGAGCGCGGACACGATCGCCTGCGCGGCGTCCTCGACGCTCAACATCTTGTCGCGCTGCACCTTCATCTCGATGGCATCCCAAAAGGGCGAGTTGACGCCGCCGAGGTAGAGCAACGAGATGCCGATGCCGCTGCGCTGCCATTCGGTGGCCATCGCCTTGAGCGCGCCCACCGCTCCCCACTTGCTGGCGCTGTAGGCGACGCTGCCACGCATGACATAGCGGCCCATCGTGCCGACCGGCGTGACGATGCGCCCGCCGCCGGTCTTGAGCATCGCCGCACCGACAGCCTGGGAGACCAGGATCACCCCCTTGGTGTTCACTGCGTAGGTGCGGTCAATGTCCTCTTCGGTCAATTGCTCGATCGGGCGGATCACGCCCACGCCGGCGCAGTTGACCAGGCCGTCAATGCGCCCGAAGGTCGCGAGCACCTCGCTGACCAGGTCGGCCACTTGGTCTTTTTGCGTGACGTCGGTAGGCACGGCGATCGCCTGCGCCCCCAGTTGCCTGGCCTGGTCGGCCACAGCCGAGAGCGCGGCGTAGTTGCGCGCCGCAAGGCCCAACTTGGCGCCCAACTTTGCGAGAGCCAGCGCCGTCGCGCGGCCAATGCCGCTGCTGGCGCCGGTGATGATGATCACTTTGTCCTTTAACATCTCGGATTCCTTTTTCAGCTACGTTGCCTCCAGCCAACGCCGGGTGGCTTTGGCGCGCGCGGCAAACATCGCCCTTAGGACGATGCGGCCGAAGAGCGCGTCGAGCAACTCGCCGAGCGGGCCGAACGGCAACGCGTAGTCCAATCGGTCTATCACACGGGTACGCTGATCGTCCACCGCCTCGAAGGCGTGAGTGTGCCGCCAGCGCTTGAAGGGGCCTTCGTCGCCGATCTGCTCATCCGTGAAGTAATGCGGCGGCACGCGCTCGATGAGCTGGACGTTCCACGGCCGGCGCAGCGGGCCGACCTGCATGGTCATCAGGATGCGGCTGCCTGGGTTGAGCGGACGGTCCACGTGATGCACGCGCATTTGCACCGGCCCGGTCATCACCTTCGGCAGCGCCAGCGGATCGTCGTGAAAGTCCCACACCCGCTCCAGGGGCGCGCGGACGACGAAAGCATATTCAAAGCGGCCCATCAGCGGTATTCCAGCCGTCCCAGCGTGCGCGCCACGAACTTGCCGAACGTCATCTGGCGCACGTAAGCGATGCCCTCGCGCAGCTTGATCGGCTGGATGCCGAACACCGAGGTGATCGCGTTGTCGGTCGCCACGTTGTCCACGCCCAACTGCGCCAGCAGGCTGGGCGTGACCGGCGGCTTGGGCAAGGTGGCGTCCATGATGGCGACCGCCGGCCTGAGCAAGGCGACTGGCATGTAGAGCTTGACGCGCTTGACCTGAAGCTCATCGAGGATCGCGTCAATGATGCCCTCCAGGGTGATCACCTCGCTGCCGCAGATCTGCAAACGGCGGTTGAGGACCTCTGGACGATACAGTGAGTCCACGACGCAAGCGGCCACGTCCTGCACGGCGATTGGTTGAAACCTGGTCTTGCCGTCGCCGGGGACGATCATGAAGGGCGGCAATTTGGCCAGGCCGGCCAGCGTGTTGAGGAACTCATCGCCGGGGCCAAAGATCACCGATGCCTCGAGGATCGTGTAGGGGATGCCGCTGGCCATGATGGCCTCCACACCCCGCCCCTGGGTGTAAGCCAGCGGGAAGGGACGCTTTGGGTCGGCGCCCAGCCCGACCACGGTGATGATGTGCTCGACGCCGGCGCGCTTGGCCGCCTCGACGACGTTGATTGTCCCTTGTGCATTCACCCGCTCCATGGTGACCTGCCCGCGGTCGCGGTTGACCGCAGCGAGGTGGATCACCTTTTTGACGCCTTCCATGGCTTTCGCCAGAGAGGCGGGATCGGTGACATCGCCAATGGCGACCTCTGCGCCGAAGGCGCGCACCTTATCCGCGCGTTGCGGGTTGCGCACCAGGGCGCGAATCGGCCAAGGCAGGCGATCAGGGGACTGCGCCTTCAGCGCGCTCAATCGCTGAAGCGTGTGTTGTGCGACGTAGCCACTTGCACCGGTGATGAGGATCATGTGCGTTTCTCCAATGGTCGTGATGCTCAACGCGCTGGCGTTAACCCTGCGCTGGTAAGCGAGTTCGCAGCACTCCTAAGCATAGCGATCTATATGAGATAGCGGTGAGTTACTGCGCGGCGCTCAGCCGGGGATTTAAGACTCGGTAGGTGCAGAGCACGCGCGGCGCAAAGCGCGCAGGTACGGCACGAGCGCGGCGTATTGCACCAGCGGCAGCCCCACTTCAGCAGCCTGGTCCAGGGCTGCAACTACTTGCTCTAGCTCTGCCACTGCGATGCCATCGGGCGGGAGCGCATCCCAGGCCCAGTTGTCCAGCTCGGCCAGTGCATCGGGCAGGTCAAAGCGCAAGGCGGCTTCGACGCAGCGAGATACATACTCACAAGCCTCGACGAGTCGAGCATGGGTCAACGATCGGTCCGCATAGTCCTGCAGCAAGCGCGCCGCGCCGGCGATCACCTGGGGCATCTGGCTACGCAAGTCGGCGAGCCAGGCATGACCATTTGCGGTCGGCGCCGCTTGCAACGCCTCATCAGGCGCGAGCAGGCGCGGCTCGGCGAGCAAGCGCGCGATCTGCTCAGCGGCGGACTGCGCGTCTTCGCCGACGTAGGTGGCGGGCACGCGCTGCCGCAGCGCCGGCAGGCGATTGAAGACGCGCCCGCCGAAGACGACGCGCACGCCATGCTGAGCGACATAGGGCTGGATGGACTCGACGAGGTCGAGCAGATTGGCCGCAGCGATCAGTTGGCTGGCCGAGAGCAACACCAGATCAGGGTGTGCCTTCTCCAACATCTCGCGCAGGCGGGCCAGGCCGATGTTCTGGCCCAAGTAGATGACCTCATAGCCGCGCCGGCGCAGGAACAGCGAGACGATCAAGAGGCCGAGTTCGTGATATTCCCCAGGCGCGCACGCGCTGACGATGCGCCCGGCTCGGCTGGCCGGCGGCACAACGGTCATCAACGTCGAGAGCCGGCGGCGCAGCAGGCTGGTTGCGAAGTGCTCGACGCTGATGGTGATCTCGCCCATGTGCCATCGCTCACCCAGCGCCACCATCACCGGCTGGATTAGGTTCAAGCAAACATCCTCGATGGAGAAAAGCGCGAATGCCTCGTTCAGGACGCGATCCGCGCGCGCCTCGTCAAACTCAACCGCCGCGGCGATGAAGTCCTCGCGCAGGCGGTCATACGAAGCAGGCGCCGGCGGCTCTGCCGGCGGTTTATCCGCCGTTTGGGACAGCAGCGAGTGCAACAGACGTGCTGCCTGGCCAATGCTCATCCCGGCTTCGATCTTCGCCTTCAACCAACGGATGATGGCCACGTCGCGTTCGGAATACAACCGGTAGCCGCTCTCCGTGCGCGGCGGCGAGGGCACGCCATAGCGGCGCTCCCAAGCGCGCAACGCATCCGCCGAGACGCCCGTTTGGCGCGCCACGGCTTTGACGTTGTACACCGGCTCGTCGCTGTAGTGGTCGAACATCCCGGTTGGGTTAATCTAACCCTTTGTCTAACGTTTGTCAACGATAGCGGCAGCGGGTCAGCGAACTTTCAGCCAAGGGGAGGAGCGCATTCAGGCCATCGGCGAGATCACGCCGGCGCAGACCCGCAGGAACATCGCCTGGGTGAGCAAGGCCTGATCCAGGCGCTGCAGGTCGGTCGTGGTGATGATGACCTGATTCGCGCGCTCGATGAAGCGCAAAAGGCAGCGCCGGCGGTAGGCGTCCAGCTCGGCCAGCACCTCATCTAGAAGCAGCACGGGGTCTTCGCCGGTGTGTTCGCGCATCCACTGCGCTTGGGCCAGTTTGAGGGCCAGCACGGCCGTGCGCTGCTGACCGCGAGAGCCATACTCACCTAGGTCCAGGCCGTTGGCAAGGAAGCGCAGCTCGTCGCGGTGCGGGCCGACGAGGGTCATGCCACGGGCGATCTCCTCGCGGCGGCGCTCGGCCAGCGTGCGGCGGAAGGCCGCAAGCAGGTCATCATAGGCCACGCCGGCGGGCAGCGCCGCGTCGTCCAGGCCGATCTGATAGGAAGTGTTCAGCGCTGCCGGGCGGAGCGGGTCAAAATTGGGCTGATAGACGATCTCAAGATATTCTCGACCGTTAGATAGCTCACGGTGAATGGGCGCTGCCAGCCGCGCAAGCGCTGAGACCGCGCGACGGCGGCGCAGGGCGACCTCCACCCCCGCCGGCACTAACTGATCATCCCAGAGCGCCAGCTCGTCCGGGTCGAGCGGGTGTTCCTGCGCCTGCTTGAGCAGCGCGTTACGGTTGGCCAGGGCGCGGGCATAGCGCTCCAGGGCGCGGACGTAATCGGCATCGAGTTGCGAGAGGGCCGCGTCGAGGAAGGCGCGACGCAACGCTGGCGGGCCGGCCACCAACTCCACATCGGCGGGGAAGAAGAGGATCACGTTGAGCTGACCAACCAGGTCTATCGCCCGCTTGGGCAGGCCGTCCACGCGGATCTCCTTGCGCAGGCGACCAGACTCCGTGCGCTGCATCCCGATCTCGATCAGGCGCAGGCCCGCATTGCTCTGGATCAGCGCCTTGAGCACGGCAAATGGATAAGGGCCTTCCTCCTCCGCGCCCCACCGAATCACCTGCCGGTCAACGGGCGTATGCAACGCATGCGAGGTGGCGAGGAAGTAGATCGCCTCCAGCAGCGAGGTCTTGCCCTGGGCATTGTCGCCCTGGATGACCACCAGCCCGCGCGGCAGGTCAAGCTCCAAACGAGCATACAGCCGAAAGTTGGTCAGCGAGAGGTGGCGGATGAACATCTAGACAAACTCCACCGCCACTTGCCCGATGCGGTGATCGATTGGTCGCTCAAGCAGGAGGTCATGCGGGCGATCGGCGGCCAGGGTCACCAAGCCGGTGCGGTCGGCGATTCGCGCGGGATAAGTACCCGGCGCCGGCAGCCATTGGCGCTCGTCCGCGCGCAACACCTGCGCACCGTGCGGATAAGCCACGACGCGAAACGGCCGGCCCAGGCACTGATTGGCGTCGCGCAGGTCGCCGCGCGCCAGCGCCTCGCGGATGCGCGTGCTGGAGATGACGCGATCACCCAGGCTGAGCTTGTCCATCACGTTGACGGCGAAGCCCAGCTCCCTGCCCTGTGCGCTGAGATAGGCCACATCGCCCTGCCGGCGATGTCCTAGGGCAAAATCCGGGCCCACCCATAGGCTGAGCGGTCGCAGGCTCGCCACCATCTGGTGCACAAACGCCGAGGCCGTCATCTGCATCATCTGCGCAGTGAAAGCGAGGGTGATCAGGATATCCACGCCCAGCGCGGCGATCTGAGCAGCTTTCTCCTCGGGCAGCGTGAGATAGCGCGCCGGCGCTTTGCCCAACACCACCCGTGGGTGGGGAAAGAAAGTGATGACGGCGGCGCGCGCCTGTCGTGCATGTGCCTCGGCAACGACGGCGCGGATCAGGCGCTGGTGGCCTAGATGGACACCATCAAACGCGCCGATGGTGCAGACAGTTGGGACAGAGGTACGCACTTCATCAAACGACTGAAAGCGTTGCATCGAGGATTTTGATCGGCTTGAGCATCGCCCCATCCCAACTGGCGATGGCGAAGAAGTTGCCCCGTGCATCATACACGCGCACCGTCGCTGCCGGCTGGGAGAGCAAGCTGGGCGAGGCGACGCGCTGCCCTTGCTTCAGCCGTCTGGCCGTTGATTCGTCGAGCGTTGCTGCCGGCCAATCAGCCAGGGCGCGATCCATCGGCAACAGCAAGCGCGCAGCCTGGCCGTTGCGCCCGGCCTCTTCAAGCGCTGGCAGCGTCACAGCGTCGGCTAGGCTGAACACGCCGGCCTGTGTGCGGCGCAGGCTGGCCACGTGCGCGCCACAGCCCAGCGCCTCACCGATATCGCGGGCCAGCGCACGGATGTATGTGCCGGCGCTACAGCGGACGGAGAACGCAAGCCAGGCGCCAGGCGGCGCGCCTTCGGCAAACGCCAGCCGCAGCACGTCAATCCGCACCCGCCGGGGTTCGAGCGCCACAGGCTGGCCGCGGCGGGCCAGGGCATAAGCCCGCTGGCCGTCCTTCTGGATGGCGCTGAACTGCGGTGGCACCTGCGCGATCTCGCCCGTGAAGCGCGCCTCGAGCGCGCGCAGGTCCTGGGGCGTCAGCGCCGGCACAGGCCGGACGTCAATGACCTGGCCCTCGGCGTCGTCGGTGTCGGTGCGCTCGCCGAGCTTGATCAAGCCTTCGTAGGCTTTGTCTTCCCCAAGCAGGTATTCGCTCAGCCGGGTGGCGTGACCAACGCACAAGACCAGCACGCCGGTGGCCAGAGGATCGAGCGTGCCGGCGTGGCCGATGCGCTTCTCGCGCAGCGCGCGGCGAGCGCGCGCCACCACGTCGTGCGAGGACATGCCGCTCGGCTTATCCAGAACCAGCAGACCGTTCATCTTGGCTTGCTCAGCGGCGGCGGCGCGGGCCGGCCTTCTTGGGCTGCTTGATCACATACGTCGTCGCCGTCGGCTCTGGTTCGTCAGCCCCTTGAGCGCGCAGACGACGGATCTTCTCCCACTCCGGTGTCTGATCGTCTATGTCGTTGAGCAATTGGCGCAGCTCTAGAATCTGGTCGCGCAGCATGGCGGCTTTCTCGAACTCCAATTCCTTAGCCGCCTGGTACATCTGCTGTTCCAGCTCGGCCAGCAGGCGCTTCTGCTCGGTCTTTGGCAAGTCGGCCAGCCGCAGTGATGTGGCCTTCTTCTCGCCGTCGCGCGCCTTGGCATAACCGGCCTTCTCCTCAGCGACGCGCACGCGGTCGGTGAGGTCGCGCACGGCTTTGTAGATGGACTGCGGCTGAATGCCGTGGGCCTGGTTGTAGGCGATCTGCTTGGCGCGCCGGCGCTCGGTCTCCTCAATCGCCGCGCGCATTGATTCGGTGATCGTATCGGCATACATGATCACCTTGCCATTGACGTGGCGCGCGGCGCGCCCGATCATCTGAATGAGCGAGGTCGTGCTGCGCAAGAAACCTTCCTTGTCCGCATCCAGGATAGCCACCAGCGATACCTCTGGCAGGTCCAGCCCCTCGCGGAGCAGGTTGATGCCGACGACGACGTCGTATTCGCCCAAACGCAGGTCGCGCAGGATCTCCACGCGCTCCACGGTCTCGACCTCGCTATGTAGGTATTGGACTTTGATGCCGATCTCCTGAAGGTAACGGGTAAGGTCCTCCGCCATGCGCTTGGTGAGGGTGGTGACCAGGGTGCGCTCGCCGCGCGCGATGCGTTGGCGAATCTCACCGATCAAATCATCCACTTGCCCTTTAACCGGTCGCACCTCAATTTCCGGATCCACAATCCCGGTGGGACGGATCACCAAATCAACCACGACTGCGCTGTGCTGCAGCTCGAAGGGGCCAGGCGTAGCGCTGACAAAGATCACTTGGCGATAGCGCTGCTCGAACTCCTCGAACTTGAGCGGGCGGTTATCCAGAGCGCTCGGCAGGCGAAAGCCATAGTCCACCAGCACCTGTTTGCGCTCGCGGTCGCCGTTGTACATCCCCCGAATTTGGGGGATCGTGATGTGGCTCTCATCTATGACGAGCAAAAAGTCGTCTGGGAAGTAATCCAGCAGGGTGAAGGGCGGCGTGCCGGGTGGCCGGCCATCCAGGAGACGAGAGTAGTTCTCGATGCCGGCGGTGAAACCCACTTCGCGCAGCATCTCGATGTCATAGCGTGTGCGCTGTTCAATGCGCTGCGCTTCTAGATACTTTCCCTGTGACTTGAAGAAGGCGATCCGCTCTTCTAACTCCTGCTCGATCTCGCGGATGGCGCGCTGGAGCTTCTCCTGCGGGGTGATGTAGTGCTTGGCCGGATAGATCTCGACCTCGTCTAGCTCGGCCAGGATCTCGCCGGTGAGCGTGTCAATCTCGGTGATGCGCTCCACCTCGTCGCCGAAGAACTCGATGCGATAGGCGGTCTCGGCGTAGGCCGGCTGGACTTCGAGCGTATCGCCGCGCACGCGAAAGCGCCCGCGCGTCAAGCTGGCGTCGTTGCGCTCGTATTGAATCGCCACCAGCATGCGCAGCACCACGTCCCGCCGGCGCACCTCGCCCTTAGCCAACTTGACCACGAAGCGCCCATAGTCTTCGGGGTTGCCCACGCCGTAGATGCAGGAGACTGAGGCGACGATGATCACATCGCGCCGGCTGAGCAGCGAGCTGGTCGCGGCCAGGCGCAGGCGGTCAATCTCATCGTTGATCGAGGCGTCTTTCTCTATGTAAAGGTCGTAGCGCGGGACATACGCCTCCGGCTGGTAATAGTCGTAGTAGCTGACGAAGTATTCGACGGCGTTGTCTGGAAAGAACTCCTTGAACTCAGCGTAGAGCTGGGCAGCGAGCGTCTTGTTGTGAGCGATCACCAACGTCGGGCGCTGGACGCGCTCGATAACCTTAGCGATCACGAAAGTCTTGCCGGTGCCGGTTGCGCCCAGCAGCGTGGTGTAGCGATTGCCGGCGTTGAGGCTCGCAACCAGCGCCTCGATCGCCTGCGGCTGGTCGCCGGTCGGCTGGAACGGGGAGCGCACACTTAGCTCTGGCAAGGGATTTTCGCAAAACCTATGCGGTGAGGATAATTGTCGAGACGAACTCAGTATGTACGCGGCACAAAGCCGGGCGAGTTCAACACCTCCATCAGGTCCTCGCCCGTGCCCAGCACCATCAGGCCGCGCCGCTCGGCAAACGTCACCACGCTGGGGTCTACGTATAAGCCGGCAACCACCCCCACGAAGCGATAGCCGCGCTCGGCAAACTCAGGCAAGAATTCCTTGGCCTCCGGCAGCCGCTCCGCAAATTCGCCGACTGCATCAGTGTCAAGCTGGGTCTTGCTCTCCACAATCAGCACGTAGCCGCAGCCGGCGGCGATGGCGTCAAACTCGCGGTTGTAGCCGCGCCGGCTGGGATGCTTGCGCTTGAGCCGGACGAGCAGGGATTCAATCTCTTCATCAGGGCAGCCGAAGACCTCGCGCAGCACGCGCGGGACGCTCGGCGCGACGATGTTCTCAACCAGCATCCCCAGGCTGGCGGACAAATCGCCCCAGCGCTTGTTCATCTCCTTCCGCGAGGCGCGCGTCTCCTCCTTAAAGGCGCGCATCTCCTCTTTGAAGGCGCTCATCTCGTCCTTGAAGGCACTCATCTCCCGCGCGAGGCGGTCAACCTGCAGGCTGGTGGCACGCACGATGCGCAGCGTGTCCGCCATCAGCTCCTCCAGCGTCTCCACGCGCGCCTCAAGTTCAGCGCTCACAGGGGAGATTATATGTAAGTAATAGGCCAGCGCTGGCCGGATTCGGAGCACAACAGGAGAGACGCTCCAGGCTATCAGGAGAAAACCGCCCCCACAACGTGCTGCTGCGCTAGGCTGATACGACTCATCCGCGACCGTCAACGTTGCGCGCGGCATCTCGCAAACCTACATAGCTTGCGTAACCCTCTCGGCGTTGCATACTAGCACTCGCTATGGCGCAACCGGAATATATGCTCATCGCTCACGGCACACTCATCACCATGTCCGATCCCAACTTAGTGATTGACGACGGCGGGCTGCTCATCCGAAATGGCCAAATCGCTGATCTCGGGACGATGGACGAGCTCAACCGCCGTTGTCGTGAGCTGCCGAACCTGCGCACCTTGGACGCTGCGGGTAAGTTGATCCTGCCGGCCAACATCTGCGCGCATACGCACTTCTACGGCGCATTCGCGCGCGGCATGGCCATCCCCGGCGAACCGCCGCGCAACTTCATCGAGGTGTTGCAAAGGCTCTGGTGGCGGCTCGACCGCGCCCTGGACCTGGAGGGGGTGAGATACTCGGCGCTGGTCTGCCTGGTGGACGCGATCAAGCACGGCACGACCACGTTGATAGATCACCACGCCAGCCCAGAAGCGATTGAGGGAGCGCTGGACGCGATCGCAGAAGCGGTGACGCAAGCTGGGCTGCGTGCGGCGCTGTGCTACGAAGTGACCGACCGCAACGGACTGGACGGCGCCAAGCGGGGCATTCAGGAGAACGTGCGCTTCGCGCGGTCGCTGGCAACCCAGCCCTCAGCTCATCTGCTGGCTGCCGCGATGGGCATCCACGCCTCGTTCACCGTGAGCGACGAGACGCTGGACGCTTGCGTTGAGGCAGCGGGCCAACTGAACCTCCCTATCCATCTGCACGTAGCCGAAGACCCGGCTGATGAAGAGGACAGCCGCCGCCGCTATGGTATGTCAGTGGTGGAGCGCCTGGATGCGCACGGTGCCTTAAAGGAAGATACGCTTTGCGCGCATTGCATTCACATTGGTGATCGCGAGATGGACTTGCTGGCCGAGCGGCGCGCCAAAGTGACTCATCAACCGCGCAGCAACATGAACAATGGCGTGGGGGTTGCCCGCATCGGTGATATGTTGGCCCGCGGCATCTGTGTCGGGCTGGGCAACGATGGTTTCTCGAACGACGCATTTGCCGAGATGAAGGTCTGCGACCTGCTGCACAAGGTGCACGCCGGCGATCCGCGCGCGATGGGGGCTGATGTGGTGGCGCGCCTGGCTTATCAGAACAACGCCAGCATCGCGCAGTGCTTCTGGCCGACGTTGAGCGGCAGCCTAACAATCGGCTCGCCGGCGGACGTGATCTTGGTTGACTATCGGCCGTTCACGCCTTTGCATGCCGAGAACGCCCCCTGGCACTTGCTGTTCGGCGTTCACGGCGGCATGGTGACCCACACGCTGTGCAATGGCCGGCTGCTGATGGCCGACCGCGTTCTGCTGACGCTGGATGAGAAGGAGATCGCAGCCAAGGCGCGCGAAGCGGCAAAACGCGCCTGGCAGCGCGTGGCGAACATGTGAACAAGCCCGCCGCGCTTGCGTTTGGCCCCATCACCTCGCGCTAGGATTCGGCCCGCCTCTGGGCAACTTGCAATAGCCCCTCTGCGATAGCGTCGAAGTCGTGCTCGGGATTGGCCGCGCGGAGCGCTTGGCGTATCGCAAGGGGAATCGCTTCGATGCCTCTCCACGCGCCGCAGATGGCACAGGCCATTGCGCCGATCGTGTCGGCATCGCCGGAAAGGGCGAAGGCGATCTCTGCCGCGCGCATTGGGTCGCCGTCGGCCAGCGCGACGACGCCAAACGCAGCAGGAACCGCTTCGCTGGCGGCCAGCCCCGTGCCGATCAGGTCGTGGATGGCTTGAATTCTGCTCTCGTCGTCCCCCATTTCGTCGCGGGCCAGGCTGATCGCCAGGTCAATGCGCCGGGCGACCGACGCGCCGAGCGCTGGCGCGCCGAGCTGAGCGCCGATATCGGCGGCCTCGATGCCCGCGCTCAATACGTCGCGCAACGTCGCTTGTGGGTCGAGCGCGCGCGCCACGGCGCCGGCGACGGCGGCAGCCGCTGCGCAGGCCACGCTGGTGTTGTGGGTGGGGATCGCGGTCGTTGTGGCGTCGCGCGCTGCGCTCAACACGTCGCCGGGATGGATCAGGCCGACCACCGAGGCGCGCATCGCTGCGCCGTTGGTATCGCCGCCCAGCCCGCTGCGCCGCGGGTCCATGCCGGCGCGGATGTTGGCCACGCCGCGCCGCGTGCTAGGCCCGACAAAAGGACAGGTGTCACCGCTGACGGCGTCATACCATGCCACGATGGCCTGCGCAGCGCCGTCTAGTGAGACGCCGCCCTCGCGGATGATCTGCCGCGCCAGCCAGAGCGCTTGTTCGGTGTCATCGGTGATCCGACCCGCCGGCAAGCCGGCATGAACCGGGTGATCATCGGGCGCGGCCAGAAAGCCGGTGACCCGCCCGAAGCGCGCGCGCGTCTGGGCCGGCGTGAGCAGCGCCGGCATGCCGAACGCATCGCCGAGCGCCTGTCCATAAACGCCGCCGTATATCTTGGAACGCAGCCAGGCCACCTCCATAAGTTAATGAGCGGTTTGTGTGGCCTGGCGGAACTTGCGCTGGCGGGCGATGGCGCGTTGTCGTTGGGCCACGGCGTAGATCACCAACGCAGCCAGGGTAGCCAAGTAAGGGATCGTCTGCACCAACTGGTTGGGGATGCGCAGGTTGCCGAGCTGGACGGCGAGCGCCTCAGCGGCGCCGAAGACCAAGGCAGCGATCATCGTGCCGAGCGGCGTCCTGCCGCCCAAGAAGATCGCGGCCAGCGCGATGAAGCCCCGGCCGGCGGTCATGTCGCGGGCGAAGAACTTAACGTAACCCATGCTGAGGTAGATGCCGCCCAAGGCCGCCAACAGGCCGCTCAGCAACAGCGCCAGATACTGCTGTTTGCGCACGTCAATGCCCACCGAGCGAGCAGCTTCGGCGTTCTCCCCCACGGCCCGCAGGTGGATGCCCGTGCGTGTCCGATAGAGGAAGATCGAGACGGCAACGACGGCGAGGAACGCGACGTACGTCAGCAAATTCTGGCCGCTCAGGATAGGCCCGACGATGGGGATGTCCTTGATGAGCGGGATTTCGACGAACGGCATCTGTTTGCTCACCAGGGCGCTGGTGCTGCCTTTGTCGCCGGTGAGGAGGAAGACGACGAAGATCGTCCCGCCCGACGCCAGGATGTTGATCGCGATCGCGGCCAAGATCAAATCAGCTTTCAAGTTGAGATGGAAGAAGGCGAGGATGAGCGCCAATGCTGCGCCGGCAGCCAGGCCCGCCAGCAGCCCCAGCCATTCGCTCTGCGTGGCGATGCTGACCAAGACGCCGGCGCATGCCGCCGTCAGCATGATCCCCTCCAGGGCGATGTTCACCACGCCGCCCAGCTCAGAGATCAGCCCGCCCAGCGCCGGCAGCATGATCGGTGTGGAGACCCGCAACACCGCTGCGATGAACGTCGCGCTGAAGATGACTTGTAGGATTTGGTCCATGGTTGTGTAGGAT
>JAGHYX010000249.1 GCA_017743375.1 Chloroflexota bacterium
GTGTCTAGCTTATGATTATAGCACAACAGAGTGTTGCTGATCAAGCGGGACGCGTGAAGGTCGCTGGCCGATCCAAGGTTGGTTCGTAACGCAGCGCGCGTGTTGTATAGCGAGACTGGCGTGCACATCGAGTACGTTTGGTCGGGTTGACCGCGAACCGTGTGGGCAAATGATGACGGTGGCTTACTTCGCGCTGGCACCTGCGCCGTTTGCGCTTCCTGCCGGCATCCGATGCGCGCTGGCAATCTGTCTACGCGAGACCACGCTGAGACCATGAACTATGTGCTCAAGCGGCTGCGCGAACACACCGCCGTCGGCATTTGCCTAAGAAGTTCACCTTCAGCCAGCTTCAGAAAGGTGGTGCTCGGCGAGCGCCTGGACAAGCGCAACTTCCGTCGGCGAATCTTGCAAGCGCAGATCCTGGAGGAGGTGAGCGAGCGGCTCAGCGGCGAGGGGCGACCGGCCAAGCTGTATCGCTACCGCGCCGATGCTGTGGCTGAGGTCAAGGCGCGGCGATTAAAGTTGCGCGCGTTGGCATGTGCTGCGCCCTTCAAGCCAAGCTCCAGACCTGGCTGGTGAACCCGTTGACTGTAGTAGTAGAGGCTTAGCGCAGTGCTGGGGAAGGGCGCAGCGGACGACGATGCCCTCGCGCCAGACATGCTCTACCACGCTCGCCAATCAGTGAAGGCTGACGCGATCTATGGCCCGCCGGCAGGCACAGCCGCGTGAGCAGCGCGCGTTCTGGAATACTGGCAGATTGAGGCCGACAAAGGGCGCGGGTTCTTCTAGCAAGCCGATACACACTGGAACTACAACCTGGTCTCGCTCGACGGCGGGGACATTCATTATTCGGCGGCCATCATTCAGCTCCTCTTCCCTGTGGACTGGCTGTGCGAGCAGCCCAGCCTAGTTCGTTTAATGGCCTGGTGGGGGTAGATCGAAGAGTTTGACGAAGAAGTTTAAGGCCAAATGTTCTCTGCAGGGAAGGCATTTGGCTGCGATGTGCTCATCCCTTCATGAGCGTGACTTCGATGTCTGCTTTCAATCGTTTGTAGGTTTGGATGCCATTGCACGAGGCGACGACTGCGCCATCTGGCGCGACAACGAACTGGGGGAGAACAATATACTGCTCCATCAGGCATTAACTCAGTGACGTCAATGGCCAAGAAATCTACCTGGCCTTTTTATTCCTCTGAGAACCTGTTCACGAATTGCGATGCATGCTCCTCAGAAGGGGGGCGTAGAAGCCAACGAACAGCGGGGCGCGGCTGTCACGCTGGTCGCGGTCAGCGCAATCGCAACAGTAAGCGAAGCGGCAGTAGGCCTCGCAAGTGGGATGCTGCCGAGGCTAACGCTACCGCTGTTGCGATGCCGGCGCTGATCCTAGGTGGATGTTGTCTGCCAGCAGCCCGGAGATAAGCAGGATGACGGGTTTGCTGAGCTGTGATTGAAATTTGTGTGCAATGGGAATAGATCCGCCTCTAGATCATATAGCAGCGGGTTGCCATTGGGCGGTTACGCGCGCCTCGACGGCGCCGAGCGAGATTAGCGATGCCAGCGCGCCGGGCGAGGCCGCGGCGTGCACGGCCACTTGCACGCTCTGGATCGCTTTCATTGGCTCCTGGTAAGCCACCAGCTGACTGGTGATTTTGGCGTGGACGGTAGCGGAGATGACCGTCTTGCTATCGAGGCCGGTGTAGCCACTCCACGTCCTGTTCACCTCCAGCGTAGGGCGCATCCATCTGCGCTCGTTGATGGTAAGCCCTGGCTTCCCGAAGGCTTGTGAGGCACCCGTCTCGCTCACGATGTCGGCTGCGCTGTAAGGGATGCGAACCGGAGACTGGCATTCGTCGTCGCTTAGCGATTGCGCGCCGTCGTAGAAACCAGGCGCAGTTACCCACCCTTGGGCATCCTTCAGCGCGGCCAAGCCAAGATCTGCGCTATGGCCAGCGCTGGGTTCTGCACGAATGCGCGTCGTGCGCCATGCAGCGCGCGTACACCTCACATCTGGCTAGTCCGCGCAGACCATAGGTCAGCACTTGCTGAGTTGCAAACTGCCGTCGCTGATTACTACGTAATGACAGGTTAGCAGGTTGGGATGCTTGGCGATGAAGTTCGCTAGGTTGGGGTTGCCGTTCTCCACTCCCCTTCCAACAAGAACTTGACATTGACGGAGAGCATCCCATCACAGCCCAAGTAAGGAACGTGAGTTCGGATGAACCTCGCTTCGCGCGGAGAGGCAGAAATTTATGCATATAGTATTTCTCACAGCAAGAGCGGGTAATAAAATCACTGAGTCAATTTGTATGTATAAAAACAGTTCTCTCGCCCATGTTGATGTGTGAGGTCAATTTTCGATTTCCCAGCGGTTCCCTGTTGGCGACCAGAGATACGTTCTCCGCGTGAGAATCACTGAGCCATGTTAATCCGAAATGACGCTAAAATGACTCCAAGTGGACACGTGCATGACAAGTGACGAACTGGAATTTAGCACCGCTCATCAGCCTGGTGCCCTGGCGCGGTATTTTGCAGAGCGCTGGCTTGAGAAGCCAAGCGCCCGCGGTGAGCAGCTCATCGCGTGGCTATTAGAGGCTGCGCTAGGGAGAAATGCGCTGTATTTCATCGAGCGCACTAAGGAATACGTAGATCAGTGGGGAGGGAGGGGGGAGGTCGTCCCCGTGGA
Source organism: Chloroflexota bacterium (assembly GCA_017743375.1). Lineage (GTDB taxonomy): Bacteria > Chloroflexota > Anaerolineae > J036 > Brachytrichaceae > JAAFGM01. The sequence continues at coordinate 2,684 of JAGHYX010000249.1, forward strand.
CGCTTTCGATGGTTTTGTGATTACCGGCGATCCGGTCGAGGACACCATTATTCCGCACGCCGTCCTGGTCTGGACGTGCATGAATGATCAACCGTGGGCGGAGGAGGTCTATCATGGCTGGCTAGACAAGCTGTTAGCGGCGGGCAGCGCTGAGGCGGCGTATCTGGCGGCGAGCCTGTGGCCGGCGCATGACCTGATGGAAAAGGTGACATATCGCCCGGCGGGATGGCTGGTTTACCGGGGTCAGCTCGATACAGAGGCGGAGCGCCTGATTTTGACCGAGATGTTGATGGGGTATTATGGGCCAAGGCCATCTTTATATGGCCCATTTGAATATGATAACATGCGAACCCCGAAGGAATTTTCAGAATGTTATATCAAGAGGCATGGTTTTACACATCCAATTTGTGGGTTTGTTGATCCAATAGCATTAAATCGGGATAGTGATTTGAAGCATCGCATTCGGGAAGCGCTTGATGCGCCGAGTTGGTCGGAGGGGATGAAGGGGGCGGCGATGCTG
>JAGHYX010000250.1 GCA_017743375.1 Chloroflexota bacterium
ACCGCTTCCTGGGCGGCGGCCAGGGCCTCCTCCCGCCGGCCCAACTCGGAGAGCGCATAGCCCAGCATAGTCAGAACTTTTGCCCGCTCCTCCTCCGGCAGTGAGTGTGTCAGCCGAGCCTGATAGAAATCGGCCAGGAAAGATCGCAAGGCCAAAGTGCGGTCGGGGGCCGGTAACGCCTGGGCTAGCGAGGTCCACGCAGAAGAGGGCCAAACGGCCAAGCGTTGAGCCACCATCTGCATCCAGCCTTCCACCTGCCTGCGCTCCCCCTCTTCCCTCACGCGCACCCAAAGACGAGCCAGCACCTCTACGCACTGCCGCGCATTGCGAGTTGCCTCTTCTTCGCTGTGCTCAGGCGCGGAAAGAGCCACAGAGACCAGCTTCGGATGTCGCGCTAGCTGCTGCATCAGGACGAGGTCTGCCAAAGGGTCTGGTGAGATAGATGGAAGCTGCCACGTCTCTTCAACTCCGGGGAAGAGCGAATGCAAACGTTGCGCGAGCCAGTTGAGGTCGAGCCGCTCGCCGCGGGCCGTGTTCTTCTGGAAGGGAAAGTGCTCCTTCCACCAGTTCGCCACCATCTCCGGTGCCAAGAAGCGACGGCCTAGGGTGGCCGCTGCCAAGGCCAGTTCAATGTGCGCCTGTGCTTCCCTCAACACCTCAGGGGTCTTTAGCAGATCTTCTCTACCTTGGGCTAAGAGGGTGCGCCTCCAGCGCGGCAGCTCCCACCAATTCCAGAGCTCCTCGAGGACATCTATTTCACTCTGGCTTTGGGCCACCCGATGGCCGTGGGAGGCCAGGACGGCCAGGGCGATGAGGGCCAGCGGGGTTGCGGGCAGCTCATGCGGCGCGTAGTCCACTTCGGGGGGCGCGTCAGGTGGAACCAGTGCCGTCCGAAAGCGCGCTCGGGCTTGTTGGAAGATGGCCTGCCGGTCGTTGGTGTCCACCGAGGGAACCATCCAGTCGTGCCAGCGAATCTTTGCCTCGTCCAGCGCGTCGGTCACATGGCCGGCTGCGGCTTCTCGAGGATTAGGCCGCATCAGGAGGAGCAGGGCCAAGGGGGCAGCCCGCTCTGGAGCGGCCTCGCGGATCGCCTGGGCCACCGTCTGTAATTCATCTGCCGGTCGCTGCTCGGCGTAGTCTACGATGAGCAGGGTGGGCCGATCAGGCCGGCTCCAGATGGGAAGATGCGAAGCCCAGGCTACCAGAGGGGAAGCAGGGATGAAGAAGGCTTGCCAGCCTAAAGCCAGGGCAACCTCTACCGCCATCCGGGTCTTCCCTGCGCCGCCCGGCCCCCAGAGCACCCAGGCCCGGCTGTGGTCAGATGCTAGGTCGCTCAGGGCAGCCGAGATTTCATCGCGTAGCGCGCAGTGGGCCTGCCCAACGAATTCCACCAGGCGATAGGGTGCCTGCAGGGCTTCCAGGAGATTCTCCGCGCTCAGGGGACGGGAGAGAGTGCGGACGGCAGGACGAAGCGCCTTCCAAGCCTCTTGCCAGCGGTGCAGTTCCAATGCGCTGAGCAGCTTCGATGTTAGATTCTCGGTGCGGCGCAGCAGCTCTTGTAGGGCTGGGATGCTTACGCTGTTTACCACGTCGCGATGGCTCAGGAAGACGCGATAGTAGTCCTCGACCATCCGCTCTGTGAGAGACTGAACGGGAGCATCCAGTAGCTGCAACCGCTTGACGGCCCGCTTTAGCGTTTGGCGGGCAGCCTGTTCGGGATTTAGCCCAGCTTCATTAATCAGCTCCTCTAACGAAAGGCCGAACTCATCTAGGATGCTGAACGTCTCTCGTAGGGCGATAGTTACCACTTCCTCGGTCTGCGCGTTGAGTTTAGGCCTTAAGAGCTGCTCATAGTCCTCGCGCATACGATGAAGCATTTCTCGGGTCTCGCCATGGAGATCGTCTGGGCGAAGGGTAGCTTGGAAGGTCTGCCAGGCGACCTGGATAAGGCCAAAAGAGGGCACGAGTAGTTTTACGGCCTCGAAAAAGCTGGCGCGAGCTGCGCGGCTCAAAGCCTCCATAATGGAATGCTGATTCCCAGGTGAGATAGCCATGTTTCACCTACTAAGAGGATTTTGATACATGTATCGGATCTATTCTACCAAGCTCTTCACATCACAAGGATTAGTTCATTTCAAGACAACACGAACTCAGACAGACCACGATAGTATCTTGACCACAGAGGCGTTCAGCAATATACGAAGACAGTTTACGTTTGGCGAGTGCGACGCGTCAACTGCGATACATGATGGCGCAGCCCTGTTTTGGACGACCAGCAATCAACCGATTGCTTGCCTACCTTGAGCGACCTTGCGCCGACCAGAACTCATCCAAAAACGGTAAAACATGGCCACGTGGGGTGCCGTTCACGCGCTATGCTGCTCACCTAAAAGCGTTGTGGGGTCGCCGGCGCCCCGCCCCACCCTGTCACCCCTGAGCGCAGCGAAGGGTCTAAAGCCCGCAGTCGGCTAGGCGTTGCGGTGGCGCTAAGGCGGGGGCGTTTGGTGACTTCACAGGGTTCTGATCGGGCGGCGCTGAGTTAGCGAACGCACCCTGGCCGACTCGTGCGTTCACTTGAAAGGTGAGACGGAGTCGCCCTAGCGGGCGAACGCGCCCTAGAACGCCGCGACGAACGTCCGGAGCATCTGGATGATCATGCGCACCTCAGCCGGCAACTGTCCTGCATCTGTGGCGCGCACATCGTGACTACGCCGACCATCGCTCACCGCGATAACGTAGTTAAAGCAGTCGGCGCACCATACACCCTCATCACTCACACGCAGGTCGAAGAAGCCGGCAGCGCGCAACTCCTCCAGCAGCCGGCTCACATTCTCCGGCGTAGTGACATATTGTTCGCTATCGAACCGTCCTTGGCGACTCACTCGGCCATCGCCATGGATCGTCCATTTTGCGTATTGGCCACCGACACCACCGCTCACCTCGAAGACAATCTGAACGGTTGACGGGTCGGGAGATGGCGCCGAAGGGGACGGAGGGGACGTGCGAGGCGGCGGCGCATGGCATCCTTGCACGCCCATGAGCAGGAGAGCGCCGACCATTGCGAAGAACAAGCGCGTAACATGCGCCCCAATTCGCGCGTCAGCCTGGTTGGGAGCGGGAGGCGGATCGCCCACGGGAGAGTGAGGGATGCGTTCCCCTAAATCGTATGACGACGTTT
>JAGHYX010000251.1 GCA_017743375.1 Chloroflexota bacterium
GGCGTGGTTGGCTTGGTGCTCAGCGATGGCTTGCCAGGGCATATCTCACGCGGCGCGTGCGCGCGCGCTGCTCTCGCGCACGATGAACGTCACCGGCAGCTTGATATGCGGCGGCGGATCTGAACCTTCGGCCTGCATCATCTGGAGAAACAACTCAGCGGCACGGCGGCCTTTTTCGCGCGTGGGCTGGCGCACTGTGGTCAGCGCAGGCCGCAGCAATTGGCTGGTCTCTATGTCGTCAAAGCCCACCACGCTCAGGTGCTTTGGCACGCACCAGCCGGCTTGATGGGCCGCGTCAATGACCCCAAACGCGATCACATCGCTCAGCGCGACCAGTGCGGTTGGGCGCGGACGCAGGTGAGTCAAGGCGCGGAATGCCTCGCGGCCGCCATCCAGGCTACAGCGACACGCGACGACCGAGATCAGCTCGTGGTCGAGCGCCAGGCCGGCTTCCAACAGCGCATCACGATAACCCTCGAAGCGGTGGCGCAGCGTGCCGTGGTAGTCCTCGACGCGGCCGGTAAATGGCTCAAACGTAGCGATAGCGATCCGGCGGTGGCCCAGCGATAGAACGTGCTGCATGGCCAGGTAAGCGCCTCGATAGTCATCCACCTGCACGCAGGCGATGTCCTCCGGCGCATCGGCGTCGAGCATGACAAAGGGGATGCGGCGTTGGCGCAGCGCGCGCACGACGGGGTCGCCGGCGCTCAGCCCGGTGACGATGCAACCGTCAATCATCGCTGCGTAAGCTGCTTCCACCAAAGAGCCGCGAATCGGTGGCACGATCACCAGCGACATGTCCGCTGTCCGGCAGACCTCGCCGACGCCGCTCAGCAGCTCGGCAAAGAAGGGATTGCTGAGGACGGCAGGGATGTCTTGGGGCACGATGACCCCTAGTGCTTGCGTGCGGCGCGTGTTCAGGCTGCGCGCAACCGGGTTAGGCATGTAGCCCATCTCGCGGGCGATCGCCAAGATGCGCTGGGCTGTTTCCGTCGCAAGTCGCCCTGGCCTGTTGAAGGCAAACGACACGGCGGTTTTGGAAACGCCGGCTCGCTTGGCAATGTCGTTAATGGTGACTTTGTGGCTCGTCGGCGCGCCGTTTTGGCGGGCGGGGGCTGTGCGTCGTTGTTTGGCCATATCGTTGCTTCCCTGATGCTGTTAACCAGTTTATCACTGCGCTGCGCTCGGTCAAAGGCCAGCGCATCGCCCGCCGCGAAGGATCCAGAAGGCCATACGTTGTTTGTGGCGCCCCACAGGAGCGCGATGACGCTCACTCCCGCATTCCCCGCCTCAGGAGCTTCTCCTCGCCCTTGCCGGCTTGGTTACAATCAGCGGTGTGAACTTCAGCCACTTGTTTGAGCGCAAATGGCAGGCTGCATGTGAGGCCGGCGCGCTCGACGATCTGCCGCGCAAGGGTCGCTTGGACCTGGACGACGACGCGCACGTTCCCGAAGAAGAGCGCCTCGGCTTGCGCCTGTTGAAGGCTAACGATGCGCTGCCGGCTTGGATCGAAGAGGACAAGGCACTGCGCGAGAAGGTGGCCGCGGCGCGCAACGCGTTGCGCCGTGCTTATCTCTGGCGCCAGCAGCGGCTTGCCGCCAGCGACGACCCCGCCGAGCGCCAGCGGGTGGAACAGGCCTGGCTACGGGCGCGCGCTCAGTTCGAGCAAGCGGTGGCCGAGATCAACCGAGACATCTTCCACTTTAACCTGCGCGCCCCCTCGCTCATCGTGCAGCGCCTGCCGCTGCGCCTCCAAGAGGAATACGCGCGCCTGGCCCAGTCGTCGTGAGGCGCTAGACCTGTTCGAAGTGCTCGACGTTGAGGACGAAGACGGTCGCTCCACCCACTTCTACGTCAATGACCTGCGCGTTGAGGGCGCCAGGCGCCTCGCGCGGCGTGCTGATGTAAGACGTGCGCCGACGGGCGGTCTGCCGCAGGATGCTCAACACATCCTCGACGTGTTCATCTTGCACCCCCAGCAGCAGCGTGGCGTTCTCGCGGCGCAACCACGCGCCCTGAGTGGCGATGCGCGTGACGCGATGGCCGGCCTCGATCAGCGCCTGCGTCACCTTCGACGCATCATCGGCTTGCACGACGGCCAAGATCATCTTCATGGTGACTCTCCCTCGTTATTCTGGGCTGCTGGCCCGTGGGTAGCTGCCCAGGACGCGCAGCATTGTCGCAAACTCGCCCAAATGGTCAAGTGCGCGCCGGCAGTTTACATCGTCCGCGCGCCCGACGAAGTCCAGGTAAAACACATATTCCCATGGCGACCCCTGAAGTGGGCGCGACTCGATCTTGGTCAGATCGATGTCGCGCAAAGCGAAGGCAGCCAGGGCGCGATAGAGCGCTCCTGGCCGGTTGCGCATGGCGAAGACGATCGAGGTTTTGTATTCGTGCGCTGCGGCCAGCGTCGCGCCGGCCTGTGGAGGCAGCTCAGGGCTGCGCGAGAGCACCACGAAGCGCGTGTAGTTGCTTGGGTCGTCCTCCAGCCCCTCGCATAGGATCGGCAACCCGTAGAGGTCGCGGGCGCGCCGGCCGGCGATGGCCGCTGTGTCCCGCCGACCGGACTCGGCCAGCATCTTCACGCTGCCGGCGGTGTCGTAGACCGGCTCGCGTTCGGCGGCGGGCAACAGCCGGCTGAGCGTGCGCTCGCACTGGGCCAGCGCCTGCCAGTGCGAGATCACACGTCGAACATCGTTCAGCCCCACACCAGGCAGGGCGTAAAGACACCAGCGCACGCGCACAATCACCTCGCCGACCAGGTGAAGGGCGTGGCGCATGAACAGGTCGTAATTGCGATGGACGCTGCCGCCCAGCGAGTTCTCCACCGGCACCACGCCGTAGTCACACTTGCCGAGCGTCACGCTGTCGAAGACGTCGTCAAATGTCGCACACGGCACCGGTTGCACCGCATCCTGCGGGCCGAAGAAGTCGAAGATGGCCTGCTCGCTATAGGCGCCTGGCTCACCTTGATATGCGACGCTCGTGATTGACCGCATGCGTCATCCTCGCCTCTTGCGCGCTTCTCGTGCGTGCTGTGCTTTCTGCTGATGCCATCTTGGGATGGTAGCCACCTCCGATTACAAGCGCAGAGGCGCTTACATCGAAGGATATTACATCTTAGTCCGGAGTGCCCCACATACAAGGTGCTGAGCACA
>JAGHYX010000252.1 GCA_017743375.1 Chloroflexota bacterium
TTCTCCGCGTCTCCGCGCGAGCGATTCAATATCTGCTCAAACTTATCCTGTATCACGCGCTGGAGGTCCGACCCGATTGACCAAATGTCGCTGAACTCGGCAAACGCCCAGCGGCCATACGTCTTGAGGTTGTTCACGCCGGGGATCCAGTAGTTCTCCATCGTGGCCTTCTTCTCCTTGGCGTCCTCGCCGCGATAGCCCTTGATCTCGACGACCAGGTGCAGCGGGTCCTGCGGACCGCGCCCGTCGTCCACGAGCGCGATGAAGTCGGGCCGATACCAGCGCACCTCGCCGCCGTACAAGTATGGCACCTCGAAGCCCAGGTTGTGGTTCTTCACGTAGGCGATCACCCTCGGATGGGCCTCTGCTGCCCGGCAGAACTCGGCCTCCCAGTCGCTGTCGAGCACGATCCAGTTCAAGTGGCACTTGGGCGGTGGGCCGGAGGTGTCCCAAAGCTCCTGGCGCGTGGTGGCGAAGCGCACGTGGGCGGTGGAGCCTGTGGGGTTGTAGGGATCGAGCAAAACCTTGATCGGTCGCTTGTCCTGGAACTCGCGCGTGATGGCAGCGGCGATCCGCGCGCAGGCCATGTCGGCGAGTTCCAAGTACAAAATCTGAGCGGGATATGTGTCGCCTTTGCAGACGAGGCATTGATCCAGCCATTCCCCCACGATGCGCTTGAGCGCGCCGAACAGGTATAGCTTTGGCGCTTCGCCTGGATCGCGCCACTTACTGTAGAGCAGGTGCTTGGTGAGGTGAAAGACCACCGTCGAGGGGCGCACGTCCCTGAGACGCTCAACTGTTAAGTCCACCGCCTCGCCGACGATCCCCGCGTTGCGCGTGATGGTTGGGCCGACCAGCTCGGGCGTGAGTTCAAGGACGGAATCCTCGGTGAATCTGGCGCGGAGTCGCTCCTCCGGTAACTCCACGCGATACCCCTGTACGCGCGGGAAGCGAATCTCCAAGTGATCGCGCTCTGGTGAGACCGCCCTGATCTGGACCACTTGGCGCGGCGCCTGTGGCTTGACGATCACAGGGCGGGCAGTGAAGTCGAAGGGGATGCCGAAGATGTCGGCATACTCAGGGTTGAGCAGCCCTTGATCATTCAGCTCGTAGGACTGCCGGCGCAGGGCGCGGCCCACCACCTGCTCGCAGAGGAGCTGCGTGCCGAAGGCGCGCACGCCAAGGATGTGGGTGACGTTGTTGGCGTCCCAGCCTTCGGTGAGCATCGAGACCGAGACCACGCAGCGGATCTGCTCGCCGAGCTGGCCCGGCTTGCCCACTGTGTTCATCACCTCGCGCAGCAGATCTTGATCCGTGAGGCTATTGGCTTTCTGCACGTCGCCGGTGCGCTCGATGATCGCGCGGCGAAAGCGCTCGATCTCGTCGGCCGCAATCGCTCGGAAGCTCTCATCCAGCGCCTCGCCGGATTCGAGCTGTTCACTATCAATGAGCAGGGTGTTGGGGCGGGGCAGCGGGTTGCCGGTGGTTTCGTCGAAGTTGCGAAAGAGCGGCAGTCGGCCGTTGACCAGCGTGCTGGTGCCGTCCTCGTTATGCTGGATGAAGCCGGCAACGTAGTCGTAGATGAGCTTGGAGATCGCGGTGTTCTGACAGACGATGATGAAGCAGGGGGGCACGCGGATGCCGGCTGCTTCCCAGTGTCGGAAGGTCTTCTCGTAGTGGCCATAGAGCGCTTCGAGCGCGGTTTGCAGGCGCACAGGCAACCTGAGGGGGTCTAACGGGCCGGCTTTGCCGCGTCCCTTCTTCGGCATGTCCTTGCGGATGTGCTCCCACAGGTTGCGGAACATTGGCATCTCGTGATCGGGGATGTTCTCGGCCACCGGCACACGCGGGAGCTTCACGACCCCGCATTCGATCGCGTCCATCAGCGAGAAGTCGCTGACCGTCCATGGGAACAGCGTGCCCTCGGCGTAGCCTGAGCCGCGCAGGAAGAACGGCGTGGCCGAAAGGTCAATCACGCGGCTCACGCCGAGCTTGTGCGCGACAGCCTCAATGCCAGTGATCCATAGCCGCGCGGCCGCGTTGTTCTTCTCAGCCTCCTGCTGCTCCTCGGCAGCTAGCGCCTCTTCGGCCAGGTCGCGCGGCCTTTCGCGGTAACAATGGTGGCCCTCGTCGTTGAGCACCAGGATGTTCTTCATGCTCATCAGCTCCGGCATCACGCGCGCGAGCATCTGGCCTACGGTCTCGGTCGTCTGGAGCGGCTCGCCGCGGCCCTGCAGCAGCGCTCGACTGCCGGCGGACAGTGCCATTTGTTCACGCAGCTTGAAGGCGTGGTAGTTGGTGATGACGATCTTGGCGCGGTGAATATCCCCGATCATGTCGGGCGGGATCAGCTCACGGGTGGCGTAATAGTTCTCCGGGTCGTTGGGCAGTAACACGCGCAGGCGATCGCGGATGGTGATGCCCGGTGTGACGATGAGGAATCCACGGGTGAAGCGATTGCTCTGCGGATGGCGCACAGCGTTTACCGTCTGCCAAGCGATCAGCATGGCCATCACAGTGGTCTTACCAGCGCCGGTGGCCAGCTTGAGCGCGATGCGGTGAAGGCCGGGGTTGGCGTCTTGATTGGCCTGCGCCAGGTACTTCAGGATGTCTCGGCCGGCGGGCACGTGCGGCGCGACCTCAGTGAGCCAGATCACGGTCTCCACTGCCTCGATCTGGCAGAAGAAGGGGCGAATGCTGCTGAACTGGTGATGGCGCCAGTGTTCCAGGAGTCGCCTGGTCTCCGGCGTGACCTGCCACTGATCCGGTCGCAGAGCACGCCAGGTGTCCACGTGTCTGCGCACTTCATTGATGATTGAGGTCGGGTCATATTGCTGTGCCGCAGTCGAAAGCCCCAACCCTTCGTCGAAGACGAGCGCCTCCTGCCGAGAAGACTGGCGCTTCTTCGGCTTGGGGATAGGCGTGATGAACTGCGCCGGCCTGCGGCTGTTGACGATCTCCCCTGTTGGCTGGCCGTCTTCGAGCTTCCAGTGACGCTTGGGGTACTCGTAGGGCGAATTCAGAATCGGTTGTTCAAAAAACGTCGCGCTCATCGCTCACCCGCGCTCGATTCTACGTTGGAGCGCGTTATCTACGCAAGCTATTCATCTCTGCGTTCTCCGCGTGAGTCATTTCTCTCTGTGTTCTCCGCGTCTCCGCG
>JAGHYX010000253.1 GCA_017743375.1 Chloroflexota bacterium
CATCCCCAGCGCAAGCCGGCGATCGCCCGCCGCGGGAACAACGTCGTGGTCGTTTGGGAGGACGGGCGCGAACAGGGGCCGAACTTCCCGCGCATCTATGCCAGCGTCTCTAACGACGGCGGGGCGACGTGGGGGACGGATATGCGGGTCAACCGCCGGCTGGACGGGAGCGATCCTGGGCCTACGGACGGCGCGACCAGCCCCAGCGTCGCCTACGACGACAATGGCCGCATCTGGGTAGCCTGGGAGCACCGCAGCGGCTCGCCCACAGCACAGACCGACATCTACGTCGCCTACTGGGATGGGACGACCTGGAGCACCCCTTGGCGGGTGGATAAGGGGCCGCGCCGGACGCGCAGCTTGGCCCCTAGCATCGCTATCGTCGGGAGCATGCCCGTCGTCGTCTGGCAGGATCACCGCAACGGCCAGGCCAACGCGGACCTCTACGCAGCGATCTGGCGCTGGGACGCCAACAAGTGGTATGAGCACGCGCTTGTGCTCGAGCGCGGCGCGCAGACCACGCCCGCAATCGCAGCCGTGGACGGGCAGCGGGCCTTTCTCACTTGGCGAGACGAGCGCGCCGGCTATCCTGAGATCTACGGTGGATTCTGGCAATTGTCATCAACATCTGGCCCCAACGGCAAGGGATTGACCGCACAGCGCCTGCACGGCGCGCCGCCGCGCCTGCCCTACCAAATGACGCCGGCGCTGGCTGCCCGTGGCGGCAGGACTTACGCCATGTTCGCTGACCGGCAGACTGGCTATCACGACTTCTACTTGGCCGAACGAGCGCAGGACGGGACGTGGTTGCCGCCTTCCCCGCTGCCTACAGGCGCAAATCAGGGAACGGTCATTCATCACGAAGCGACCAACTTGGCGTTCGGCTCGGATGGCCGGTTGCATGCTGTGTGGTCCGACGCACGCTGGCCACGCGGCCGGCGCGTCCGCTATGCCAGCTTCGATGGACAGCGCTGGAGCGAGCCGGTCTTCATCGGGCGCGTCCTCACCCGCACAAACGATCAGCGACATCCCAGCTTCGCTATCTATGGTTCAACCATGGTCGCTTCTTGGAGCAACCGCGACCCTGACACAAAGCAGCTTCAGCTCTACGCGAGCTGGAACGCAGGCAATGGTTGGGTCACCGAAACGGCGGTCTTGACTCAGACCTGGGAGGCCTGGGGCTGGGACAGCACCGTTGCCACGGATGGACAGCTCATCTACGTGGCCTGGCACCGCGATGAGACGAATGGGCGCGGGCGCATCCTGCTGGCCCGCCGACCGATGACGCCGGACGGAGACTGGACATACAGCCAGGTCAACCCCTTCCACACCGATGATTGGTGCTACCACCGCAGCCCGCAACTGGGCGTTGACGCCGGCGGGACGCTGCACATCGTCTGGGTGGGGTGCGCCCGCCGCAACTCGAGCAGTAGCTGGCCGCGCGATTACTACCTTTACTACGCCCGCTCAACGGATCAAGGCGCGACCTGGAGCGCACCGCTGTGCGTTGCGATGGTCTCCCCCGACAGATTCCGAGACCTCTATCCGGCTATAGCCGTTGCGCCGGACGGCAAGGTGATGGCGGTATATCCCACGCGCGACAGCGCCGATGCCTACAGGCAGCAGGCCGCGTTGATCGAGAACGGCGCGGTCGTCTTGACCCAGACGCTCAGCATGGGGAGTGGCTGGGTCACCTCAGGCAACTATGAAGGGGAGTATTACGGCGGCGACAGCGCCGGCAGCGTCGCCTATGACCCCATCGCCGGCCGCTTCGTCATCGCCGTGGTGGACCGCAGCAACGGCTACTCGCCGCGCATCTTCACCACCGCGCTCAATCTCTTCATGCCCAGAACTTTTCTGCCAGTCGTCCTGAATGAGCCATGAGCATCACGATTCAGCTAAACAGTCCCCCGCCTGGTGAGCCACCTTCGCTCGCCCGCCTGGCCTGGAACCGGTTGGCCTTCGGCCCGCGACCGGAGGACCTGGCGGGGATCGAATCGCCCACCTTCAGCTTGGCCGACTTCGTGGATCAGCAACTGGACTACGAGAGCATTGACGACAGCGCTTGCGAGGCATACATCCAGAACTTGTCGCGGACTGATCCAGACGGCGGGACAGTGCCGCCGCTCGACGCCTCCATGGCCGAGCTAAAGAGCTATGCAACCAACTTCAGCAGGAAGACCTACCTTCAGCGCCATCTCTGGACAGCCACCTATGCCCGCGCGCTGCTGAGTAAACGCCAGCTCTACGAGCTGATGGTGGACTTCTGGACCAACCACCTGCAGACCAACTTCGAGCACTATAGCAAGTACTGGGAGGACCACTACGTCATCCGCGCCCATGCCCTGGGCAACTTCCGTGAGCTGATCGAGGCCAGCGCCAAAAGCCCCTCGATGTTGCACTTCCTGAGCAACCGCTATAGCGACGGCAACAACCCAAACGAGAACTACGCCCGCGAGCTGCTGGAGCTACACACCGTCGGGAGCTACAGCTACGTGCCAGGGCCGGACTATGGCAAAAAGCCAAATTACACCGAGGAGGATGTGCACGCGCTGGCCCGCATCTTGAGCGGCTGGACCAACGTCCGCTCAGCAAATGATGAGTTCTACTTCAACGCAGGGCGACAATGGCCAAGGCACGACTGGACCGAGAAGCGGCTGTGGCTGGGCAACGACAATTTCTACTACATTCCCTTCGGTGGCATCGAGCAGGGCGAGCAGGTGCTGGACATCTTGGCCGATCACCCCAGCACGGCTTACTTCATCTCGTTCAAGCTCTGCCGGCGCTTCATCAGCGACTATCCTGATCGGTTCTGCCCTGGCGCGGTAGAGGCCGGCGCGCAGGCCTTCCTCAACTCACATGGCGAGATCCGCGATACGCTGCGCGCGATCTTGCTCTATCAGGACCCGCAAGGCCGCGACTTCGCCCATAGCTGGGGGCAGAAGGTCAAGCGCCCGTTCGAGTTCTTCATCTCCACAATGCGCGCGCTGGGCCTGGACGAGATGATCAACTTCCTGCTAGACAACTGGCAGCCGCTGGGCGAGCGCCGCTTCGCGCAGATGAACGAGCTGCTCGGTCAGGTGCTGTTTGATTTCAGCGCGCCCACCGGCTATCCCGACTTCATGTTGGCCTGGTGGAACACCGGCCAGGTGTT
>JAGHYX010000255.1 GCA_017743375.1 Chloroflexota bacterium
AGACGTGGACTACGTTCTGACAGAACATGCACAGGACGCGCTGAAGAAGCGGCAAATCCCTGTCGCCTGGATGGAACAGGTATTGACCGCGCCAGAGGTGACCGAGGCCGATCCGGTAGACGCAGACCTGGAACATCGTCTTGCGCGCATCCCTGAATTTGGCCATCGTGTGTTACGGGTTGTTGTTAACACCAGGAAGAGACCACTCCACGTGGTAACGGTATTCTTTGATCGAAGGAGGACCATCCTATGAAGTTAAAAGTGGACCGACAGGCTGATGCGCTTTACCTGACGCTGAGTGAAGCACCTTCAAGCCGTTCAGAGGAAGTCTCGCCCGGCATCATCGTGGATTACGACGATCAGGACCGCGTCGTCGGCATCGAGATGCTGTATTTGTCAAAGCGCGCGCCGGAGGCCGATATTCGGCGACTGTTGTTCGAGTCCGTACCAGAAGCTGCTTGAAACGGAGAGTGGCTGTTGCGATGCCCCGCACCACCATTGACCGCCTGATCATCAATTCACCTTACGAGGAGCCGCAGCGTCATTGGCGCTACGATCGCGAGGCGCGGGCCTTTGAGCTGGTGGCAGGCCGCCGGCCGGCGGGCTACGTGGTGGCCTCCAGCGATTCCCGGGCCTTCGACGACCCCGGCATCTTCGTGGAGATCCCGCTGGTCAACCAGATCCGCCCGCGCGTCAAAGCCTGGCGCGAGGCGGGTTATCCGGGCGTGACCAGCATCACCAGGCGGCTCCTGGAGCACTGGCGCGATCCGGAGGCGTTCGACACGCGGCGTTTCTTCTTCTGCCAGTTGGAAGCGGTCGAGACGCTGATCTGGCTGGCCGAAGCGCCCGCCGCCGAGCGGGTGGGCATCACAATCCCCAGCGACGGTGGGGACTTTGATCGGCAGTGCTGTAAGATGGCCACCGGCACGGGCAAGACCGTCGTTATGGCGATGGCCATCGCCTGGCATATCCTCAACAAGGTGGCGAACCCGCAGGACGCGCGTTTCTCGAAGAACGTGCTCGTCGTTGCGCCCGGGCTGACGGTCAAGAAACGGCTGGCCGTTCTGGAACCGGCGGGCGCGGGCAACTACTATGAGGCGTTCAACATCGTGCCCTCTGCCCTGCTGGACAAGCTGCGGCAGGGCAAAGTGCTGATTCGCAACTGGCACGCCCTGGCCTGGGAGAGCGAGGCGCAGATCAAGAAGCGGCGCAGCGTGGACAAGCGCGGCGTCAAGAGCGACGAAGCCTACACGCGCGAGGTGCTGGGCGAGATGGCGAACGCCCGCAACCTGCTGGTGATCAACGACGAGGCCCACCACGCCTGGCGCGTCAACTGGGAGGCGGAAGGTAAGTATCTGCGCCAGCGTGACTTAAAAGACAGCGCCGAAGAAGCCACGGTGTGGATCGGCGGGTTGGACCGGCTGCATCGTTCGCGCGGCATCCTGATCTGCTACGACTTCTCCGCCACCCCCTTCGCGCCGTCGGGAAAGAAGAGCAGCGAGGAGGCGCTCTTCGGCTGGATCGTCAGCGACTTTGGGCTGAACGATGCCATCGAATCGGGGCTGGTGAAGACGCCGCGCGTGGTGGTGCGCGACGATGCCGTGCCGGACGCCAAGACCTACAAGTCGCGGCTTTACCACATCTACAACGATCCGGAGGTCAAAGACGACCTGAACCGCAAGGCCAACCCCGAGGAGCCGCTGCCCGACCTAGTGCTGAACGCCTACTACTTGCTGGGCTACGACTGGCGAGAGACGTTGAAGGCGTGGCGCGAGGCCGGGCTGCGCACCCCGCCGGTGATGATCACCGTCTGTAACCGCACCGAAACCGCGGCGCGGGTCAAGCACGCCTTCGACTCGCGGCGCATCCGCATCGAAGAGCTGTGCGACCCGGAGCGAATCTTGCATATTGACTCGAAGGTGCTGGACGAGGCGGAGGCCAAGGAAGAAGTCGATCGTGAGCAGTGGATAGCGGATAGCGACGACGAAGCGGCACCAGAGGAAGACCAACCATCCGCTGCCCACCGCTCACTTACGGCCGCCCAAAAGGCGGAGCTGCTGCGCCAGACCGTAGACACGGTGGGGAAGGTCGGACAGCCGGGCGAGAAGATTCAAAACGTCATCTCCGTCGGCATGCTGAGCGAGGGCTGGGACGCGAAGACCGTGACCCACATCATGGGCCTGCGCGCCTTTACGAGCCAGCTCTTGTGCGAACAGGTGGTGGGGCGCGGCTTACGGCGCATATCCTACGAGGTGAACCCAGAGACGGGCCTGCTCGAGCCGGAGTACGTCAACATCTTCGGCGTGCCGTTTACGTTCCTGCCGCACGAAAGCACCGCAGGCGGCCCGCCACCTCCCCCCGCGCCCAAGACCGCAGTCGAGCCGGACCCCGCCAAAGCGGAGTTTGAGATCTGCTGGCCAAACGTGGTGCGCATTGACCGCGTGTTTCAACCCACGCTGACGCTGGATTGGTCGAAAGTGCGTCCGCTAGAGCTGGACGCAGCACAGACGGCGCAGGTGGCCGAGCTGGCGCCGATCCTCGAAGGCAAGCCCGATGTGACCAAGATCAGCCGCATCGAGCTAGAGCGGCTGGCGCGAGAGTTCCGCACACAGCGCATCATCTTCGAGACGGCGCGGGATGTCTTCGACCAGGTGAAACATGCCTGGCGGGGCAGCCGGGAGGTCTTGCTGGCGCAACTGGTGAGGATCGTCGAGCAGTTCATCGCCTCCAACCGTATCACCATCACGCCCGCCATGTTCGATCAGGACGACCTGCGCTGGCGGCTGATCATCACGCTCAATATGTCGCGGGTTGTCCAGCACATCTGGGAGGCAGTGCGGCAGGAGAACATCGAGAAAATCATACCCGTCTTCGACCGTGACTACCCGATCCGATCGACGGGTGACATGCGCACTTGGTATACTAGCAAGCCGTGCGAGCGCACGCGGAAGTCGCACATCAACGTCTGCGTCTACGACAGCACATGGGAGGCGTCGGACGCCTTCGCCCTCGACAACAGCAGCGAGGTGGCTGCTTGGGCCAAGAATGACCACCTCGGCTTTGAAGTGTTCTACGTCTATCGCGGGGTCGTCCGAAAGTATCGGCCCGACTTCCTCGTTCGGCTGCGCAGCGGCGACATGCT
>JAGHYX010000256.1 GCA_017743375.1 Chloroflexota bacterium
GGCCGATCGGCTGCGCCTGGCTTCGTCACCGCGTTCAGCACGCTGGTCAGCGCTGCTGAAAGCTCGGCGGCCGCGCGGCGCGCCGCCTCGCCCTCGCCTTGCACCTGAGCTTGGACCAGCAAAGGCTGGCCATTCACCTCGATCCTCAGCTCGATTTTGAGCACATCCGGCAGACTGGTCATGACAGGCAGACTATAACGCGCTTGCGCGGACCGCGTGACTTGGGAATATCAGCCGGCGCATCTCGTCGGGCTTGAACCAAAAGCTCTCGAACACTTCGATCACATAGGGCAGGTGATGAGCCGGCAGCACGACGAACAGCTCGCTACTCGCCAAATGGTTAAAGCTGCGCCCGCCGCCCTCACCCAACGCAAACACTGTGTTGCGGGTATGCCAGGGCGCTGCGAACAGCGACGAGCACGATGAAGGTCCCAGCTCGCCATGCGGCAGCGTGCCCTCCCGGACGCTGGCCGCGCCGGCGATCTGCATCGCTCTCTGGACATCGGTGATGAGGCAGAGCAAATCCAGCGGCACGTCCGCTGGCAGGTCGGCCAAGGGCGCAGCGGCAATTGCGGTGATCGTTCCCGTTGGCAGGCTGTGGCTTTGTTGCTTATTGCGCCTAGCTGCTTCTGGCGTGAAGAAGCCCTGCGCCATCGTCAAGTATTCGCCATCGCAGATCAGGCGGCCAGCCGCCTCGGCGGAGAGCAGCCCGAGATGATACTGACCCACGAGGCAATCGTGGTGCTCGGCATCCACGTAGATCTTTCTGCCCTGTTCGGCGTGATAGAGGATGCTACAGACGGGCACGCGCGCCGGCTCGTAGCCCGCTGGCGGCGCGCCATCGCAGTAAGTCACAGCCACCGGAGGGCGCTTCAGGTTGATTTTGTTTACGAGAATGTCCAGCAGCCGCGACCGGTCCAGCGGTCGTTGGGTCAGGGCGCGCCACTCAGTTAAGTTCATCGCTTAAAAGAGGAAAGGGATAAAGCGCTTGGTGCGCATTGCGTACGCGCGGTAGGCATCGCCGAGCTGCGCAGCCAATAGGGCCTCTTCGCGCGGCACGCGCGCCGCATACGCCCAGATCAGCAGCGCGCTGCTGATAAGCGCACCTAGCCACGTGCTAAGGAGCAGGCCAAAGCCCACAGTAGCCAACAGCCCACCGAGATAAGCCGGATGGCGCACCCAGCGGTAGGGTCCGGTTTGGATGAGGCGATGATCGCGCTGCACGGCAACTTCGCCGGTGAAGAACCTGCCGAGGGCGCGCTGTGCCCACAGGCGCACGCCCCAGCCGGCCAGGACGAGACCGAAGCCCAACCAGACGACTGCCTCACGCAGCTCGCCGCGGACGACCCCGATCTTCAGAAATCCACACCCCAGACGCGCAGCCAGCCCAAGCACGATAGCCAGCCCAAGCGGTGGAAAGCCGGGCAACCTGCGATGTGCGTCAGCCGGCGCCAGCCGGCTGGGGCGTGCCTCAGTGAGCATAAAGCCGAGCTGAGTGATCGCAAACGCCCAGGCAGCCAGAAAGGAAGGAAAGACCCCCGCTGGGCCGACGAAATACTCGGTCATTGTTGCGCCAGCGCCTCTTCTACGATCTCCGGCGTCACCTCGCGCACCTGATGTCTTACCGCGTAGGTCTCCACCTGCGCCCGCAGCTCGCGGCTGGCGCTGATGCGGCTGATCCAAGGGATGCCCTCAAGCTGCTGCTCTAGGCGCGCGCGGGCTGCCTCGCTCCATACCAACTTGCTCGCCGCGGTCAACGGGTTGCTGACCTCCTTGAGCTGACCGGCAGCCGCCACGTTGTCGAAGGGCAAGAAGTTGAACACAAGGTCGTAATAGCGATTCACGATCTCCTGGACGATGTAGATCACGCCGCTGTAGCCCATGAAGGGCGTGCCGAGCGCGCGCCGCACGACAGCGCCGGGGAAGGCCGCGGGCACGAAGTGCGTGGCCTTGGCCTGCGCCTCAGTGAGGTAGATCTTCTCGTTCAAGCTGCCGAACACAAAAGCCGGCTGCTTCTTGTGCAGCGCCTCGCGGATCTGAATGTTATCCATCTCGCCAGGTCGGCGCGGGCGGCCGCTGGCGAAGGCCAGCTTCATGCCCAGCTCATCGGCCAACAAGCGCACCAGCCCTTCAGCATACGTCCGTCCGGCGACGACGGCAAAATCCGTCGTCGCAAACCAGTCACCCTGTGGGCCGCGCCAGAGATCCCATAGCGGCTGGAGCGTGGTGCGCTTCTCGCGTTCGATGAACGCCTCGGCCTGGGCCTGTGTGCCTAACAGCTCGCCCAGCCGGCGGATGAACGCCGTCGTCTCCTGGATGCCGATCGGGGCGAAGAGATAGGGCTTGCCCAGCGCCTGGGCCAACGGCTCGCCGAACTCGCGGTACATGACGACGTTCACTGCCGACTCCGCCAGGCGCGGCGTGTCCTTGAGCGTTGCCTCGAAGGGATAAACCAGGTTGACCCTGCCGCCCGCGCCCGCGATCAGCCGCTTCAATTCGTGGAGGTCGGAGGGCGAGTTAAAGCAGCCATACGTTGGGCCGATGATGTTCACCAGCCGATCGGCGCGCGCGGCGTCTTCATCGGCCGAGGCGCGGCCCGCGCCGAATTGCTCCCATAGCCAAAGCAAGACGCGATCCCGCCCCTCCCACTCATCCCC
Source organism: Chloroflexota bacterium (assembly GCA_017743375.1). Taxonomy (GTDB): domain Bacteria; phylum Chloroflexota; class Anaerolineae; order J036; family Brachytrichaceae; genus JAAFGM01. The sequence continues at coordinate 2,658 of JAGHYX010000256.1, forward strand.
CTCCAGCGAACGGCTCCAGAAGAACGGAATGGGTGGGTCGAGCTTGCTCAACCAATCGCTGTGGTCGGAGGAGATCATCTCGCTCTCCGCGGTGCTGACCACGATGAGTTGCTTATCGGGGTGGACCTGACGCAGGGCCTCTACAGCCTTGCGCACGGCGCCGGCGGTGCCCAGCATGGTCACTTCTTGCTCGCGCATCACGCTGGGGGTGATGTTGTGAATGTGCGGGATGGCATCGGTATAGTCCGGGACAGCGGTCGCCACCAGGTTGAAGCAGCCGATGGGCGCATCGCAGATGAGGTGCACGTCGGGCATGGTGCACATCGTCCACACCGCGGCCCAGTAGCCACTGGTGCTCTCTAAGTCGCGGATCAGCTCAACCGGCGCAGGGGACTTGCCAGCGGAAGAAATGCTCACATCAGCCATAACGCTCCTCGTTCAACCAAATTACGCAATACGGAATACGCA
>JAGHYX010000064.1 GCA_017743375.1 Chloroflexota bacterium
GTCACTCCTTCAACTTCCTCAGACCGCTCATCGCGGCGGACAGCCGCTTGCCGCCTGCATCGAAGAAGAAGACTTCCACCTCTTCATCATCGCGCGTGGGCGTGCTGCGCAGCACCAGGCCTTGGCCGAAGCGAGGGTGGACGACCTTATCGCCGGGCTTAAAGCGCGAATTGGCAGATGGCTTGGCCGGCGCGCTTTGCCAGGTGGCTGTCGCCTGCAACAGCTCACTGTTCTTGCGCGGTTTGCTGTCCACGACCGAATCCGGCAGATCGGCTAAGAAGCGCGACGGCTCGGTGATCTCGCTATCCCCCCACTGCGAGCGCCGAAAGGGCCGCAACAGATATAGGCGCTCCTTGGCGCGGGTGATCCCGACGTACATCAGGCGACGCTCCTCGGCGATCTGTTCGGGGTCGTCAAGGTTGCGGCTGTGTGGCAAGACGCCCTCTACTAGGCCAACGATGAACACGACCTTGAACTCCAGCCCCTTTGCTGCGTGCAGGGTGAGCAGGGTAGGGGCGTTCGCCGTCTCGTCGTAGTTGTCCACATCGCTGACCAACGCGACGTTGCTCAGGAACTCGCTGAGCATTGTGTCTCCGGCCTCAACGGCCACATTGCGCAGCGCCAGCACGTTGGCCCAGCGATCCTCTCCCTCGGCGCTGCCGTCGCGCAGATATTCTTCGTAGCCGCTGGTCTGGAGCACATAGTCGAAGAGTTGGCCGACGCTCAGTTCACCCCGCAAACGCACCCACTGCGCCCATCGCGCGCCGAACTCCTGGAGGGCGCGCCCAGCTCGCCCAGGCGCGGAGAACTCACCGCGGTTCAGCACGTCCAGACAGGACACGCCGAGCGCCTGTGCGGTGTTCTGCAGCTGCTCATAGGTCTTCTCGCCGATGCCGCGCGGCGGCACGTTGATGATCCGCTTTAGGCTCACCGCGTCGGCGGGGTTGTTGATGATGCGCAGGTAAGCCAGCACATCTTTGATCTCCTTGCGCGCGTAGAAGCGCGTCGCCCCTACCAGTCGGTAGGGCATGCCGGCGCGGATGAAGGCTTCTTCCAGCGGCCGTGACTGGGCGTTGGTGCGGTACATCACCGCGATCTCACCCGGCTCCGCTGCTTTCTGGCGCACCAGCTCCTCAATGGTATCCACGACAAACTGGGCTTCTTCGTCCTCGTTGAATAATTCGCGCACCGCGATCTTTGGGCCATGGCCGCGCTGGGTGGAGAGGTTGATGTGTATGCGGTTGGGATTCTTGCGGATCACGCTCATCGCTGCGTCCAGGATGGTCTGTGTCGAGCGGTAATTTTGTTCTAATGTGATGACGGTCAGGTCGGGGTAGTCCTCGCGCAGCCGTAGCACATTGCGGTAATCCGCGCCTCGCCATGCGTAAATGCTCTGGTCGGCGTCGCCGACGCAAAACAGGCTGCGGTGGCGGCCGGCGATGAGCTTAATGAGCGCATACTGCGCCAGGTTAGTGTCCTGGAACTCGTCCACTAAGACGTGCAAATAGCGCTCCCGAACTCGCTCGCAGACAATTGGATCGCTTCGCAGCAGGCGGACGGTCTCCATAATCAGATCGTCGAAGTCCAAAGCATTATTGGCGCGCAGGATGGCGTTGTAGCGGGCATACACGCGGCCGGCGATCTCCTGAAAGTAGCTTTCAGCGCGGTACTCCTCCGGCGTGATCAATTCGTTCTTGGCCGCGCTGATGGCTGCGTGAATAGAGGCCGGCTTGTACTTCTTCTCATCCAGCTTTAGATCGGCTAAGGCAGCTTTCACGACGCTAAGCTGATCGTCAGCGTCGTAAATGGAGAAGTCGCGGTCCAGGCCCGCCCTGGCCGCCTCGCGCCGCAGAAGGCGCGCGCAGATGCTGTGAAACGTGCCGATCATCAGGTCGGCAGTTTTGCTCGCGCCCACAAGTTGAGCTATGCGGTCGCGCATCTCGCGGGCGGCTTTGTTGGTGAAGGTCACCGCCATGATGCGATAGGGGGCAATGCCGCGCAAGCCGATCAGGTATGCGATCCGGCTGGTCAGCACGCGCGTCTTGCCGCTGCCCGGCCCAGCCAGCACCAGCGTCGGGCCATCCTTCGCCTCCACTGCCGCGCGTTGTTTGCTGTTTAACCCTTCGAGGAAGGCAAGCATGTAATCCATTGTCGCACGGCTAAGCGCGCTACGAAGACTCCGTGGGAGAGGGCGTTGGCGTCGGCGTTTGATCCATGAGAGTCAATGATGACGTCACGGTTGGCGTGATCGTCGGCGTCTCGGTGGGCGTTGGGGTCATCGTTGGAGTTGGCGTCGGCGTGGCCGTTGGAGTCGGGGTTGGAGTTAGAGTTGGAGTTGGAGTCGGCGTTGGTGTTGGTGTGGCTGTCGGAGTTGGGGTCGGCGTCGAGGTTGAAGTCGGGGTCGGCGTTGGTGTTGGTGTGGCCGTTGGAGTTGGGGTTGGCGTCGGTGTGGGCGTGGCCGTGGGCGTCGGCGTAGATGTAGGCGACAGCGTCGTCGTGGGCATTGACGTTGGTGCAGCCGACGGAGCTGTTGGCGTAGGTTGCTGCGTCGAAGATGAGGATGGGGACGGCGTCGGCGAGGGGGTGGATGTGCCCGTGGGGGTAGGGGGGATGATCACGATCGCTGTCGGCAGCGCGGCAACGGCTGTTGGGTTGAGCGGCTGGACCAACTCGTGGAAGATATATCCACGCCGGCCATCGGGCAGCTCGATGATGTACCACCCGCTGCCCTTCTGCCAAGTGATGGCCACCACATCAACGACCGTCCCTTCAAGCAGCCGCGTCATGATCGGGAACTGTAATCCAGGGCCTTCGCGCACGTTTGAATGCTGCATCACCCGCAACCGCGGCGGCTCGGTCGGTGTGGGTGGGAGTGAGTTCGTCGGCGCGACGGTAGCCGGCGGCGGGCCAAGCGCAACGGTCGGCGCGGTGAGGACCGTTGCCGTCGGCGTGGGCGACGGCGCCGGCAGCGCGCTGCTGGCCTGACGCACAAAGGCAAAGAGGAACACACCCAGACCAACTAGAAACAGGGCCGATACAAATGCTCCTGCGATCAACAACACTGAGGGGCGGCGCTCTTCTGCCGGCGGCTCTTGCGCTGACCCGATCGGCACGATCAGCTCCGTCGTCCCTGCGCTGGCTTGGTCTAGCAGCACGGGCGGCGCGGACTTTCTGCGCACCAAGACCGGCGGCATCATCGCCTCGGTAATTGGGTGGCCGTTTACTGCTTCATCAAACGCTGCTGCCAGCTCCCCAGCGCTGGCAAAGCGCTTGTCAGGGTCTTTTGCCATTGCCTTAGCCACCACAGCAGCACACGCCTCGGCCAGTTCTGGCCGGCAAGCGCGCAGATCCGGGACTGGCTCATTGACGTGCTTCATGGCGACGCTGATGCTGGTGGGGCCTGTGTAGGGCGGCGCGCCTGAGAGCATCTCGAACATCACTGCGCCTAGTGAATACACGTCGCTGCGCGGGTCGAGCGGCTTACCCAGCGCCTGCTCTGGGCTCATATAGGCCGGCGTGCCCAGCACGACGCTGCCGGTGAGGGTGAGGCTTTGGCTATCCTCGTACAGCTTGCCGATCCCGAAATCGGTGAGGAAGGCCTCGCCGTGACTGTCAAACAATATGTTGCCTGGCTTAATGTCGCGATGGATGATCCCGCGGGCGTGGGCTTCGTCCAGCGCGCCGGCCAGCCGTCGGACGATGTTCACCGTGTCCTGCAGGTTCAAGCGACCATAGCTCAGCAAATCGGCCAGCGAGCCGCCCGACATGTAACGCATGACCAGGAACGGCTGGCCGTCATGCTCGCCGAAGTCGTAAATGGGGACGATGGCCGGATGCTCGAGGGCGGCGACGATGCGCGCTTCGCGCTCGAAGCGAGCACGGGCTGCCGGCTGGTTGCTCAGATTACTGAGCAGGACCTTGATCGCGACATCGCGGCCGATGACGGGGTCGTGGGCCAGATAGACCACCGACATGCCGCCGTGACCCAGCTCGGCTTTGACCTGATAACGTCCAATCTGGACTGGTTTCATCAATAGATCAACAGACTTCAGTCATGCGCCAAACAACAACCACAGCGTCCATATCAGCGTGGCATGGACCACGCCCGCCGCGACGACATTCCCTGTCGCCAGAAAGATGCGCGCGTAGAACGCGCTTGCTATCGCGTTCAAGACCAGCAGCCAACCCAAGCCAGGCCAGTTGGTCACTCCTGAGAGGACCACGCTGACGCCAGCAGCGACGAGACCGCTAAACCGAAGGTCATCGCGCAGATATGTGATGAGCGCGCCGCGCAGAATCATCTCCTCGGGCAATGCCTTCAGAAGAAAGAGGCCAAGCCAATGCCCCAGTGCCTCCAGAGGAGAAGGACCGTTGAAGGAAGGGACGAGGGCGCCGGTGACTAGACCTAAGGGCACAAAGATCGTAGCCAACAGCACGGCGTTTGATGTTGTCACGCTGATCTGGCGCAGGGTGGGGCGAAACGAGAACCCCAGATGTTCAAAGCGCCCAGCGAGTGCCACCACGTATAACGCGGCCACCGGGATCATCAGTTGGGCAATCACATCCGCCTCGCCACCGCCTGGGCGGGCGGGGAGAGTGCCGAACTGCGCCGCATACCATAAGGCGAGCAGCGCACAAATGAATAGCAGATTCAAGCGTTGCTTTTGCTGCCTGTTAGTCACCAGCAGGAGGAGCACTGGCGGGAGGAAGGCCATCACGCGCAGCGCCAGCGGCTTCTCGGGCGCATTGCCATAAAACGGTGTATCCGGCACGACCGGCATCAGCAACGGGACGGTGACCAGGATCAGGCCCAACGATATGTCCGCCCGCTGCAGAGGCGGCACGTTCAGGACCGCCGCTGACGCAGCTAAAAATATGAATATACCAAAGAATAGAAATTCAGCCGGCTCAGGATAGACACTTTGAATAAACGAAGAGAAGAGAGCAAATAATGCGATTTGCGGGATAATGACCAATAGCGGGCGAGCTTGAACTTGTTGATAGACCCTCAGCAACACCGGCCCGACACTGGCCAATAAGTAAGCTGCTCCGATCAACGCGAGCAGGACGCGCCCATAAAGCTGGTGATCTGTTGGCAGCTCATCTGCTGGCCAGACCAGCCCAACGACGAACCCGCCAAGCAGCGCGAGGCGGATCACCCACTCGCCGAGGGTAGGGGAGCGCACCTGACCAAGCTGTGCCGAGTATGCCCCGCCGATCGCCGGCGCGCCGGTTGGGCTGTGAGCAGACTCCATATCGCAATCAAGATTCTAGCATTACAACATCTCCCAGGCCGCAAAGACTTGTTGGCGAGTGTAATTTAAACCCTGAGTCGTGTCTATCAGCACATCAGCCCTGGCGATCTTGTCGGCTTGCGGCGCCTGTGCCGCGACGCGCAGGCGCGCGTCTTCCACGCTCATCCCGCGCAGATGCACCAACCGCGCAATTTGTTGATCGGGAAGGCAATAGGTCACCCAGACCTGGTCGCACTGGCGATCCCAACTGGCCTCGATCAGCTTGATCGCCTCGAGCGCAATGACCCTCTCTCCTCGCCGGTCGCCCAACATCTGCTGGATCACGCGTCGCACGGCTGGGTGGACGATCGCCTCAAGCTGTTGTAGCTTAGCCTGATCGCCGAAGACCAGGCGCGCCAGCTTGGCGCGGTCTAGCTCGCCGCTCGACAACAACACCTCGCGGCCAAAGGTCTGGACGACCTGCGCGAAGGCTGGCCGACCGGGCTGGACGACTTGGCGGGCGATCTGATCTGCGTCAATGACTTCGGCCCCCAGCGCGCGCAGGATGCCGGCGACGGTGCTCTTGCCGGTGGCGATGTTTCCTGTGAGGCCGATCAACACAAACGATCAGGATACTCCCGGCACTTCTATCTTGTAGGTCCAGCCGTATGGGTCTGGCGCGCGGCCATACTGGATGTCGGTCAACGCCTTGTAGAGGTGTGCGGCCACCGGCCCCGGCGCGAAGCGCACGACGTAATCCTTGCCGCAGTAACCCAGCTTATCCACCGGCGCGATGACCGCCGCGGTGCCCGTGCCGAACACCTCGGTGATCTCTCCGGATTCGATGTCGCGCAGCACGTCGTCCAGCGCCAGGCGCGCCTCGCTGGCTGTGTAGCCCAGATCAGGCGCGAGTTTGAGCACCGAGTCGCGCGTCACGCCCTCTAGGATGCTTCCGGATAGCTCTGGCGTGACAATGTGCTTTCCGCCGTAGACAAAGGCGATGTTCATTGCGCCGACTTCTTCCACGTACTTGCGTTCGATGGCGTCCAGCCAGAGCACTTGCTGATAGCCGAGCGGCTTGACGCGCTCGCTTTCCAGCAAGCTGGCAGCGTAGTTACCGCCGGTCTTCGCCGCGCCCGTGCCGCCGCGCACGGCGCGCACATAGCGGTCTGTGACGAAGACGGAGATGGGCTTGAGGCCGGCGGAGAAATATGGACCAGCCGGCCCAGTGATAATGTAGTGAAGGTAACTCCTGCTCGCATGTACCCCCAGGCTGACCTCGGTGGCGATCATCGTCGGGCGAATGTAGAGTGATTCGCCCTCTCCATAAGGCACCCACTCATGCTCCAGGCGAACCAACGTGATGATCGCCTCCAGGTGCGCTTCGGGATCAACCTTCTGCATGGCCATGCGCTCGGCGGAGCGGTTGAAGCGCGCCGTGTTCTCCCAGGGGCGGAAGAGATTGATATGCCCATCCGGTCGGCGGTAGGCTTTGGTGCCCTCGAAGATCTCCTGGCCGTAATGCAGCACGGCCGTGGCTGGGTCGAAGCAGAGCGATTGATAGGGGACGATGCGCGCATCATGCCAACCGCGCTCCTCGCTCCAGTGTTGCATGAACATGCGGTTGGTGAACGTCTTGCCGAACACGAACTTCTCAGCCAGCGGTGCGCGGGCGTTTGGCCCTAGGGGTTCAATGGTGATGTTCATAGGACGATCCTTCCTCAGGATTGTACGCCCACGGGTGGGGTAGGGAGACACGGCAGCGAAGCGTCTAAATGCCTGCCCGATCAATTAGAGCGGCGTGGCTGGCTTTTGGGCCAAATGATCTGGCCAGCCCTGCTCGCCTCTCCACCGAATAGGTCAGGCAAGCGGCGATGACACCCTTGACAATTCAGGTGTAGACTATTATAATCTTGACTAGTCAGATCCTGACTATGAACCGCGAGCTGTTGCTGCTCGGTCTGCTGCGCCAGGGTGCGACGCATGGCTATCAGCTTCACGACTTCATCGAGCGCAACCTGGCGTTTTGCACCGACTTGAAGAAGGCGACTGCCTACGCGCTGCTCGACAAGATGCAGGCCAAAGGGTGGGTGAGCGCAGAGGAGGTGCGTGAGGGCGCGCGCCCGCCGAAGCGCGTCTATCGCTTAACGCCCGCCGGCGAGGCGGCCTTTCAACAGTTGCTGCGCCGCAGCTTGAGCGCAACCGATGAGGAAAGCGACGTTGGGCTGGCCTTTATAGACGCCCTGCCGGCTGACGAAGCGCGTCAACTGCTGGCGCAACGGCGAGATGCCCTGGCGCAGCAATTGGCCGCGTTTCAGGCCGCGCCACAGCATCAAGGCGGTTACCAGTTGCTCATCGAGCATCAGATGTATCGCTTGCGCTGCGAGGTGGCGTGGTTAGACAAGGTAATCGCTCGGCTGCGCGCACGACACAGTCGGCGCGCAGCGGGACATAAGAGAACCGCATAAGGAAGGAGGTTTTATGTTGGGAACTTTGATAACCGTTCATGGGTTTATTCGTTGGCTCCTCGCTGCTTTGGCTATCCTTTTGATCGTCCGTTATGCGGTGGGCTGGTTAGGCAAGCGCGACTTCGTACCTATTGACCGTCAGCTTGCCCTGGCGTATGCCGCGGTGATGACCGTCCAGTTCGTCCTCGGTGCTGTGAACCTGCTGTTGCTTGCCTTGAACAACGCATTTCGACCAGGCGTGCACATCGAGCATGCGTTCTATGGCTTGTTGGCCACGGCGCTGGCCCATATTGCGCCGGCCCAGAAGGGCGAACATCGCTATCGTAATGCTTTGATCCTGATCGTTGTCTCGCTGGCGGTGGTCTTCTTCAGCGTGGTGCGCCTGCGCGGCAATTTCTTCTTCGGGCTTATTTGAGCAGGATGTGGAGAGGATGAAACAGCGCAGCCGCCACGGTATGGATGCGCTCTTGCCGGTCTTCGTCATCGTACTGGTGGATTTGCTGGGACTGACGATCATCGTCCCGCTCTTGCCAATGTATGCGGCGTCGTTTGGCGCCAGCCCGTTTGTGATCGGAATGCTGGGGGCGACTTATCCGATCATGCAAGTGATCGGCGCGCCGCTGCTTGGGCGTCTCTCCGACCGGGTGGGGCGTAAGCCAGTGCTGATGGCCAGCCAGTTTGGCACATTGATCGGGTTTGTATCATGGGCTTGGCCAACAGCCTGCCACTGCTCTTCCTGGCACGAGTGATTGACGGCCTCTCCGGCGCTAACATCGCCACCGCCCAGGCAGTTATCGCAGACAAGACCGACGAGCGAAACCGCACGCAAGGTCTGGCGCTGATCGGCGCAGCGTTTGGGATCGGCTTCACGATCGGTCCAGTTGCCGCCTTTGCTGCGCTTGCGCTGGCCGGAAACGACTACCGTGCGCCGGCGTTTTTGGCGGCTGGGTTCTCGCTGCTCTCGCTACTGCTCACGACTTTCTGGCTAAAGGAATCTCTGCCGCGCGAGGCGCGCGCCGGAGTGTCGCGCAGCCGTCCGCCATTCTCGCTCCAGGCCTTGCTCCAGGCGCTGCGCCATCCACAGGTTGGCTTCTTGCTGGTCCTGATCTTCGCCCAGCAGTTTGTCTTCGGTGGGATGGAGCAGTTGCTGTCCCTGTTCACGTTGAATCGGTTGGGCTTCGACGCGCGGGCGAACTCTCTACTGTTCGTCTTCGTCGGCCTCATTGCTGTGGTCATGCTGGGCAGCGTGATTCGCGTCTGGAGCCGGCAGCATAGCGACCGCTGGATCATCCTGGTCGGTCTGGGAACGCTCGCTGTCGGCGTGTTGGCGACCGCGTTGACGCCGGCAGTGCCCCTGCCTTGGTATTCGCGCCAGGCGCTGTTAGCTGAGCTACAACGCTCAGCTACGGCCCCGCTGAATGTTGTGCTGCCGCCCGATGGCAATAACGGATGGTTGGGCGCAATTTGGATTTTCGCGGCCATGATGCCGGCTTCGATTGGTGGCGCTGTGCTCGCACCAACCATCAACAGCGCCATCAGCAAGCGCATCGCAGCAGACGAAGTGAGCGGGACATTGGGCATCTCGGCTGCGTTGGTGAGCGCGGCCAATGCGCTGGCGCCGCTGATTTGGGGAATGCTGTATCAGACCCTCGGTGAAGTGGCGCCTTTCCTGCTTGGCAGCGCAGTGCTGATCACGTTGTTTGCTCTGGCGGCGCAGCGAATCCCTTCGCAGACCGTGCCAACTGCTGACTTGCAAACTATCGGCGCTGGGTTACACTAAGGTCGTAACAGCGCGCTGCTGCGGCAGGCCGAAGGCTATTGAGCCTGTAGTTATTCTGGGAGACTAACAAAAGGACACTCCCATCAGTCACAGAGTAAAGGCCTGGCTCGAATCAGCAGCGCGCTGGTTTTTTTCGTGAACGGGCAGGTGTACGTCCAGAAATTTCCTACTTGGCATCATCCGGTCAGCAATGACCAGGGAACAGCGATGATCTTCTCGTCTAGTCGCTGGATGTGTCGTCCGCCATGTAGCAGGATGCCGCCCACGGCCTGAGGATGCTGCTCCAAGAACTTGAATAGGCCCGCTGCGTGCCGGTATGCCGGCGCATCGGTCATCTTGACTTCAATGCCCACCGCTCGGCGACCGTGCTCAACCACGAAATCCACTTCGCTGCCGCTCTGCGTGCGCCAAAAGTGCAGCTTGGCGCGCGGCGTCAGCAAACCACAGATCACGCGAAGATGTTGGTAGATCATCGTCTCGAAGAACGCGCCTAGCTCGCGCGCCTTGGACAACTCGTCTGCGCTGAAGTAGCCGGCCAGGAAAACTGCCAATCCCGCATCGGACCAAAAGGCGCGCGGCGACTTCAGCAGGCGCGTCGTGTGGCTGCTCATATACGGCGGCACGCGCTCGAACAAATGGGTTGCCTCCAGCACATTCAAGTAGCGATGAACTGTCGGCTGCGACAGGCCAGCGTCACGCGCCACTTCCGATTGATTGAGCAACTGGCCACTGCGCAGCGCCAGCAACACCATAACCCGCCGAAAATCAACCAAGGACTCCACCTGCGATACCTGTCGAATGTCGCGCTCCAGGTAAGTTGCTACGTAGCCTTCCCACCACCTGAGATGATCCTCGGGCCTCGCCAGCCCAAACAAGGCAGGCATGAAACCACGCCGAAGAAACGGTATCGGGTCGGGCGGTGTTTCCGGCAGGACGCCTTCCTCTGGCCAGCGGCCATCCAGCACATCCGACAGAAGCGTGGGAGCTGGTTGGCCGTGCCATTCGCCCAAGGTCAATGGGTCGAGCACCAGATAGACCGCGCGGCCGGCTAGGCTTTCGCTAACACTCTTCATCAGCAGCAAGTTGGCCGATCCAGAGAGCAGGAACCGATAGCGCCCTGGATGCGCATCAACGGCGCGCTTGATGCTCATGAGCAACTCAGGCGCTTTCTGCACCTCATCCACCACTACCTCATATGCGCCGGCCCACAGGCTGGCGGGATGCTCGCGGGCTTGGATCAGCGCATCGAAGTCATCCATGGTGTGATAGCGCCAGTGACAGAATGGCTCAGCCCGTTGTAGGAGCGTGCTCTTGCCCACCTGTCGTGCGCCGGTAAGCACAACTATAGGGTGTGTCTCGCAGGCAGCTTGTAGCAGCGGCGTCAGCCAGCGTTGATAATAAACCGGTTGGCCTGAATGAAATCTATTCACGACTTGAATAATAACGCAGCCCAGCCGCTCTTGACGATGCACGTCGCGCAGTGTCAATTCCAACCTACAATTCCATCACATGAGAACACCAGAAGGCCCCCGCAGCCGGCTGCCGCGCTCGAAAGCCGGCTTGGTCGTAGCGCTGCTGTTGGCGCTGGCATTGGGTTACCAGCTTGTCTTCGGCAACCAAGGCCCCCTCGGCGACTTAGTTGATCGCTTGCTGACGGCTCTGCAGATGCAGAGTCAGCCCGATCAAGCGACGGTGACGAGGGTCGTGGATGGCGACACCATCGTGGTGAACATCGCCGGCAGCGAATACCGCGTGCGTTATATCGGCGTGGACACGCCGGAGAGCACCACCAAGCAGGAGTGCTACGGGCGCGAAGCGGCCCGCTTCAACCGCAGCTTGGTGAACGGCCAGACCGTGCGCCTGGAGCGCGACGTGAACGACACCGACCGCTTTGGCCGGCTGCTGCGTTATGTATACCTGCCGAACGGCGAGATGGTGAACGAGGTGCTGGTGCGCGAGGGCTACGCGCTGGCGCGCAGCTTCCCGCCGGACGTGAAATACCAAGAGCGCCTGCGCGCCGCGGAGCGCGAGGCGCGCCAGGCGCGGCGCGGCCTGTGGGCAGCTTGCCCGAACCCCGGTAGTTAATTTGCGCCTCGCATCCAGTAGGGGAGCGCATTCTGGCATGTGATAGAATGTTACACAATGTTTATTAAGTAACATACTAGGGCCATGACGAGCAAATCAGACCTCCCCACCGACCAGGTCAACGACGCGCTGGTCCAGGCCTTCCTCGCGGCGTTGCACGACGCCAGCGACAACACGCGCGCCGCCTACAAAGCCGGCCTCGCGCTGGCGGCCCAGGCCAAGCTGACGATTGACGAGGACATCCTGAGGCGCTTCAACGCGCTGCTGGCCCAGCGCAAGTTCGCGCGCGCCACCCGCCAGCTCTACCTGACCGCCCTGCGCCGGCTGCTCCAGTGGATGGATGCCCATGACCTGCTGGACGGCTTCAACCGCGCCAAGGCCGAGGCCAGGCTCAAGGTCGCGCGCGGCGACGCCCGCGCCGGCTACCGCCATCGCGCTGTGGACCCCGACTTGCCGCGGGTGATCGCCTATTACGACGAGCTGCCGCTGCCGGAGCCGTCGAACAAACGTTCGATTTGCCGGCGGCTGGAGATCCTGCGCAACCGCGCGATCATGCACACGCTGTATGCCTCCGCCGGCCGGGTCAGCGAAGTCGCTGCGCTCACCCGCGCCCAGGTGGCCGATGGGCGCGCCGGCGAGGTGCTGATCACCGGCAAGGGCAATAAGCAGCGCATGCTCTTCCTGACGCCGGAGGCGCAGGCGGCCATCCGCGCCTACTGCGCCGAGCGCGACGATCCCTCCCCTGCCCTCTTCATCAGCCACGGCCGGAACAAAGGTCAGCCGCTGACGCGCATGAGCATCTGGCGCGCGGTGAAGCGCGCCGCCGCCGCGCTGGGCTTGAGCAGGGTCGCTTCGCCCCACGCCTTCCGCCACTACCGCGCCACTCAACTGCTGAACGAGGGCATGCCGCTGGAGAGCGTGCAGGCCTATCTGGGCCACGCTTCGCCGGAGACCACCCGCATCGTCTATGCCCACACGCGCACCAGCGTGCTGCGCGACCAGCTCAACACGTTCGGCCTCAGCCCGCGAGAGGCGCTGCGCCACAGGAGTGTTGATGTTGATGATGAGGATGAGCGCGCGCGGAGGCGCGCAGGGCGCGAAGCATGAACGCTGGCGTTCTCTGCGCGAACGCCCTACCCCCTTCCGGGTTTGCTATGCTGTTGAGCAATGGAAGAGACAGAACAAATAGCCATCGAACAGGCTGGCGATGCCCTGGCCGGCTATGACTTCATCGCGTTTGCGCTCCTGTTTGGCTCACACGCCCGCCAGGCTGCCTTTCCCTGGAGCGATGTTGACATCGCCATCTACGCAACGCGCCCCCTCGAGCTGCTGGAGATGGGCGAGATCATCGCCACGTTGGAGGACGTCGTGAAACGGGACGTGGACCTCGTCGTTTTGAACGATGCGCTTGAGCGGAATCCTGCGCTGGCTTATCACGCCGTGAAGGAGGGCATCGTGCTGTTCTGTCGAGACCACGCAGCGCTCGTGGACTTCAAGCGTCGCGCGGTGCTGCATTATCTAGACACAGCGCCTTTGCGCGCCCTGGTCGCCCGCGCGCGCGAGGAGCGCCTGCGCACCGGCCGATTCGGAAAGGACTAGGAGGGTGGTTTGGAAGAGCGACTCGCGCGATTAGAGGTAGCCATACATGAGCTTGAACGCCTGCGCCGCATGTATTCACCCGACGACGTATATCGCAATCGGCATCTCGATTGGGCGCTGCGCTATGGCCTTTTGGAAGCAATTCAGATCGTCATTGATGTAAGTTGTCACCTGGCTGCCCGTAGGAATCTCGGCACGCCAGCCAATTATGCTGAATGCATTAGGCTATTGCGTAAGGCTGGTCTTTTGGACGAAGCCTTAGCAAGCGCCCTGGTGCGGATGGTTGGCCTGCGCAACATCTTAGTGCATGAGTATGCTAACGTTGATGTCGCTCGCCTATATGCATTGCTGGATCAAATTGATGACTTCCGGCGATTTGCTGAACAGGTTCATCCTCTTCTCTGAGGCTTCATGATTCACTCTGCCTAACACAACAGCAGGGCTGAGCACCGTTTCCTCAAATCAAAAAAGCCGGCAGGGGAATTCCCCTGCCGGCTTCAACGGCGCGGCTTAACCCTTCCGCTGGAGGAACGCCCTGTAGCTCGGCACGCGGTACTGCTCAGAGCCTTCCACCCCCGCGATCCGCCAGCGACCGCCTTGATAGTACGGGATGGACACCCAATCCGGCGGCGTTGCGTTCATCTCAGGGGCGACCTTCCAACAAACGATGCTGCCAGCGAAGGTGATCTATAGAGGGTGGGCGACGGCACTGCCGTCGCCCACCCAGGCTTCTGCCCCTAGCCGTGAATGCACCCTCACTGCCTG
>JAGHYX010000257.1 GCA_017743375.1 Chloroflexota bacterium
CTGATGACTGCGGCCTACAGTATGATAGTAAGCGGCATGAGTCTTCGAGAGGCTATCGCGCGTGAGCTGGAGAAATTAGGACAAGACGAACTCGAACTGGTCCTAACGCTTGTGCACGCGCTGGCATCGCCGACCTCATCTCGCAGGGCGAGGATGGTGGAATGGCTTTTAGATCACTACTTGCAGGCAGTGATGCGCCTCCGCGTAACCGAGCAGCCACGAAGGCCGAATGAGGATGTCGATCCAATGGCTCAGCGTGCGGCAGAGGCGCTTGAGAAGATGTGGGACATCGCACGCGCACAGGGCATAACTGACGAAGACGTCTTGGCAGAAATTCAAGCGCACAGGGCACGCAGGCTCAGTCAACAGCAAGGTTACTCATTGTGTTAGCAGGCAAGGCTTTCGTCGCTACGTTTTCGGAGGCTAAAGCTTGCTGCGAGTTGTCTTGGACACGAATGACGATAACAAGTTTTTAGCAGCTGCTGTGACAGGCCGTGCAGATTACATCGTGAGCGGAGATAAACATTTACTTTCCCTAGAAGAGTTTGAGGGTATTCCTATCCTTAACTCGCGTCAGTTTTTACAAGTGATTCAGTCGTCCTCATTTCTCACCTAATTCTTTCTGCCATGTTTGATGAATTCTCTAGGGTTACTGTCATCGGCGGCGGGTTGGCCGGCGTCGAATCGGCTTGGCAGATCGCTCAGCGCGGAATCAGGGTTTGCCTATACGAAATGCGGCCGGCTAGGATGACCCCTGCCCATACCACTGACCGCCTGGCCGAGCTGGTCTGTAGCAACTCGCTCGGCGCAGACCAGCCCGACAAAGCCCCCGGCCTGCTCAAACAGGAGATGCGCCTGCTCGGCTCGCTGGTGCTCGCCTGCGCCGAGCAGGCCGCTGTCCCCGCCGGCAGCGCCCTGGCCGTGGACCGCGAACACTTCGCCCAGCGCGTCACCGAGCAGATCACCGCCCACCCCCTGATCACCGTGATCCGCCAGGAGGTGACGCGCATCCCCGACGGCGTGACCGTGATCGCCAGCGGCCCGCTCACCTCCGACGCGCTGGCCGCCGAGATCGCCCGCCTGGCCGGCACGGACCACCTCTACTTCTGGGACGCCATCGCCCCGATCGTGACCGTGGATTCGATTGACTTCAACATCGCCTTCCGCGCCTCGCGCTACGGCGGCGAGGCCGACGGCGACTACATCAACTGCCCGATGACGCGCGCCGAATATGAGGCGTTCGTCGAGGCCCTGCTGACCGCGGAGACGGCGACCCTGCGCGACTTCGAGCTGCGCGACGAGCGCTTCTTCGAGGGCTGCCTGCCGATCGAGGTGTTGGCCCGCCGCGGCAAGGACGCGCTGGCCTTCGGCCCGCTGCGGCCGGTCGGCCTGCGCGACCCGCGCACCGGCAAGCGCCCCTACGCCGTGGTCCAACTGCGCCAGGACAACGTCGCCGGCACGCTCTATAACATGGTCGGCTTCCAGACCAACCTCAAGTTCCCCGAACAAGACCGCGTCTTCCGCCTGATCCCCGGCCTGCAGAACGCCGAGTTCGTGCGCTACGGCCAGATGCACCGCAACACCTTCATCAACGCGCCGGTTCTGCTGGCCCCTACCCTGCGCCTTAAGCCGGAGATAGATCCGCGCCCGATCTTCTTCGCCGGCCAGATCGTCGGCGTGGAGGGCTACGCTGGCAACGCCGCAACCGGCCTGCTGGCCGGGATCAACGCCGCCCGCGCCCTGCGCGGCCAGCCGCTGGTGACCTTGCCACCCACCACCATGCTCGGCGCGCTCTGTCACTATGTGACGCACGCCGACCCCAAGCACTTCCAGCCGATGAAGGCCAACTTCGGCATCCTGCCGCCGCTGGCGCAGCCGCCGCGCGACAAGCGCCTGCGCGGGGCGGCCTATGCCGAGCGCGCCCTGCGCGACCTGCGCGCAGCCATTGAGGCCCAGGGCATCCTGAGCGACCTGGCCATGCCCGTCGCCCAATGACCGCCGGCTTTCTTGCGACCGCCGACCTCAGCCCGAACGCGATCGAGCGGGCCCGCCGGCGGACGCCCAACTACATAGACCTGACCAGCAGCAACCCCACCCACCAGGGCCTGATCTTCCCCGCCGAGGTGCTGCGCGCCGCCGCCGAGCGCTACTGGTCAAGCCGCCGCTACGACCCCGACTCGCGCGGCAACTTGGCCGCGCGCCAGGCGATCGTCGCCTACTACGCGCAGCGCCAGCCGGCCCTCAGCCTCACCCCCGATCAGGTCTTCCTGACCGCCAGCACCAGCGAGGCCTACGGCCTGCTCTTCACCCTGCTGGCCGACCCAGGCGACAACCTGCTAGCGCCCGACGTGACCTACCCGCTCTTTGAGCACCTGGCGGCCGCCCATCACGTCGCGCTGCGGGCCTACCGGCTGGACGAGGCGCGCGGCTGGCAGATTGACGAGGATTCGCTGCTGCGGGCAGCCGACGCGCGCACCCGCGCCGTGCTGCTGGTCTCGCCGCACAACCCCACCGGCGCGGTGATCCAGTCCTCGCTGCCGGCGCTCAGCCGGCTGGGCCTGCCGCTGATCTGCGACGAGGTGTTCGCCGAGTTCCCCTACCGCGTCGCCAGCGTGCCGCCCGTCGCTGCGCTGCATCCCGATCTACCGGTCTTCACCCTGAATGGCATCTCCAAGATGTTCGCCCTGCCTGACCTCAAGCTGGGCTGGATCGCGCTGAACGCGCCGGCGGCCGCGCGCTACGCGGCGCGGCTGGAACTGCTCAATGATTTGTACTTGGGCGCCAACGGGCTGGCCCAGGCGATGTTGCCCGACCTGTTCGCGCGCGGGATGGACTTCGTCACGGCAATGCGGGCGCGCGTCCGCGCTGCGCTGACGATGGCGATCGAGCGATTGTCCGGCTGCCCTGCCCTACACGTCCAACCACCCGACGGCGGCTACTACCTCTTCGTCCGCGTCGCCGGCTGCGAGGACGAAGAGGCGCTGGTCCTGCGCCTGCTGGCGCGCGGCGTGCTGGTGCATCCGGGTTATTTCTACGGCTGCCAGGCCGGAGCGCACCTGATGATCTCCTGCCTGGTCGCGCCGGACGCGCTGGCGCGGGGGGTGGAG
>JAGHYX010000259.1 GCA_017743375.1 Chloroflexota bacterium
CCGCCGGGCTGGTTGTGGTCGCTGCGCCGTCGCTGGCGGCCAGCACAGCCACCTGTCAGGGGCTAAGCCTGCTCGTCATCGCCATGTTGAATCAGGCCATCGGCAGCGTATATCTCAAACGCGCTGCGCTGCTGCTGCCGAGCACCGTCATCAACACCTGGCAGTTGATCCTGGGGTTGATCTTCCTTCTGCCTTTCGCCGTCGCGCTGAACGGGGATGCGGTGCTGCAAGCCACCCCACAACTGGTGGGCGGCCTGGGATGGTCTATCCTGATGGTGTCGGTGATCGCCAACGCACTGCTGTTCACCATGCAAAAGCGCGACCCGCTATGGGCCAGCACGTGGCTATTGCTGGCGCTGGTCTTTTCGTATCTGCAAGCAGCACTGGTGCTGGGCGAACCGATCGGGGCATTCGACGTCATCGGTTCAGCCCTGGTGGTAGCCGGGTTGATCGTTTCGGGGACGATTGATCTGCGGCGCGTCGCGGTCGCGCCTGCTCAGCGCCCGCCGCCGAGGTAAGCATCGCGCACTGCAGGGCTGCCCAACAGCTCGCCTGCGGCACCCTCTAAAACAATATGCCCGTTCTGCAACACGTAGCCGCGGTGCGCAATCTGCAGGGCCAGGTTCGCGTTTTGCTCCACCATGAACACCGTCACCCCCTGCTGGTTGATGCGCCCGATCAGTTCGAGCACACGATCTACGAACAAAGGGGAAAGGCCCATCGTTGGCTCGTCCATGCACAACAGTTTGGGGCGTCCCATCAGGGCGCGCGCCATGGCCAGCATTTGCTGCTCGCCGCCGCTGAGCACGCCGCCGCGCTGATGGAGGCGCTGTCGAAGCCGGGGGAAGAGCGCCAGCATACGCTCGTAGTCGCGCTGCACCTCATCGCGGTCGCGCCGCGTGTAGGCGCCCATCAGCAGATTCTCGCGCACGGTCATATCGGGGAAGATCCGCCGCGACTCCAGCACTGCCCCAATGCCGCGTCGGATGATCTCTGGCGTCGGCAGGCCGCCGATCGGCTGGCTGTTGAACATCACTCGGCCAGCGCGCGGCTTCACCAGGCCGAGGATCACTTTCACGGTCGTGGACTTGCCGCTGGCGTTGCCGCCCAGCAGGCACACAATCTCCCCAGAGCTGACATGCAGGCTCACCCCGAAATGCACCTGTAGCGGGCCATAGAACGTGTCTATCCCCTGCAGCGACAGCAGATGAGAAGTCGGCGTCAGGGAATTTGGCGCGGTTCCCAATCTCTGATCTCTGATCTCCAATCTGCTACCTCCAGACCACATCGCCTGTGTCCCAGGTATGCCTCGATCACATAATGGGTCGTCGCGCACATCCTCTGGCCGTCCCTCGGCGATCTTGCGCCCGTCATCCATCACGATCACCCGGTCGGAGAGCTGCATGACCAGCGAGAGCTTGTGCTCGATGAGCAGGATGGTCAACCCCTGCTGCTTGAGCGCGCGGATGAACTCCAGCAACTCGGCGTCTCGGTGGGGTTCATGCCGGCGGTGGGTTCGTCGAGCAACAGGATGCGCGGCCGCAAAGCCAGCGCGCGAGCGATCTCGGTGCGGCGGCGGTTGGCATACGACAGGGTGTAGGCTGGCTGGTCGGCGCGCGGCAGCAAGCGATCGCCGAACAAAGCCAACACCTCAAGCGCTTCTTGGCGCAGCCGGCGCTGCTCTGCGCGCCATGCCGGGGGTTGGATCAGCGCCAGCAATAGCTCGGCGGCCATGCCCACCACTGGCGCGCGCAAACGATGAGCATGCTGCCGAGTGTGCGCGCCGATCAATACATTGTCCAGCACGCTCAGGTTGCCGAACACACGCCCATGCTGAAAGGTGCGCGCCAGGCCGCGCGCAGCCAACACCTCGGGCGGCAGGCCAGCGATGGATCGGCCATCCAGGCAGATTTGGCCGGCGTCGGGTTGATCCAGCCCGCTGATCAGGTTGAACAAGGTGGTCTTGCCGGCGCCGTTCGGCCCGATCACGCTGACGGTCTCTCCTTCGCGAACGACCAGGTCCACGCCGTCCACTGCGACTACGCCGCCGAACTCTCGGCGCAGTCCGCGCACCTCCAGAATTGCCCGATCGCTCATCGCTGCAGCCGACATGCCTTACACCGTCCCCAGCAGCCCCTGTGGCCGAAAGCGCACCAGCAGGAGCAGCACAATGCCATAGATGAGATAGCGCGCATCGGCCAGCGGACGGAAGACCTCCGGCAGGATAGTGAGCGCAACGGCGCCGACCACTGCGCCAGCCAGGTTGCCCATCCCGCCCAGGATAACCATGGTTAGGCCCAGGATAGATGTGGTGGCAGCGAATGTCTCGTTGTTGATGTAGGAATACATGTGCGCAGTGAAGGCGCCGCTGAGGCCGGCGACCAGCCCACCGGCGATGAACGCCAGCGCCTTATAGCGGTTCAGGACGATCCCAAAACGCGCGCGCCGCCACATCATCCTCGCGCAGGGCGCGCCATGTGCGGCCCAGGTGCGACTGCATCAGCCGCCACTGGAAGAGCGCAGCGACCACCAGCACGGCCAACGCCGCCCAGTAGATCGGCACATTCTGTGTAATCGGCAGGCCGAAGAACGCCAACGGCGGGATGTTGCTCAGCCCCAGCGGGCCGTTGGTCAGGCCTTCCCAGTTCAAGATGATCTGGTTGATTACCTCGCCGATGCCAAGCGTGGCCAGGGCGACATACTGGCTGCGCAGACGGAATACCGGCCACGTCAGCAACGTGCCAAGCGCCGCAGCCAGAGCTGCACCCAACAGCAACGATAGCTCCACCGGCAAGCCCAACCGCATGGTCAGCAATGCCGAGGCATACCCGCCGATGGCCAGGAAGCCGGCCTGACCCAGCGACATCTGGCCGGCAACGCCGGTGACCAGGGTGATGCTCAGCGCCAGCATGCTGAACAGCCAGGCGCTGGTGAGGATCTGCAGCAGGTATGGGTCGGCAGCGACGAGCGGCAGCAAGGCAGCCGCAATCAGCGCTGCGACCACCAGCCACGCGGGACGCGCGCTGGCCGGCTGCCGGGCACGAACGTGCCGGTGAGCGGCTCCGGCGGCAAG
>JAGHYX010000260.1 GCA_017743375.1 Chloroflexota bacterium
GCCGCCGGGTTAGTCGGCGCCGTCGCTGCAGCGTACTCGAGCGCACGAGCCGGGTGGCAGAGCCCGGTCAGCACCATGCTGGGCGCAGCGACGGCGTGGGCACAGCCATCGTCGCCGGCAGCAACTGCAGAAGAGCAGCGGATCGAGAACCTAACGACGGAGATCGCCGGGCGGTTGGGGATCAAGGACGCCGCGGGCAGGAATTTCATCACTAACGCCGTGCGCAGCGGCGTCGAGGTCGGCGGCGGCGCGCGCATCAGCGGCGAGCAACTCGCCCAGAACGTCCGCCAAACCGCCCCGGTAATCGACGCGCTCGTCGAGCAGTTCGGCGGACGCGGGCAGAGCGTCGAGGTGCGGCGCGAGGAAGCGGCGGCCAAGCTCGGCTTCAGCAGCTACGCCGAGATGGCCGTCGCGCTCTCCGCCTACAACCCGCAGGGCGCCACGCCGCAGGAGGTGGTCGGCCCGACGATGGACGCCTGGATGCAAGCGCCTCCCGACAAGACCAGCCCGCTGTGGGGAAAGGACGCGCCATACGACTACGCCGTGGGCACGTTCGTCAGCCGCGTGGCAGGGAGCAGCAGCACGCGCGCGCCGCTGTGGGCCAAGACCATGGGGTCGCTGCGGCGCGCCTTCGGCGAGCAATACGTCGCCGACTTCGTCGCGCGCGCCGCACAGGAGCGCTGGGATGAGCGCACGATGATGCGCGAGGTGGACGCCAGGGTGATCAGCGCCAAGCAGTCGGTCAACGAGGTCGAAGCGTCAATGGCCGACAAGGTGGTGCGATTCTGGCGACCGGGCGAGGCCAAGGGCGAAGCGAGGAGGCGATGAGGCGCGTCAAGCTACCCGAGCACCTCTCCCCGGTCTGGGCGCCGGTCTTCAACCACCAGCCTGTCCTCGAGGCGGTGGCTGACGACGCCCGTGAGCCGTTCGCGCAGATGGCGAGCTACGCCGCGCTGCTGGGGCGCGCGGCGCTGGAGGAGCGCGAGGCGTCAGAGGCGATGCAGGCGATGCAGTTGTGCGAGCGGCTGCACGGCTACGCTGCGACCGCCGATGCCATGCGCTACGCGGTGCGGGTGATCGACGCCGCGGTCAAGTTGATCGGCATGAGCGCGCAAGCGATCGCCGAGCGCTACGGCTGCGCCAACGTCGGCGTGCTGACCGGCGCGCTGATCGAGGAGTGGGCGGACGACCAGCGCGGGCTTGCAGGCGCGCGCCGCTTCCCGGAGCTGCCGTGGTGGGCGCGGCGCGGCAGCCCGCACCCCCTGCTCGACGATTGCCGGGTGGGGGTGCGCCTGGCCTGGCTGATCGACCCGCAGCACGAGGAGGCAGCGTTGGCGTGCAGCGCGCTGGTCGCCGCCGCGAGAAGTGCGCGCGGGGAGCGCTGGGCGGGTGAGCTCGCCCAGCGCATGATCGACGCGGGATCGCCCACCCGGGCCATCGCCGAGGTCGAGCGCGCCGGCGCACCACAGCCCCCGCTGTGGCTGCGCTACGCCTTCCACCGGAGGCACACACCATGAGGAGGATTTCCTTCCCCGCCCGGCTCGACCTGGGCTACCAATTCATGCGCGGGGTCGGCGTGCGCGAGGCCATCCTGCTCGCCGTCGCCGTCGGGCAGGCGATCTGGCTGATCTTCCTCGTCGACTCCCTGGCTTTCGTGTCGCGGCTGGTGATGGCCGTCGTGATCGCCGCCGCCCTGATCGCCATCGCCACCGTGCCGATCAAGGGCTACAAGGTCGAGCAATACGCCGTGATCGTCATCCGCGGCATGTTGCGCCCCAAGGTCTACCTGCACCAGACGGCGCGCGCCGCCGAGGTCGAGATCGAAACGCAGCCGATTAAGGAAGAAAAGCAGGAAGTCGTGGAGAGGGCATACCGGCCCGCCCGCGACGTCGCCTACGGCGAATGGGCCGCGCCCAACGTGCTGGCCGTCATGCTGCTGTTCGTCGCCCTGATGGTCGTCAGCAGCCTGCTGCTGTATCTGGTCTCAGGCGGCGAGCTGCCGGGCGTGCGCGAGGTCGCGGGAGCAGTGGAGGGGACGTGGTGAAGCTGCCGTTTGTCAAGCCGCAGGAAAAACAGCAGGAGCGGCGGGTGGTGCAGAAGGCGCCCCGCACGCAAGACCAGGTATTGGTGGCCGCCGCCCTGGACGACGTGCTGATCCTGCGCAACACGGCGGTGGTGGCGGCGCTGGAGGTCGAGAGCGTGGACGACGCGCTGCTGTCGCCGGAGGAGCTGGAGTCGCGCCTGGCGATCTACCGCTACGACCTGCTCAAGCAGGTGCGCTTCGACTTCCAGTTCCTGATCGGCACGCGCCCGCAGGACCTGACGCCGTACTTCCAGGCGCTGGCGGCGCAGGCCGAGCGCTGGGCGACGTACGAGGCGCGCCTGAACACCATGCTGTTGCGCCTGGACGCGCTGCTGGAGGAGTGGGAGACGGGGAAGGGCGAGGGCGGGGAGGAGGAGTTTGCGCGCTGGTTCGGCTTCCGCGCCGATGAGCTGTGGGGCGTGCCGGGCGAGGCGCGCGACGCCGCGCTGGCTCTGAGCGACCCGGAGATGCCGGCGCGCTGGCGGGCGGCAGACGGGGCGGTGCGCAGTCAGCTCGCCGGCGAACTGCGCGCAGCCGTGCTCGGCAGCCAGGAGCTGGTGCAGCATTACCAATCGCTGATCCACGAGCGCGCCGCGTTCCTGCAGGTGGCCACGCAGCAGATGCAGGCGCCGATCCGGACGTTCCACGTCGTGACGTCGTATTACCCCCGCCCGCTGGGGAATGGGTTGGCGGGCGGGCCGCTGAGCGAGGGGGAGATCGCGCGCGCGCGCGAGGAGCTGGACAAGCGCTGTAGCCAGATCGCGCGCGTGCTGGCGCGGATGCGGCTGGGGGCGCAGCGGGTGAGCGGCGCGGCGCTGCTGGAGCTGGTGCGCGCCTTTTACCATCCGTCCAGCGCGCAGATGAGGCGGCGGGAGGAGCGCGGATGATAGGGCTGTGGCTGATCCTGGCCGCCTGGACGGGCTGGGCGGCCCAGGCGGGGCTGGGGGACCTGTCTCTTATACACATCTCCGAGCCCACGAGACGG
>JAGHYX010000262.1 GCA_017743375.1 Chloroflexota bacterium
GCGCGAGGGTCGTTTGGCTGGGCCGCGACGGCCCGCCGTGGCAAACGCTGCTCGCACTGGGTCATCCAGGCCGGCACGTATCTTTGCCTCTACGTCTTCGTTAAAGACTGGCAGCTGCCGCTCTGGCAGCACGCCATCTACTTCGGCGTTGGCCCAGGGGTGTACGTCCAGCTCTTTCCGCAGGTCGCCAACTGCGTCCTGATGTTCCTGGGGCATGAGATCGGGTTGTTGACGCCGCTGACGGCAACCGTGGTGGTCGCCTTGCTCGCCCACAGCGCCGGCTGGGGCGTAATTCCTACGAGCGCGCTCATCCCTGCCGCTGTCACAGTGGCCGGCATCGCGGTGACCCACCTGTTCATCTATCACGCCGCGCGCACCAGCGCTGAGCGCAGCCGGCTAATTGCCCAATTGGAACAGGCGCAGTACGCGCGAGCAGGTTGCCCGCGATATGCACGATCAACTGGGCTGCACCCTGGTGGCGCTGAGTATCCAGATCGAGGCGATGAAGCAGCAAGCGCGCGAGAGCATGGCGGCGCTGCGGCGCACGCTGGCCGGCCTGCGTGCGCGCAGTTGGGTGGGCAAGCGCTCGGCCAGGTTCTGCGGCAGTGCTGCGCTGGCCGAGCGGGTTGGCTTGTCTTGTCTGTGGTTTATCAGGTTGACGGTTGATTAAAGATCGGCTGGGATGACCCGCCGGCGCGACCGATGCCGAGACTTCAACAAGCGCTCACGCTCGACTGATCGCCCACTCCCTGACCTTGACCATCCTGCCGGCATACCTGAGAAAGTGGGGAGGAGTGGAAGCGCTGACAAAGTACCTGCTGGTGGTGCAAGGCTTCCTACAGCGCTGTCCCAAAGCTTGGGTGGGCACCATCCTAGATTCTGCTGTGCTGGCGCGCTGAAACTCGCCCAGGCGCTGCGCGAGCGCTTCCCAAGTCAATCGGTGGGCAAGGTTCACGGCTTGAGGAGAAACGCAGCGCCACCCTGCGGCAACAGTTCAACGTCTGGAAGGCTACGATAGAGGTGGGGATTGACTTCAGCGGAGAAAGATCTTCGAGGCGCGCCTTGCCAGCAGCTTCGTTGGCCATCTAGCCAAGCATCATCCAGATATCCCTAACTGGGCGGTCGCGCTGGTTCTGGGTTACGTCTATCACTATCTGACTAGCCGCCTGATCACTCAACCTATCACGCGTCCTCAGCTGTATCAGTTCCTCGAGGAGGCTTACGAAGCGTCGGCGAACCCCTTACGTTACATTCAAGTCCACGTGCCGGCTAAGTTCCAAGCCGCAGCCATTACTTCCTTCCAGCCGGATAACCGGCTGCGCATCCAAAATGGCTTGGCCAAGGCTATTCGCGCCCTCACAGACAAGAACTCCAGCGCTGCTTAAGCAATCTATCACCGCTATTAGGAAGTCAACATCCTCCCGCCCCTCCTGACCTTCCAGAATTAGAGGTGACCGTGTTGGACAAGCGGGGCACGGATCAAGGTTTCTCGGCGAAGCGATATGGCCTAATCTTCCTATTGCGGTACGGGATACTGGAGGAGAAAAGCAGAGAGGTCTGATTCGCAGCCAGTTGCAACCAAGCGCGTGGACGTCGCCTGCAGATCACGGTCATCTCCTAGCAAATAGGTATCTAGCAATGCGGGTTGTTGCCTGAACTTAGTATCATATTCTTTTAATCTAGCTACAGCCATCTGAAAAATAGATTGGTCAACCTCGGCACAGAAAGCAATGCGGCCGGTCAGGTGGGCAACAATACCAGCGGTACACAATCCACCAAACGGCTCCCATATAACATCGCCTGGTTTAGATGAAACTTGGATAATCAAGCCAATAAGACTGAGAGGCTTTTGATTCAGATGAGCATACTTAGTAGAACCAGGCAACTTTACCCTTTCTCCGTTGTGTAGAGGCGGATGCTCCCAGACATTGGTTATGCCATATTTCCCCTCAAACGTTGCAAATAGCTTTGCATATTCATCCTGTGTAGCTGGCCTCAATCCATCAAATGAAAAATACGGCCTACCCTCTGGTGCACCATCGCCCGATAGGCGACGTCGATTGGCAAGCAGCCCCAAGCCTTGGAAATTCACGCCGCGATAGCTCCCCGGCGGCGCATCGGCGTCCGAATGCACGTTCACCGCCACGCGCTGGATCAAGCCAGCGTATTCGAGCGTGCGGCGACGGCGCAGCGCCGTATGCCGCACAATCGGGTGGTGTGCGCGCAGAAAGCCCAGTATGGTCACTCTACTCAGCGCCTGCCGATAGAGATAACCGAGCAATCCAAAGCCGCAGTCGGTGAAGAAGCGGTCATCGGGGATGCCGAGCTGCAACCGCAGTGTCCGAAAAAGAAGATGCTCTCGCGCTGGAGGGAGCGGAGTGCGCACCCATTTCCAGGCCTCGCCTTTGACAGCCGGCAGGGCGCGCTCGACGTCCGCCCAGTAGCTGAGCGGCTCGCGCCCGAGCACAAACTCTTGAGGACGCGCAAGAGCTCGTAGACCTCGGTCTGGATCGGCGTGGCGACGCCGAGCAGGAGGTGGCGCGTCCGCTCGCCGACCTTCAGCATCAAATCCAGCAGGTTGTTCGCCCCGCGTTGGCCAAGCCCGCCCCGCCGGCGCGCGCGGCGCGCTTCGTCCAGGATCCCATGCCGTACCTGCGCCCGAGCAAGCGCCTGCGTTCCTCCGAATTGTGAAAGATCAAACCGGTCGAGGCGATGGCGATCTGCATCGGACAGTTGGCGATGTCCTCCGGCCCGCGCGTGCAGATGTCGCGCCCGCGATGGTCAATCCACCGCTTCTTCGCCGAGGACCAAACCGCGCTGGGGATGCCGAGCTTGTCGAGCAGCTCGGCCTGCCACTGCAAGGTGAGCGTGGCCGGGCAGAGGATGAGGGTCGGGTCGTCGCCAGCGAGAGCGTCTTGCCCAGGCCGACCTCGTCGGCTAACAACAACCGCGCTAGGTCTCGCGGCGCTCAAGGAAGATCGTCGCATTGCAAGCTGGTCGTCGCCGGCAGCTCGCCGGGCGCGACCTCGCCGAC
This sequence comes from Chloroflexota bacterium, assembly GCA_017743375.1. GTDB lineage: Bacteria > Chloroflexota > Anaerolineae > J036 > Brachytrichaceae > JAAFGM01. Next base: position 3,035 of record JAGHYX010000262.1, read on the forward strand.
GCGCACCTCAACCCGCCTGGCG
>JAGHYX010000065.1 GCA_017743375.1 Chloroflexota bacterium
GGGGCAAGATAAGCGCGAAGGAAGAAACAACAAGAGGCGGTGCTGTTCTCAAGAGGTTGATGGTATCCTCTCCTCTTATGAAGGTCACCCACGGTTTTGAGCAACTCCGCGAAGTGCTCATCCCCGAGATCAATAGCAAGGCCATCCTCTACCGCCATGTGAAGACGGGCGCGCAATTGCTTTCGCTGATTAACGACGACGAGAACAAGGTCTTCGGCATTGCCTTCGTCACGCCGCCTAGCGACTCCACTGGCCTGCCACACATCTTGGAGCATAGCGTGCTGTGTGGGTCGCGCAAGTATCCAGTCAAAGAGCCATTCATCGAGTTAGCGAAGGGATCGTTGAACACCTTCCTGAACGCAATGACATATCCCGATCGGACCATTTATCCGGTCGCCAGCCAGAACGTGAAGGACCTTTACAACCTGATTGACGTGTACTTGGACGCGGTGTTTTATCCGCGCATCACGCGCTGGACGCTGATGCAGGAAGGATGGCACTACGAGCTGGGAGCGCCTGACCAACCGCTGCATTACAAGGGCGTGGTCTACAACGAAATGAAGGGGGCGTATTCATCGCCCGATCAGGTCCTGGGGCGCACTATCCAGCAGACGCTCTTCCCAGATACTATCTATAGGTTCGACTCAGGCGGCGACCCAGAAGTGATCCCCAATTTGACTTACGAGCAGTTTAAACAGTTTCACGAGACTTACTACCATCCGTCCAACGCGCGAATCGTGTTCTATGGGAACGACGATCCAGAGGAAAGATTGCGCTATCTGGATAGCTGGTTAAGCGCTTTTGATCAACGGGAGATTCGCGTAGAAATCCCGCTCCAGCCTCGCTGGGATGCTCCACGACGGATTATTGAATATTACGACGCCGGCGAAGAAGATAAACCGCGCGGCATGGTCTCCATCAACTGGCTGCTCACCGACGAGGATGACCCAGAGCTGAATTTGGCGTTGCACATCCTCTCGCACATGTTGGTGGGCACGCCGGCCTCGCCGCTGCGCAAAGCACTCATTGACAGCGGCCTGGGCGAGAAACTGACCAGCAGCGGACTCGATGATGAGCTTCGCCAGTCCATCTTCTCGGTCGGCCTCAAGGGGATGAATCCTGAGGACGCCGACAAACTGGAAGACCTTGTGTTCAGCACGCTGCGCGATCTCGCCGAGCACGGCTTCGACCCCGATCAAATCGAGGCTTCGCTCAACACGATCGAGTTTCAACTACGCGAGAACAACTTCGGCAGCTTCCCGCGCGGCATCGTCTTCATGACCGAGGCGCTGCGCACGTGGATTTACGGCGGCGATCCCATCGCCGCGCTGAGCTTCGAGCAACCGTTAGCAAACATCAAGGCCCGCCTGGCCAACGGCGAGCCGCTTTTTAGCCACCTCATCCAACGCTACCTGCTCGATAACCCCCACCGCACCACGGTCATCCTCAAACCTGATCCGCACCTGCGTGAGGCACAAGAGACCAAAGAGCGCGCGCGCTTGGAGCAAGCCCGCGCCCAGATGAGCCAAGACGACCTGCTGCGGATCGTGGAGGAGACAAAGACGCTCGAAGCGATGCAGCTCACCCCAGACCCGCCGGAGGCGCTGGCGACCATCCCAACGCTCAAACTCGAAGACCTGGACAAGCAGAATAAGCTGATCCCAATCGAAGTTCAATCAATCGCCGGCGGCGATGCGACCCTGCTCTACCACGACCTGTTCACCAGCGGCGTGGTGTACCTCGACCTGGCGTTCGACATGCACGCGATCCCCCCTGAAGATGTGCCCTACATCGCGCTCATGGGGCGCGCGCTGTTGCAGATGGGCACGGAGAAGGAAGACTTCGTCAAGCTGCTCCAGCGCATCGGGCGCAAGACCGGCGGCATCTCGGCCAGCCCATTGAGCACGTTAGCCCGTGAGCAGCGCACACTGGTGCGGCGCTTCGTCCTGCGCGCCAAGAGCACTGTTGCGCAGTTCGATGACCTGCTGAACATCTTGCGCGATGTGCTGCTCAACGCGCGACTGGACAACCGCGAGCGCTTTAAGCAGATCGTCCTCGAGAACAAGGCCAGCCTCGAGAGCGGCCTGGTGCCCAGCGGACACGCCTTCGTCAGCACACGCCTGCGCGCAGCCTTCAGCCCATCTGACTGGGCCGCTGAACAGATGGGCGGCATCAGCCAGCTTTACTTCCTGCGCGCGCTGGCCGAGCGCGTGGAGCACGACTGGCCAAGCGTGCTAGAACGCTTGATCGCCATCCGCGACCGCTTGGTCAGCCGGCGCGGGCTGGTCGTCAACGTCACGGTGGACGCAGCGCGCTGGGCGCAGCTCCAGCCAAGGCTAGAGGCGTTCGTCTGCGAGCTGCCTGATCGCGCTGCTGCGCCGGCCGACTGGCCAGCCAGCGCGACGAATGGCCATGAGGGGCTAACTGTCCCGGCGCAGGTGAATTACGTCGGCAAGGGCGCGGACGTATATGCCCTTGGCCACCAGCTCAGCGGGACATGGCTGCCCGTTCAGAACTATCTGCGCACCGGCTATCTATGGGAGCGCGTGCGCATGCAAGGCGGCGCCTATGGCAGCTTTTGTGGCTTCGACATCCGCACTGGCGCGTTCACCTTTGTCTCATACCGCGACCCCAACGTGCTCGAAACGCTGCGCGTTTACGACGATGCCGCCAACTTCCTGCGCCAGAATCCCCCTAGCCAAGAAGAGGTGACCCGCACGATCATCGGGGTGATCGGCGACATGGATGACTACATGCTGCCCGACGCCAAAGGGTTTGTCTCGATGGTGCGCTACCTGACCGGCGATACGGATGAAGCGCGCCAGAAATTGCGCGACGAGGTGCTTGGCACGACGCCGCAGGACTTCGTGCGCTTCGCCGAGGTCCTGGATGACGTGCGTGCGCGAGGACGGGTGGTCATCATGGGCGCGCCAGAAGCCATTGCCCAGGCTAACGCAGCGCTCGGTGATGGTTGGCTGCGCGTTGAGAAGGTGATGTGAGCGATGCGATTCGGCGCGCGCGGAGAGGGCTGGGTTATCGCCCAGTTTACGTTGATCCCCTTGCTATTGATCCTGACATTCGCGCTGCCGCGCGGCGCGCCCTGGCCGCCAACCCTCGCCTGGGGCGCGCGAGCCGCCAGCCTAGTGCTGGCGGCAGGCAGCGCTGGGCTGTTCGTGGGCGGGATCAGAGCACTGGGACGCAACCTGACTCCTTTGCCTAAGCCGGTTGAGGATGGCTATCTGGTGCGCACCGGCGTCTATGCGTTCGTGCGCCATCCCATTTATGGCGGGGCCACATTGGGGATGCTGGCGCTCGGCCTCTTTCTGAACAGCCTGCCGGGACTGGCGGCCGCTTTGGTGACCTTGCTTTTCTTCAACGCCAAGGCGAGCCACGAGGAGCGCTGGTTGCGCGCGCGCTACGCGGATTACGCTGCCTATAGCCAACGAACCCGCAAGCTGATCCCTTTCATCTACTGAATCAGCGCCGGCAGCAGCGCGTAGAAGTATGTTGCCGCCACCACGTCGTCCAGCCGCACCTGTTCCTGTGCCGTGTGCGCGTGAACCTCATCACCGGGACCAAAGCCGATCGCTGGGATGCCAGCGTGACCGACCCAATAGGTACCATTGGTGCTGAAGTCCCACCTACCGGTCGCCGTGCGCCGGCCAAAGGCCAACTCAGTCGTGCGCAGCGCGGCCTGGACGAGCGGATGGTCTTCGGGCAAGGCCCAGGGCGGGAAGTACTTATCCTGAATCAACCGGAAACCGGTGTAGCTGGGCGCGTCGTAAGTGAGCACGCGCAGCATGAAATCATCCCGATCAGCATCGGCGTGATCCTCAATGATCGCTTGCACCTCTGCCAGGGCGCTTTCTACCGTCTCGCCAAAGGTCAACCGTCGGTCTATGTAGATCGTCGCTTCATCCGGCACGGCGTTGAGGCTGGGCGTGCTGACGCGCATATCGCTGACGGTGATGGTGCCCTTGCCGAGGAAGTCGTGCGTCCGTAGTCGCGAATCCAGGTCGCGGATGCCGGCGATGATCGGCAACAGCTTGTAGATCGCGTTATCGCCCAGCCAATTGCTGGCGGCGTGCGCACTGCGCCCCTTGGCGGTCACAGCCAACTCTACTCGCCCTTTGTGGCCGCGATAGACCTGCATGCGGGTCGGCTCGCCGATCACCACCACATCTGGGCGCACTTTGGGGTCATGCTCGACGAAGGCGCGCGGGGCGATGCCGTCACAGGCCTCTTCCATGTTGCCGAAGTAATAGGCCGTCCAGCCCTCCAGCAGACCCAGGTCGCGTGCCAGGGCCATGCCATATACCATGCCGGGCGTGCTGCCCTTCTCGTCACAGGCGCCCCGCGCGTAGAGCACGCCGTCTTCGACCTTGCCCTCAAACGGATCCCATCCCCACTGGGCGGGATCGCCGATGTCCACTGTATCAAGGTGAGAATCGAACACGATGACGCGCCTGCTTTGCTCAGGTGGCGGGCCGATCCGGCCCAGGATGTTGCCCATCTGGTCAAAACGCACTTCATCAAAGCCCAGGCGCGCCATCTCTTCTCCTACTCGCTGGCCGACGGCTTGAATTTGTGAGTCGGTGCTGGGGATGGCGCAGATCGCACGCATCAAGCGCACGATGTCTTCGCGATGCGCTTGCACCCGCTGCTTGAGCGCAGGCAGCGCCGCCGTTGGGTCAGGCATGACAGCGTTGATTGTAGCCAGCGCAGCGCTTAAGGCGCATCCGTGCGCCTGGGACAGCAACCCCGGCCGGCTGATGGCGCTCCCCGTGGCCGCCGAAGTGTTCCCCTGGCTTTGAACGCGCTATCTCCGGGGGCGTTCAACCGAGAGGGTGAGCGACGGTACCGCCACTGCCCATCTTGGGTTCTGACCCTGGCCATGAACACGTCCGTTCCAAGGGGTGTATTCACCAATAGGGGTAACACAGCGCGCCTTCTAGGGCGGCGACCAAGTTCTTCGCGTTCTCCGCGCCTCCGCGTGAGATCGACCTTGCACCCAACTGTGAATGCACCGTTCAAAGCCCGCCCGCTTGCTACAATCGCCTTAATGGGCGATGCCATCGCGGTGCTGGACTTCGGGTCACAGTATTCACAGTTGATCGTCCGGCGCGTGCGCGAGGCCAACGTGTATTGCGAACTCTTCCCCTGGGATGCGCCGCGCGCCCAGGTGATGGCGATTCAGCCGCGCGGCTTCATCCTCTCCGGGGGGCCAAATAGCGTTTACGACGCTCATGCGCCCACCCTGCCGGACTACATCTTGAGCAGCGGATTGCCGGTGTTGGGCATCTGCTACGGGATGCAACTGCTGGCCCACGCCCTCGGCGGGCAAGTGATGCCATCGGCCCAGCGCGAATACGGGCACGCTCAGTTGCACATCGCCGAGAGCGATCTGTGGCCCGCACCCCTCTATCAGGCGCAAGGCCCGATCACGGTCTGGATGAGCCATGGCGACCGCATCGTGGCGCTGCCGGCTGGGTTTCGAGCGATCGCGCAGACGGCAAATTCGCCGATCGCTGCGATGGCCGATCCCGCCCGCCGGCTGTATGCGTTACAGTTCCATCCGGAGGTCAGCCATACCGAACACGGCAGCGCGGTCCTCGCCCACTTCGCGCGCGCCATCTGTGGTTGCCGGCCATCTTGGACTACTGCCAATATCATTGAGGAGAGCATCCAGCGCATCCGCGCCCAAGCCGGGACGCGACAGGTGATCTGCGGGTTGAGCGGCGGCGTGGACTCGGCCGTGGCGGCGGCGCTGGTCCAGCGCGCCGTCGGCGAACAGCTCACCTGCGTCTTCGTGAACACCGGCCTATTGCGCAAAGGCGAGCCAGAGCAGGTGGTGGAAACGTTCAGGCATTCGCTGGGCGCACGGCTGATCGCCGTGGATGCCAGTGAGGATTTCCTGGAGGCCCTGCGCGGGGTGACCGACCCGGAGGAGAAGCGCCGGCGGATCGGCGAGAAGTTCATCCGCACCTTCGAGTCGGTGGTGCGCCGCACCTGGTCAACCGTGGATGACGCCTCCCCTCTGCTCTGCCAGGGCACGCTGTATCCGGACGTGATCGAGAGCCGCGGGCCGGAGCGCCGGACGGCAGCCAAGATCAAGACGCATCACAACGTCGGCGGCCTGCCGGCCGACATGTCCTTTGAGCTGCTGGAGCCGCTGCGCTATCTCTTCAAAGATGAGGTGCGCGCGATCGGCAGCGCGCTTGGATTGCCGGACGCAATTGTGTGGCGCCATCCCTTCCCCGGCCCGGGTCTGGCCGTGCGCGTTATCGGCGAGGTGACGTGGGAGCGCCTGGAGCGGTTGCGCGCGGCGGACGCGATCCTCCAAGAGGAACTCAGCAAGGCCGGCCTGCTGCGGGCAACCGCGCAGGCCTTTGCCGTGCTGTTGCCGGTGCGTTCGGTGGGGGTGATGGGCGATGGGCGCACCTACCAGGAGGTCGTCGCCATCCGCGCTGTGACCACCGACGACTTCATGACCGCCGATTGGGCGCGCCTGCCCTTTGACCTGCTGGCGCGGGTCAGCAGCCGGATCGTTAACGAGGTGGCCGGCGTCAACCGCGTGACCTACGACATCACCACCAAGCCGCCGGCAACCATTGAGTGGGAATAAGCCGAACACCCCGTCCAAACAGCGCCCTACCAGCGGCGCTGCTGGCTTAACTCCTCGCGCAAGCGGACATACGACTCATAGCGGGCCCGGCTAATTCGCCCCTCGTGTAGCGCGCGGATCACCGCACAACCTGGCTCGTGAATATGCGTGCAATCGGAGAATTCGCATTGGCTGACCAGCGGGGCGATCTCACGGTAATAGGCATCCAGCTCTTCGGGTTGCACGTCCCACACGGCGTAGCCGCGGATGCCCGGCGTGTCGGCGATCCAGCTCTGCGCGTCGAGCTGGATCAGCTCCGGCACCACGGTGGTGTGTTTGCCCTTCTTGCAGGCCTCGCTGATGCGGCCAACTTCTTTATCCAGCCCCGGCTTGAGCGCGTTCAGCAGGCTGCTCTTGCCCACGCCGCTCTTGCCGGTGAGCACACTGAGCTTGCCGCGCAGCCGGTCGTAAAGCATTTGCACGCCGGCGAAGGCCGGATGATCGGGGAGGACCGAGGTGTAGATCACCTCGTAGCCCAGTTGCTCATAGATCGCGAACATCTGGCGCGCCGCCTCACAGCCCACCAGGTCGGTCTTGCTGGCCACGATCAGCGCCGGCAGCTTCTGCGCTTCTGCCCCCACCAGATAGCGATCCAGCATGCGCGGGTGAAACTCCGGCTCCGCGCAGGCGAAGACGAAGACCGCCAGATCGGGGTTGGCCACGAGCACCTGGCGCACCATCTGGCCGGGCTTGCCGCGCGCGTGATACACAGGGTCCACGCGCGAGAGCGTGCGCTGGCGAGGCGCTACAGCGATGATGCGGCCAGTCACCAACCCGCCGCTCTGGACCGGCTCAATGGTCACGCGATCGCCGACCGCCAAGGCATCTTCCTCGTGCTTGCCTTTGGTCAGCCGACCCGCGGCGGCGCACACAAACCGGCTGCCATCCTCGCAATACACGGTAAAGAAACCGCTTTGCGCTTTGATCACCAGCCCGTTTCGCTCCATGCCGCGTGAGAATTATGACCGGCCGTGTTAGAAATGCCTTTTCAATCGCCTACCCGGCGCTCGCGCGGAGCAGATGAGAGGGGCAGGCCGTAGTAGCGCTCGATGAGCTGCCGGGCCAACGGCGCGGCCAGGGCCGACCCCTCCCCTGCGTTCTCCAGGACGACGGTGACGACGATCTCCGGCGCATCGGCCGGCGCATAGGCGGTGAACCACGCAAAGGGCTTGGCGTCCCCGCCCGCTTGGGCCGTGCCGCTCTTGCCAGCGACGATCAGGCGTCGCGCCCTCGCCCGCGCGCGGGCTGACAGATCACGGCAGGGGAGGATGCGTTCGTCTTGGAAGCAATAGTCAAAGTCACTAAAGCGATACGTCGCCGTGCCCAGGCGTGGGTTGCGGGTGACGCCGATCATCGCTTGTTGAATGGCCGACAGCGCTGATAGTTCGATCCTCTCCGGCGACTCGGCTTGCTGGGGGACAGCAAGGCGCGGCGCAGCGATGATGTACGGTCGGCGTAACATACCGCCGTTGGCCAGCGCAGCGGTCATCTGCGCCACCTGGAGCGGGGTGACCAGCAGCGTGCCCTGGCCGATGGCGAGGTTGACCGTATCCCCAGCCGTCCACGCTGCGCCGAGCGCGTGGCGCTTCCAATCCGGGTCGGGAACTAGGCCGGCAGCCTCCGGCAGCTCGATGCCGGTGAGCCGGCCGAACCCAAAGCGGCGGGCGTATTCGCTGAGCGCGTCCGGACGATGCTGGTGCAAGCGCAAGCCCAGCGCGTAGAAGACCACGTTGCACGAGGCGGTCAGGCCGTCCTGCAGCGTGATGCGCCCATGGCCGCCGCGCAGCCAACACGTCTTGCGAAAGGCCCGCCCAAGGCCATCCCAGTAGCCAGGATCGCGAAAGACTTCCGCCGGCTGCGCCAAGCCCTCACCGATGGCGGCTGCCATGGTGACCATCTTAAAGGTCGATCCAGCAGGATATTGGCCCTGGGTGGCGCGGTTGAGCAGCGACCCCGACGCGCGGGGTCGCTTATCCAGCGAGAAGCTGGGCCAACTGGCCATCGCCAGCACTGCGTTGTCGCCAGCGCGCAGCACCACCACCGCGCCGGCCTGCGCGCCGAGCAAGCGCTGGGCCGTCAATTGGAGGGGCGGGCTGATCGTCAACGTCACATCCTGGGCCGGTTCGGGCGGGCGCGCAGCCAAAAGGGTCACGCTGCCGTTGGCGAACAGCTTGAGCTGGCCACCGGGCAGGCCGGCCAGCACGCCATCGGCTGTGGCCTCGACGCCGGCCAACCCGATCTGCTCATCGCCCTGATAGCCGAGCGCGCGGTAGGCCTCCAGCGACTCGGCCGGGATTGGCCCAACGAAGCCGACCACGTGCGGCGCCAGGTCAGGTTGGGGATAGGCCCGCCGGTAGGAGAGGCGCACGCCCACGGCGGGGAAGCGCTCTAGCTCCGCGTAATGGGCGTCAAGGGTTTCGCCGTCCACCTCGGCGATGGGTGAGAACCAGTCGGCCGGCTGATCGGCGTACTTGGCCTTGATCGCCTCCGGCGCCAGGCCGGTCACAGCGCTGAGCAGCGCAAGCAGGCGCGCTTCTTCTTCGGCATCGGCAATTGCACCGCGCTGCACGCCGAGGACGGTGAAAGGTTGCTGGACGGCCAGCGGTGTCCCATCAGCCGCGTAGATCGCGCCGCGAATCGGCACCTCGCGGTCCAGGCGCAGGACGCCTTCGGCCAGGCCGGGGATGATCGCGTCGGGCGTCCAGTCCACGCGCCAGCCGGCCTGGGTGAACGTCAGCGCCAGCGTGCTGGTCACGGTGAAGGGGCCGACCACGTTGCTCTCCCACAGCGTTGCCAGCGCGGCAGTGGCGCGACCATCTTGCACCAACAGGCCGCCGCGCGGTTCAATGTAAAAGCTCTGGGCCGCAGCCGCCACGAGCACAGCTTGATAGCTGCGGGCCAGGGCAGTCGAATCTCGCAATGTGGCGCGCGGTGCATCGGCCAGCAATGCGAAGGCCGCCGAGAAGTCCTGGCGATTCAGCGCTTCGGTGAACGCGCGCAGCACGTCGGCGGCAAGGGCCAACGGGTAGTCCGGCGTAGGCGTGGGCTGGGCGTGCGGCGCCGGTTGGGACGCAGGGGGCAAGGGGCTGCCCGCGCAGCTTGCGATGAGCAGCCCGACGACCACCCACGACCTGGTGAACACATCGGTGAACTTGGCGATGGCGCCGATTATGCGCCACCGGTTAAGCCACCGCTCATCCCGCCGCGCCGGATGCATTCATCGCCATGCCAGCCTGTCACGCTGAGTGCTGCGGAGTCACCTCACGCCTACCCAACCGTCGTGTCGGCGGAGCGAAGCAATCTAGACCCCTGCTCAACCGAAGCCTCGCAAAGCCAGTCACGCCCGACCACGTGTCACGTCCAGTGGACCTTGCAGCGGCTCAACCCGGTGTGACCCTAGACCCTTCGCTTCGCCCAGGGCGACGGGGTTGTCGGTGACCCTTGTGCGATCAATGCCGGTCACGCCGAGCACACGAGGCCACGCACCCCAAATCATGAATTCACCCTCGGATTCCCCATGTATAACAAGTTGCCATGCTCGTGGTGCTCTCGCACTACCAAGCTGCTTCCCTCTTGCTGGCTCGGCGGGATGGGCAAACCAGCGCACACGTCTCGCTGGACCTCAATCTCTCCACGAGCGTCGTTCGGTTAGACGAGGCAGGGGTGGGCTTGCCGGATGGCCGGCGGCTGCCCTGGTCGGCGGTGGAAGCGATCGCTGAATCGCCCAACGCCTGCTTCGTGGTCAGCGACAACGGCGGGATCGAGAAGGTGCAAACGTACTCCGAGGCTACCGGCCGTCACTACAGCCTCTACCCCACCGCGAACGCGCCCACCATGCTCGTCTCTGGCTTGCCCATGCATCGCATCAAGGATACCGACCCCCACCAAGACACCCTAGCCAAGCTCAGAGCGGCTGCGCCGCGCGGCGGGCGGGTGCTGGACATTTGCACCGGCTTGGGCTACACCGCCATCGCCGCGGCTGAGGTCGCCAAGGCCGTGATCACCATCGAGCTTGATCCGGCAACCGAGGCGATCGTCCAACGCAACCCGTGGTCACAAGCGTTGCTGACGCACCCAAGGATCACGCGCGTGTTCGGCGATGCGTGTCAAGAGGTGCCACACCTGGAGACGGCGTCCTTCTCGCGGGTTATCCACGATCCGCCGGCCTTTGCACTGGCAGGCGAGCTGTATTCGGCAGATTTCTACGCCGAGCTCTATCGTGTGTTAAAGCCGGGTGGCCGGCTCTTTCACTACCTCGGCGACCTGCGCAGCCCGTCGGGCAGCCGGCTCTGGCGCGGCGTCGCCGAGCGCCTGCGGCGCGTCGGCTTTCAGCAGGTCACGCCCAAGCCCGAAGCGTTTGGATTGGTGGCGAGCAAATGAATGGCGCAGAATGGGCAATTCGTGTGTTTGGCTTGGTCGCGTTGACGCTCCTGACGGGCGCGCTGGGCTTCGACGCGCTGGCGATGCGCGGGCGGAACGCGGCGGCGTTGCGGGTGCAGGCAGCGCAGGTCCACCTGGCCCTCACGCGCGTCGCCCTGGGGCTGTTCGTGCTGGCCTCTGGGCTAGAAGCGGTCGCCCAATGGTCGGGCGGTGGGCTCGTGGCCCGCGCGGTTGGCTTGTTCGTCGCTCGGCTCGCTTTGGCCGGGGTGACTGCCTTCGCCGTAGCGGTCAAGCCTGCGCTGGCCTTGAGCGGCGCTGCGCTGCTCATGCTGACGCGCAGCCTGGGCAGCCGCAGCGCCGAGCTGCCCGAATGGGCGCTGCCGGTGGCGGCGGACTGGTTGCACCTGACGGCCGCGGCGTTCTGGCTGGGCGGCGTGGCTTACCTGGCGTTGGTGCTCGTCCCGCTGGCGCTGCGCCATCGGCTGATCGGCGCGCTGGGCGCAGCCGTCGAACGCTTCTCGCCGCTGGCCGTCGCCGCAGTAGCGATGGTCGGCTTGACCGGCCTGATGCAGAGCGCCAACTTTCTGAGCGGCTACGAAGATTTGACAGGCACGGCTTACGGCCAAGCACTGCTGGCCAAGAGCGGTGGGTTCGTCGTCCTGATCATGCTTGGTGCTTTCCATCAGTTTGTGATCGGGCCGCGGTTGCGCCTCTGGCGCGCCCGCGCCGCACAAGCGGAAGACGCAGCGCGGCGCTTCCGCATCAGCCTAGCCATCGAGGCGCTTCTGGGCCTAGGCGTGCTGTCCGCGGCAGCGGCCATGACCGTCCTGCCGCTGCCGGCTGCCACCCCTTGAGCAGGATGTGCTCGCCCGTCGCTATTGTTGTCACATGATTCACTACGACGTTCGCCGCTTCACCTCGGTCCCGTCCACGATGGACATCTGCCGCCAACTGGCCGAGCAGGGCGCGCCGGAGGGCGTGGTGGTGGTGGCCGACGCGCAAACGGCGGGGCGGGGGCGCGCTGGTCGCGCCTGGTATTCCCCGCCGGGCCAGGCGATCTATCTGTCTTTGCTCTTGCGTCCCTCCCTAACCGCACGCCGGCTGAGCTGGCTGACCATGATCGGCGCGCTCGCCGTGCTGGACGTGCTGGATGCGCTGGGCGTCCCGTCAAGCCGCGCAGGCTTAAAGTGGGCCAACGACGTGCTGCTGGACGGCAAAAAGGTGGCCGGCATCCTGGTCGAAGCAGCGCTCACCGCCGACCGCTTGGATTACGCCGTGCTCGGCATTGGCTTCAACGTCAACACTGACTTTGGGGACGCGCCAGAGGCGGTTCGCGCTCAGGCGACGAGCGTGCGCCAGGCGATGGCGCGGACGATGGACCTGAGCAATGCGCTTGACCTGCTGTTGGCCGCCTTGGCCGAGCGCTATGCGCAGTTGCCGGCCTCGCCGTTGCCTGCGTATGTCGCCAGGTTGGAGACGCTGGGCCGGCCGGTGCGCCTGCGCGTCGGCGATGAAGAGGTCGTCGGCGTGGCCGAGCGCGTCGAAGAAGACGGCACATTGGTGGTGAACACGCCGTTTGGCCTGCGCCACGTCGCCTTCGGCGACCTGCTGGACAGGTGTGTTCACAGCTAGGGGCAGCACCCTGAGTGGGCAACGGCAGATGCTGCCGCCCGTTCTCTATGGAGTAAACTTTTGCTCGTCGGCAGCCTGCCAGTAGTTGCCCCTTCGGTAAACACATCCAATGATTCGACTGGCTAGGCGATCTGAACCGCCAAGGCACGGCAGCGCATTACGCATGAGAAGCGCACCAAGCGATTCACGCTTTGACCCTGCGCTTCTCACGCCGTCCAGTCGCCTCCAAGTAGCTCCTTTTAGGGCTGCTAGAAGCCACTCACCAACGCACCCGCTTAGCCAGCTGATTGTGCTCGGCATAACAGGCTGATTGAGCGGGATCATCCACTGGCCACACGTGCGTTCAGTATGTCTTGGGGGTAAAACCAGGCGAGTTCAGCACTTCCATCAAGTCATCGGCGCTGCCCAGCACAATCAGGCCGAGCTTCTCGGCAAAGGCGACTACGTTGGGGGATACATTCAAGCTGGCAACTGCGCCGGCAAAGCGGTAGCCTTTGGCCACGAACTCAGGGAAGTATTCCTTGGCTTCTGGGAGCTGTTTAGCGAACGCGGCGACATCGCGGGAGTTGAGCCGAACCTTGCACTCGGCGATGAGGACGTAGCCGCAGCCAGCGGCCACAGCGTCAAACTCGCGGTTGCGGCTGGGCAGGGAAGCATGCTTGCGCCGGAGTCGCAAGCCCAGAGACTCGACAGCTTCCTCGGGGCAGGCAAAGACTTTGCTCAAGACCCGCGGGATGCTGGGGGCGACGATGTTCTCGACGAGCAGGCCGAGGCTGGCGGACAAGTCGCCCCAGCGCTTGTTCATCTCGATCTTGAGGGCGCGCATTTCTTCCTTCAAGGCGTGCGTATCGGCGTTGACTGCGTCCTTGAAGGCGCGCGTATCGGCTCTGATTTCGTCCTTAAAGGCGCGCATCTCCTTTGATAGGCGGTCCACCTCCAGGCTGGTGGCCCTTACGATGCGCAGCGTGTCTGCCATCAGCGACTCTAGTGTCTCGACGCGCGCCTCAAGTTCAGCACTCATTTTAGCCATTATAA
>JAGHYX010000264.1 GCA_017743375.1 Chloroflexota bacterium
TCGAGGCGGATTGTAGTCGAGCGCGTGATAAGTGCCCTGTGCGTTCGCGCCCGAGACAGTGCACCTTCGTTTTATGTGATGTGTTAGCCCTGGGGGTCCTGCGCTGACCCATTGACAGTTCAGCGGGCATTTGCTAATATCAACGCTTGTTGATATGGGCAAAGCGTGTTCTACGGCCAGGCGCGCGCCGCGCCAGGCGGCGCAGGACGCCGAGGCAGTTCGCCCCTTGCTGAAGGTGATGGGTGAGCCGAACCGGCTGCGCATTTTCTCGCTCCTGACGCAGGGCGAACTGTGCGTGTGCGACATTGAAAGCGCGATCGGCCTGCCGCAGAACCTGGTGTCGCATCACCTGGGCGTGCTGCGCGAGGCCGGCTTCATCCGCGCCCGGCGCGCAGGCCAGTGGGTGTACTACTCCATTGACAAGGCGACCCTGGGCGAAGTTTATCCGGCGTTGTGCCGTCTCTTCAACCCCGAATGTGTGAGTGACGAGTCCCGCGCCCGTTGACGCGGACAGCCGTCTTTATTTTCCCCGGATATATCAACATCTGTTGATAAGCTGATCAGAAAGGAGTGTGTCAGTATGAGTGAGGACAGGTTGCGCGTGTTGTTCATCTGCACCGGCAACTCGGCGCGCTCGCAAATGGCTGAGGGCGTGCTGCGTCATCTGGCCGGCAAGCGTGTCGAGGTGTTCAGCGCCGGCAGCAAACCGAGCGTCGTGAACCCGATGGCTATTCGCGCCATGGCCGAGATCGGTGTGGATATCAGCGGCCATCGCTCAAAGTCGCTGATGGAGTTCATTCATCAGCCCTTCGACTTCGTGATCACGGTGTGCGACAGCGCCGCCGAGACCTGCCCGGCTTTTCCAGGCCGGGCGCAACGCATCCATTGGAGTTTCCCTGATCCGGCCGCTGTCGAGGGCGAAGAGGCGAAACTGGCCGCGTTCCGATCGGTGCGCGACGGCTTGATCGAGCGATTCTGCGACTTTATTCAACACCAGGGGCTTGCCGACTTTGTGCCGGCTGAACAGCGTTAAGTAGATTCAAACTATGGCAACAACCACAATCCCTTCCAAAACTGCTTCGCGCGGCGTGGCGCAGCAACTGTCATTGCTGGATCGTTTTCTTTCCCTGTGGATCTTTGCGGCTATGGCGCTCGGCCTGGTGCTGGGCGCGGTATGGCCGGACATCAAGGAAGCGTTTAGCGCGCTGTCGATCGGCTCGGTGTCGCTGCCTATTGCGATCGGTTTGCTATGGATGATGTACCCGGTGCTGGCCAAGGTCAAGTATGAGGAGTTGGGCAAGGTTGGCAAAGCGTGGGAGCAGTTCGGCGTGTCTTTGGTGCTGAACTGGCTGATCGGGCCGGTAATCATGTTTGCGCTGGCATGGATTTTCCTGGCCGACCAGCCGGCCTTTCGCACCGGCCTCATCATCGTCGGGCTGGCGCGCTGCATTGCCATGGTGCTGATCTGGAACATGCTGGCCGGCGGCGACAGCGAGTATTGCGCCGTGCTGGTGGCGCTGAACAGCGTGTTCCAGATCATCATGTATAGCCCGCTGGCCTATCTGTTCCTGGTGGTCGTGCCGGGCTGGTTTGGCGCGCCGGGCACGGCGCTCGACATCAGCATGTGGGATATTGCGCAGAGCGTGTTGATTTTCCTGGGCATACCGCTGGCCGCCGGCGTCATCACCCGCTTTGCGCTGATCCGCAATAGGGGCAGGAAGTGGTATGAGACGCGCTTCATGCCGCGCCTCGGCCCAACGGCGCTGGTCGGCCTGCTGTTCACCATTGTGGTGATGTTCTCGATGCAGGGCGATCGTATCCTGGCCGCCCCGCTGGATGTGCTGCGTGTGGCGATTCCGCTGGCGGTCTACTTTGCGCTGATGTTCTTTGTTTCGTTCGCCATCTCACTGTGGCGCAAGTTTCCCTATCATCTGGCGGCTACCCAGTCTTTCACCGCCGCCAGCAACAATTTCGACCTGGCCATTGCCGTGGCGGTGGCCACCTTCGGGATCGCCTCGCAGGAGGCGCTGGCGACGGTGATCGGCCCGCTGATCGAGGTGCCGGTGTTAATCGTGCTGGTCTACGTGGCGCTGTGGATCCGGCGCGTGTGGTTCAAGCAGGCGGAGGCCGAAGCGCAGGCGGCAGCCGGTCGGGGCTGAGCGTCAGCCCAGTCCTGACCTGCTCGCCGGGCGCGTAGACGCAAGCCTGGATCAGGTGTTTGTCGAGAGGTTCTCGGGCGCGGCCTGCGTCAATCCGGCTGTGCTGTCCACATCTGCTCTGCGCCGCGATACGGCCCGCCGTGTGGAAGTCGCCGTGCAGCCCAGTTCCAGCGCCGGCGAGCCGGCCGCCTGCGCCTGCGCCACGTAGAAGGCCACATCGCCCGCCACGCCGGTGAAGCGCGGCTCGTAGAACGCGCTCAGGGCCGCGTTGTATTCGTTGCGCTCTTCTGAAAGGTCAGCGTTCGAGATCATCGGTCAGGCTTCTGTTGAATCTGTCCTGCGCGCAACGCGCTGAGCGCGGTGGTCAGGCCGCGAATGATTGTGTCGAGGCTCATCGAGGCCGTGGCGGCTTCTGCGCCGGCCACCCGGTCAACCTGACGCTGAGCTGGAACGGCACGACCGGGCAGGGGACGGTGACCTACGGCTATTGCATCAAGACCACCAACGCGCCGTGCACGGCGAGCGAGCGGATGCGGGGCAGTGGTGGGCGTTCAGCGTGGCGAATGACCCCGACGTGGGACCGGGGGACTTCGGCAAGACCAGCCCGATCAGCGGGACGACAGTCGCCAACCCGGTCGGCCTGGCGTGGGGCACGTCGAGCGGCGCGGTCGGTTACCGCGTCTGCGTCGGGACGGCGTGGGGCTTGTGCGACGCCGTGAACCAGGTCGCGGCGGCAGCCGCGCCGCTGACGGCCACGCTGCCGGTGGGGAGCTACTGGTGGCAGGTGACGGCGGTGGACGCCGAGGGCGACACGACGCAGGCGGACGGTGGCGAGTGGTGGCCGTTCAGCGTGGAGAGCGCGATCGGGAAGCTGGACACCAGCGG
>JAGHYX010000265.1 GCA_017743375.1 Chloroflexota bacterium
TGCAGCGTCAGAAACTCGCTGGAGAGCGCCAGCATCAGCCCGCCGACCAACACAGCGATGGCGGCGGTGAACAGGCCGCGCCGGCGGGCCGCTTTGCTGGCCGCGATCTCCTTTTCGCTCTTCGTCCGCTTCATCTTCGATTGCCGAGTCGTTGCTTGGCTTGTTGGTTGCGGGCAGCGCCGCTGGCGCCGCCCAGCGCGCCGAGCAATAAGCCAGCCACCGGAAAGCCCAGCCCACAGAGGGCGATGCTTAACCCCAGGGAGAGCTGGGTGAGCGCTTCCAAGCTCAGCTCAGCTGCGCGGATCTGTTCGAGCTGGGCCGGCCTGAGTTGGCGCTCGATTTCAGCTTGTAGCTGGGCTACGTTTTGCGGGTCGAAGGAGAGCGCGACCGAGGCCGCGATGAACGCGCCGGAGACGAACAGGCCGGCGATCAGGCCGCTGAGCGCGCCGATGCCGTAGCCGGCGCTGCGCTGCGCCACGCCGCTCTCGCGCGCTGCGAAGTAGCCGGTGATGCCGAAGCCGGCCATCACGATGAAGAACCCCAGCAGGCGCATCTCCGGCGTGCTGGGGAGTTGCTGCGCAGCAGCGGCCAGGGCCAGCGTCGGGCCAGCGATTAATCCCACGCGCACGCTGGGGCGCAACAGCTTGGAGATGGGCGGTGAGGAGTTGGTCGTCATGACCAAGGCGGTTTTCAAGCGGCCTGAAATAGGTGATCAATGGCGTCGGCCAGTTGCTTGAGCGTCGCCACCTGGTGAATGGCGTGGCAGAACGGCGCGTAGGCCAGCATGTCGCTGTCACCATAGCCCCACTGGTGGGGCGGCTCTGGGTTGAACCAGATCACGCGCCGCGCGCGCATGCGCAACTTCTGCACCAGGTCAACCCGTGGGTCGTTGTAGTTGTTGCGCGCATCCCCGACGAAGATCAGCGTGGTGCGCTGGTCCACCGAGTCGCTGAAGCGCTCGCAGAAGGTCTGTAGGCTGTGGCCCAGGTCGGTGTTGTAATAGCCGGGCGGCAGCTCGTCGAGCACGATCTCGACCGCTTCGCGTGGGCGGTGCTCGGCGAAGATCATGCTGATCTCGTGCATGTCGCTGATAAAGGCGAACGAGCGCGCCTTGCTGATCTGGTCCTGCATCTCATAGACCATGCGCAACATGAACTCGGCCACCGGCCGCATGGAGGTGGAGACGTCCACGATGACCGTGATTTTCGGCTTGAGGTGGCGGCGTTTCTTTTTGATCTCGATCGGCACGCCCATGTAGCGCTGGTTGTGGCGGATGGTGGCTTTGGGATCGAAGTGGCCGCGCTTGGCGCGCCGCATGCGCAGCGCTGCCCGCGAGCGCAGGCGGGCGACCAGCCGGCGGACGTGGTTGCGCAGCTCGTCGGCCTCGGCATCGCTCAATGAAGCGAGCGGGCGGTTCATCAGGTCGTCAATCCGCTGGCGGCGCGGCTGGTCGTTGGGCTGCTGGAGCAGGCTCTGGCCGACGAAGCGGGCCACCTGTTCGCGCAGGGCTTCGGCGTTGCCCTCAACGGTCTCGCGCACGGCCTGCCGGCCTTCGGCGCTCATGCCCTGTTGCTTGAGTTGCTTGAGCAAGGCTTCGAGCGCCTCCTTCACCTGCTCAGGCGTCAGCCCCATGCGGCGCAGCATGCGCTCGGTCATCCAGCTTTGGAGCTGACGGTTGCCGCGCATGCCGGGGTTGATGCCGGCCTGACGGGCATACTGTTCCAGTTGCTCTCGGCTTGGGCGTTGACCCTGCGCCAGCATCTGCATCAACTGGCGAAGCTGCTCGCGCAGTTGTTCGATCGCTTGCTGGAGCTGGGCCTGTTGCTCGGCGTTTAGACCTTGTGGCGGTTGTAGGGGTGGGCCTTCGTGCCCGAAGTAGATGGGGAAGAACTGCTCGAAGGCCGGCACGTCGGCCGGCTCTTTCACCAACGTCGCCTTGAGCGCGTGCTTGAACGTCTCGCGGTCGAGCACGCCGACGGTAGCGATGGCCTTCAGCGCGTCGGCGGACTCGGCCAGCGAGATGCGCACGCCGCTGGAGCGGAGCGCGGTGATGAACTCGACAATACGCTGATCCATCTTGGTCTAGATAAGTATCACACTATCGAATGCCGACATCGCGGCCACCTTTGCCGCCGCTTAGCGCGCGCCGCGCGCGCTGGATGTCGCTCTCGTGCTTGAGGATCACCGTCAGCGTGTCGTTGAGCGTCTTCTCGTCCAGGTGTTTGGCGTTGATGGCGACCAGCGCCTTGGCCCAGTCCACCGTCTCGGCCACGCTGGGCGACTTCTTGAGGTCCAGGGTGCGCAGGCGCTGGACGATCTCCACGCATTGTTGGGCGATCTGCGGCGCTAGGTTGGGCACGCGCATCTGCACGATCTTCAGCTCCGACTCGAAGGTGGGGTAATCCACGAATAAGTAGAGCGCGCGCCGCTTGAGCGCCTCGCTCAGCTCGCGGGTGTTGTTGCTGGTCAGCACCACCATCGGTTGCTGGACGGCTTTGATGGTGCCCAGTTCTGGCACGCTCACCTGAAAGTCGCTGAGGATCTCCAGCAGGAAGGCTTCAAACTCGGCGTCGGCGCGGTCGATCTCGTCTATCAACAGCACGACGGGTCGCTCGTTCATCAAGGCGCGCAGCAGTGGGCGAGGGAGCAGAAAGCGCTTGGAGAAGAAGACGTTCTCTTCCTTGGCCAGCGCATCGGCGGCCTCGGCCAGCGATGACGCTGCGCCCATCACCTGGTTGAGCTTGTCGCGCAGCAGTTGCGTGTAGAGCATCTGCTTGGAGTATTCCCACTCGTAAAGGGCCTTGGACTCGTCCAACCCTTCGTAGCACTGCAGGCGGATCAGTTCGCGGTTGGTGGCAGCGGCCCAGGCTTTGGCTAACTCGGTCTTGCCCACGCCGGCTGGGCCTTCGGCCAGGATCGGCTTGCCCATCTGCTCGGCCAGGAAGACCACCGTGGCGATCTCGTCCGAGGCGATGTACTGCTGCTGGAATAACCCTTGCTTGACTTCTGAGATGCTTTTGAACATGA
>JAGHYX010000266.1 GCA_017743375.1 Chloroflexota bacterium
CACCTCTCGCTCACCATGATGGTTCGGCGCTCGGCGCGGACGGCGATGGACCGCACGGATTCGCCGGCAGCCTGCCTCGCTCGGGATGACGACGCGATGCGCCATTCGCCCTCACGCCGTGCGCGCACCTTCGCCGTGCGCCGTGGCGTCCGGCCTGGCCCGCAGCCGCGCCAGCCAGTCGGCTACCTCGTCGGCGCGATAGTGCGAGAGCGCGCGCAGCGCCGCCAGGCTGGCCGACCCCAGCGCCTCGGCCGCCGCGACGTTCCCGCGCGCGGCCTCGACCTGCGCCAGGCCATAAGTGGCCAGCGCCTCCAAGTCCGGGTAATGTCCTGCTGCGATTGTGCGCGCCTGGGTGAAGGTGCTGGCAGCTTGATCCAACTCACCGCGCGCCAGGTGCCACTCCCCCAGCTCGATGCGCACGCTGGCGGTGAACCAAACGAGCTGATGTTGCTCGGCCAGGTCGAGCGCGCGACCCAGGTGCGCGCCGGCTGTCTCCATCTGCCCCTGGCGCATGGCCACCACGCCTAGAGCGTGTTCCAACAGGACGATGCGCGGCAGGCTCACCAACTGACGAGCAATGCCCATCGCCTGGTCGTAGAGGGCCCTGGCGCGCGCATAGTTGCCCTGATCTACGGCGACGATCCCTAGGCAGATCAGGGCTTGGGCCATCTGGTCATGGAAGTCCACCGCGCGCGCCAGGTCGAGGGCCGCCGTCAAGTGTCGCTCAGCCTCGGCATGCCGCCGGCGCTGCCGGCATAGCACGCCCAGGTTGATCCCCAGCGCGATCTGCTGCGTTGTGTCCCCCAGGTGTTCGGCCTCGGCCAGCGCTGTGCGCAGCGCGGCGTCCGCCTCCTCATAGCGGCCCAGGTTGCCCAGGGCGGCGGCGCGCGCGGCGAGCAGCGTCAAGTGGTCTTTTGGCTGGCTGGCGAGGCCCAGGCCGCGTTCGGCCGCCGCCAGCGCCGCGGCCATCTCGCCGGCGTGGAGATGGGCGCGGGCCAGCCCCGTATACGCTTTGCCCAGCGCCTCCGGCGCGTCAGAACCGGCTTGGGCGATCGCCTGCCTCAGGACGTCGATCGCCTGCTGCACCTCGCCGCGGTGGAGCATGAGCTGGGCGCGCTGAACGGCCAGGGCCGCCCGCTGCGATGAGCTGAGCGCAGCGCTGTCGGCTTCGGCAGCGGCGAGCAACGCCTCGAGCAGCGTCAGGTGGCCGCGCAGCAACAGCCACTCTCCGATGGCGTCCACCAACGCTGCGATCGTGGCCGGCGCACCCAGCGCGAGGGCTGCCTGCGCACCTGCGATCACCACAGGCCAGCGCGCTGGCGACCACTGGTCGCGCTCATTGGCGGATGCCGCCCATTGCATCACGTGGTCCACCAGCGCCGCGCGCGCCCGCCCGCGGGCGTCCTGCGCGCCCGCGTCGTCCGCGTCCAGCAGCAGCTCGGCGATGCTGGCGTGGATGCTGTAGCCGCGGTCGTCGTGCGCGACCAGGCCGGCATCCACCAGCGCGTCGAGCGCCTCGACCTGCGCCTGGCCCCGGCAGCGGGCCGCCGCGCCCAGCACGGCCAGCGCTGTTGGCTCGTCGAAGTGCGCGGGGTCGGGCGGCAGGATCGATAGCCCAACGAGCGCGCGTTGCTGATCCATGCTCAGCCGCTCCAGGCTGAGCGCCAGGACCTGTCGCAGCGACATCGGTTGATCGCTCGTGCGTAGTAGCAGCTCGGCGGCGGAGAGGGTCAGCGCCAGGCGCTGATCTGCCCGTCGCAGTTGGCTGAGCGCGTCGCGGACGCGGCGGGCCTGGCCGGCGTGGGCGGCGCGCCGCAGAGCGCGGCCGATCAGCGTCAGCGTCAGCGGCAGGCCGGCGCTGGCCGTGGCGAGCTGCGCAACCTCGTCCGGATATGCGTCGCCCACCTGTGGGACGAGCTGGTGCAGCAGGCTGATGCTGTCGGCCTGGCTCAGGGCGGGCACGCCCACGCACGCCAGCCCCTCGGCGAACTCGGCGGCCAGGTCTGGCCAGCGGGTGGCGATCACCACCGCGCTGTGCGGGCCGCCGATCAGCAGGTGGGTCAGCGCGTCGGCCGACCAGACGTCGTCCAGGATGAACAACACGCGCCGCCCGTTGACCAGTTGGCGCAGCGCACTCGCGCGCGCCGCCGGCTGCGCCAGCCGCTCCAGGTCGTGCCAGCTCAACCCCAGCACAAGCCCCCAGGTGGCCAGGATTCCCGCGCTGTCCGGCTGAGGGCCGAGGCCGGCCCACAGCACGCCATCGGGGAACTGGGCGCGCACGTCGGGCGCGTTGGCCAACTGCGCCAGCAGGCGGGTTTTGCCGACGCCAGGCAAGCCATGCACAGCTATCCGCCGGTAGCCGAGGCGAAGCACCTCCGCGAGGCGCGCCAGCAGCGCCGCGCGCCCAACCAGCGGGCCGGCGACGCTGGGCGCAGTGTTCACCGGCCAGCGCGGCTCTCCCGTCGTCGGCAGGATGGTGGCTTCTGCGCGGCGCAGGTCAGCGGCCAGCGCCTCCAGCGCGTCCTTCAGCGCCCGCCGGCAGCTCACGGTCGCGATCCCCATCTCCGCGGCGATCGCGTCCAGGGGGCGGCCCTCCAAGTAGTGAGCGGTGAGGGCCAGGTAGCCGCGCCAGGCCGGATCGCGAGGGGGCGCGGTCGGCCGCAGGCGCGCGATCGCGTCCTGGACCACCGCGCGCAGGGCGGCCACCTCATCTTCGCCACTCTGCGCGCGGCGGGCTTGCACCAGCCGGCTGCGGATCAGTGGGTGACGGCCCAGGCTGGCTGGGTGGTGCCAGGCCCGCAACAGGGCGCGCAACGATTTCAGCGTCAAACCTGCGTCTTCGTTAGTCTGCATAATGGTGAGCACATTTTATCTCGTATATGCCAATCCTGTGCGCGTGGGGTGCATTCACCAATAGGGGCAACGCGATTTCTGGACGCCCCGCTTCTGGGCCGCAGAAGACGCCGGTAGGGACGCTGTGCTTTCTATATCATCTTTCCGCGTTCTCCGCGTTCTCCGC
>JAGHYX010000066.1 GCA_017743375.1 Chloroflexota bacterium
TTAAATAAATATCGGCTGATTTGTTTACGACGGGCCGTCTTCCTCCAAATCAGCGCAACATCGGATGACCAGTTCACCTAGATTCGGCGGCGCTTCTTTGGTCGGCAGCCGTTATGGGGTACGGGCGTGACGTCGGCGATTGACTTGACGCGCAGCCCGGACCCCTGCAATGCGCGGATGGCCGATTCACGTCCGGGCCCAGGACCTTTCACGTAAACGTCCACCTCTTGCATGCCGTTCTCCACCGCCGCGCGATAGGCATTCTGCGCGGCGATGCGCGCTGCGAAGGGCGTGCTCTTGCGGTTGCCCCGAAAGCCAGAAGCGCCGGCGCTGCTCCAACAGATCGTGTTGCCGGCCTTGTCGGTGATCGTGATGATCGTGTTGTTGAACATCGCGTGGATATGCACCACGCCCTGGGCCACGTTCTTGCGGGCGCGGCGCGGATTTGTCTGGCGGCGTCCACTGCGGGTCGTACCTGCTTTGCCCATGTCGTGTCAAACCTCTTCAGAAACCAAAGGATGAGCAAGGAGATGTCATTACTTCTTCTTCGCGCCGCGCCGGCGACCGCGACCGGCCACCGTCTTTCTCACGCCCTTGCGCGTGCGTGCGTTGGTGCGCGTGCGCTGTCCGCGCACCGGCAGGTTGCGCTTGTGGCGAAGCCCGCGGTAACAGCCGATCTCTATCAGTCGCTTGATATTCAGCTGCACTTCGCGGCGCAAGTCGCCCTCGACCTTATACTCCTTCTCGATGATCTCGCGCAGGATAGCTGCCTGCGCCTCGGTCAAGTCCTTGACGCGCGTCGCTGGATCAATGTTGGTGCGCGCCAGGATCTGCTTGGCCAGCGTCCGGCCGATGCCGTAAATATATGTTAAGCCGATATCAATGCGTTTGTTGCGCGGCAGGTCCACTCCGGCAATTCGGGTCATGCTGCTCTCCTAGCCTTGTCTTTGTTTGTGCTTCGGGTTCTCGCAAGTGACATAGACGCGCCCACGTCGCCTGATGATCTTGCACTTCGGGCAGCGGCGCTTAACAGATGCAGATACTTTCATGGCTCACCTCGCGTTTGTTTTTTCGATCAACCGTTCGGCATGCACACAAAATCCGACCCGCGCGCGACACGCGAGCCGGAGCTGCTCGACGAGACAACCTAGTCGAGCCTGGTCAGAATCTCTGCTTCGCCATCCGTGATGGCGACGGTGTGCTCAAATTGGGCTGATAGTTTACCATCAATTGTGACAACTGTCCAGCCGTCTTTTTTTACCTTTGTCTCCGCTCGCCCCTCGTTGATCATCGGCTCGAGCGCGATGGTCAGACCCGGGCGCAGCAACATGCCGCGCTCGGCTTGTCCCGTATTGGGCAAGCCAAAGCCTTCGTGGAGCTCCCGGCCAACGCCGTGACTTGTGTATTGGTGAACCACTGAATAGCCTTTGGATTCGGCCACGCGCTGGATGGCTGCGCCAATGTCGCCGAAGCGATTCCCTTTGCGCGCTGCCGCGATGGCCGCAGTCAGGCACTCCTGAGCGGCGTCGATCAACCGCTGCGCGCGCGGCGAGATGTTTCCCACGCCCACAGTGATAGCCGAGTCGGCGTGGTACCCCTTGTAACATGCCCCAACGTCAAGTTTGACGATCTCTCCTTCTTTGAGCTTGCGCGGGCCAGGGATGCCATGCACCACCTCCTCGTTCACCGAGGCGCAGATGGAAGCCGGGAATGGATAGGGTGCGCCTTTTGGCTGATAGTTCTTGAAGGAGGGCAACGCGCCGTGCTGCAGGATGATCTTCTCCGCCAATTGGTCGAGCGCCATCAAGCTGACGCCCGGGGCGACGCGCGCTTTTAACTCAGCCAACACGGTTGCCACTACGCGGCCAGCCTGTCTCATCAGTGCGATCTCCTGCGCCGTCTTCAGCACTACCATAGAAAATTTGATTCGCGCCGTGCTCGCCTAATCGCACCAATGGCTGGTTTGGATCAACTGGCGGAGCAAATGATTGACGTATGGGATGGTGTGCTCGCCGTTGACCTCGCGCAACAGCCCCTTCTCCCTGTAGTAGTCCACCAACGGCGCAGTCTGCTCTTGATAGATGCGGATGCGGCGCGCCTGTGTTTCTGGGTTATCGTCGGAGCGCTTATAAAGTTCGCCGGTGCATACGTCCTTTTTGCACCCCTCGCGTGGCGGCAAGGATTCATAGCTGAACACCGCGCCACAATCACGACACGTCCAGCGATGCGATAGTCGCTCCATGAGCATGCGTTCACGGACGCGGATATACGGCACGAGCGTGATGCACTTGCCCAGTTCGCGGAGCAGTTGCTCCAAGGCTTCGGCCTGCGCGATGGTGCGCGGGAAGCCATCCAGGATGAAGCCTCGCGCCGTATCTGGCCGGCTCAGCCGCTCTCGCACCATGGCAACGGTGATCTCATCCGGGACCAGCTCGCCGCGGTCGAGATACTGCTGCGCGAGCTTGCCCAGCTCTGTCTGGTTCTTAACGTGCTCACGAAAGAGGTCGCCGCTGGAGATGTGCGGGATACCCAGATCCTTGGAGAGCAATACAGCCTGCGTACCTTTGCCGGCGCCAGGGGCGCCGAGCAGCACAATGCCCAACGTCTTCATCGCTATGCACAGCCGAGGAGCTCAAGCAGCTTCGCTACTTGATAAACCCTTCGTAGTTGCGCATCAGGAACTGTGCCTCGAGCTGGCGCATCGTATCCAGCACCACGCCGACCACGATCAGCAACCCTGCTCCAGATAGCAGCAGGTTATTGTTCCCCACGGGCCGCAGGAAGATAAACCCCGGCACATGCGAGAGGAAGTTCAGGAGATACGGCAAGATGGCCAAGAAGCCCAAGAAGAGCGCCCCCACCAGCGTCAGCCGACGGGTCACTTTGGTGATGAAGACATCGGTTGTCTTGCCGGGGCGAATGCCGGGGATAAAACCACCTTGCTTCTGAAGATTCTCCGCCAGGTTCTGCTGCTGCATCATCACATCTGTGTAGAAGTAGGTGAAGCCGATGACCAGCAGGAAATACATCACCGTGTAGAAGACCAGCGTCCAGGAGAGCGTGTCTGTGCTGGTTTGGCCGGCGCTGAACAGGCTGACCACATCCTGGGCGAAGCGTTGCACACCTGCATCGCTGCTGTTGACGAAGAAGCCAGCGATGATGGCGGGGAAGACCAGCATGGCCTGCGCGAAGATCAGCGGGATCATGCCGGCGGTGTTGACCTTGAGCGGGATGTGGGTGCCCACGCCGCCTACGACGCGTCGGCCACGCACGCGCCGACCATATTGCACGGGGATGCGTCGCTCGCCTTCCTGGATGTAGACGATGCCCAGCACCATGATGACCGTGATCACGACGAAGGCCAGCAAGGTGGCGATGGCTGTGTTGGTGGCGGCGATCTGAGCCACGTTGCTCGGCACGCGGGCCACGATCCCCCCGAAGATGATCAAAGATAAGCCCTGACCAATGCCCTGTTCGGTGATCAGCTCGCCCAGCCAGACGGCGAACATCGTCCCCGCAGTCATCGTCACGATGGTGACGAGGGTCGGCAAGATGAACTCCGGGCGGTCCAGCCCCCACTGCGGCAGCACGCGCTCGCCACCGGTCACCTGTGCGCCAATGCTCTCGAAGATATTGACCTGGCCAATCGCGTTCAGAGCAGCCATCGGCACCGTCAGGTAGTAGGTCAAGCGGTTGATCTTCCGGCGACCCTGGTCGCCCTCCTTCGCCAGCTCCTCCAGGCGCGGGATCACGGGAATCAGCAACTGCAGGATGAGGGAAGCCGTGACGTAGGGATAAACCCCCATGGCCAACACTGAGAAATTGAAGACTGCCCCACCCGACAGCAAGCTGAGCAGCCCGACGATGCTGCCCAACCCGCCGGCCTGCCCCTGCTCTACAGCGGTGCGAATCTGCTGCAGCACCTCTGGATTCACGCCGGGCACCGGCACGTGCGAGACCAAGCGATAAATCACCAGGATGAATAAGGTAAAGATGATCCTGTTCCTGATCTCCGGCAGTGCAATAGCGTTGCGCAGTACCTGTAGCATCAGAATTTCCTGAATCAGCGCGTGCGATAGCCGCCGCGCTTGACTTCCAACTTGACCACTGTGCCCCCGGCCTGCTCGATCTTTTGCCGCGCTGACTCGGAGAACTTATGGGCAACGACCTTCAGCGGCACGTTCAGCTCGCCGACGCCGAGGATGGCGATATATTTGTCGCTGCGCCGAGCCAGGCCGGCCTCTATCAGCGTTTGCGGGTTGACCTCGCTGCCCGGCGCGAACTTCTTCGCCAGGATGCCAACGTTGATCGGGCGATAGACGATGCGATAAGGGTTGTTGAACCCGACGCCGCGCATAAAGGGCAATTTGCGCACCATTGGGAACTGGCCGCCCTCGAAGTAGGGCCCTTTCACGCCGCCGGTGCGCGCAGCTTGGCCCTTTTGGCCGCGTCCAGCCGTTTTGCCCTGCCCGGCGGCGATGCCGATCCCCTTGCGCTTTTTACGCTTGCGCGAGCCAGGAGCAGGCTTGATCTCGTGTAGTTTCATCGGACTTCCACCAGATGCTTTACGACGTTGAGCATGCCGCGAATCTGCGGCGTGTCATCGTGTTGAACTTCTTGACCCAGACGGCTGAAGCCCAGCGCGCGCAACGTGCGCTTTTGACGCTGGCTATAGCCAATCGCGCTCTTCACCCACTTTACAGTGATGCGCTTAGGATGCGCCTCACTTGAATCATGCTGGATGGTCATGGCTGCGACTCCAGAAAGGTGAAACATCTGCGATGCTCTTTCCTCTGCGCTTCGCCTCTTCGCGAATGTTCTTCAGCGAGAGCAAGCCCATAAAGGTCGCGTAGGTGTTGTTGATCTTGCTCTGCGAGCCAAGCGACTTCGTGAGCACATCTTTCACGCCGGCCACCTCTAACACGGCGCGCACGCCGCCGCCGGCGATGACGCCGGTGCCCGGCGACGCCGGCTTCAGCATCACCTTGGCCGCGCCATATTTCTGGATGACCTGATGCGGGATGGTCGAGCCGACGATCTCGATGCGCTGCATTCTGGCGCGCGCTCGCTCGGTCGCTTTGCGTATAGCATCCTGCACGGTGCGGGCCTTACCTACGCCCACACCAACGCGCCCATTGTGGTCGCCGACTACGATCAACGCACGAAAGGCAAAGCGCCGTCCGCCCTGTATCACTTTGGCCACGCGCGTAACGTCTATCACGCGCGTGTCCAGCGTCGTGACCTCCCCTTCCGGATGAGGCGAGGCGCCTCGCTTAGATTCGCGTTCGCGTCGCTGCTGATTCTGATTTGCCATGGTTCGCTAAAACTCCAGACCAGCCTCTCGGGCACCATCGGCCACCGCCTTGACGCGCCCGTGATAGCGATACCCCGCGCGGTCGAAGACGACGCGCTTAATCTGTCGTTCAAGGGCGCGCTGTGCGATGAGCTTGCCGACCAAGGCGGCCGCCTCGGTCTTCTTCAGGCCTGTTTGGGCCCGCACAGCTTTCTCCAGCGTGGAAGCGGCCGCAAGCGTATGTCCGGCCTCGTCGTCAATCAACTGTGCGTAGATGTGGTTGAGGCTGCGAAAGACGTTGAGCCGAGGGCGATCCGCCGTGCCATAAATCTTGGCGCGCACTCGCCGTCTACGTCGCTCCCTTGCTTCTTTGCGATCTAGCTTCATCACTCATACTCCAAAACCGGCAGCCCGTTCATGGGGATCCAACCCGCAGACTCCTGCCGACGACAGATTACTTCCCTTTGCCGGTCTTGCCAGCTTTACCGGCCTTGCGCCGGATGACCTCTCCCTGGTAACGGATGCCCTTGCCCTTGTAGGGTTCCGGTGGGCGCAGCCTGCGCACCTGGGCAGCCACCTCACCGACCAACTCTTTGTCAATGCCGCTGACGGTGATGGTGCGGGTCTTCGCGTCGGTAGCAAACGTGATCCCAGGTGGCGGCGCAAATTCGATGGGATGTGAGTAGCCGAGGTAGAGCATCAGCTTATTTCCGCTCATCTCGGCGCGGTATCCGACGCTCTCGGCGCCTATCTCCAACACCTTTGAGAAACCGCTGGAGACGCCGGTGACCATGTTTGCGATCAACGCGCGCATCAGACCATGCATCGCGCGCGCGTCGTCCTCACTGCTTTCGCATCGCACGAGCAGTTGAGCGCCTTCTTTCACCACGTGAATATATGGCGGGATGGGGCGCTTTAGCTCGCCCTTCGGTCCCTTGACGATGACCATGCTGTTGTTGATCACAACGTCAACGCCGGCAGGCAGTGGGATGGGTTTCTTTCCTATTCGAGACATGGCTGAATCAATAGACGTAACACAACACTTCGCCGCCTACGCCCAGCCGGCGCGCCTGCTTGCCGGTGATCACGCCCTTCGGCGTTGAGAGGATGGCGACACCGATCCCGCTAAGCACGTGGGGAATCTCGCTCTTGCGCACGTAGATGCGCTTGCCGGGACGGCTCACCCGCTCAAGACCGCTGATGACCGGCTTGCGAAAGCGCCGCTCGCCGCTATAGCGGATGGTCAAGTTCAACATGCGCTTGCTACCCACCTCCACTACTTCAAAGGAATCCAGGTAGCCTTCTTCTTTCAGTATCTCGGCCACGCGCACGTTTAGGTTCGAAGCCCGCACGGCCACGGTGCTATGACCGACCGCGGCCGCGTTGCGGATGCGCGTGAGCATATCACCCAGGGTATCGTTCGACATAGTTTCTCCTCTGTGCTACCACGATGCTTTGCGCACGCCGGGGATCTCGCCGCGCAAGGCCATCTCACGAAAGACGATGCGTGACACGCCGAACTTGCGCATATAGCCGCGCGCGCGGCCGCTCACAGCGCAGCGGTTGCGCACACGCACCTTATATTTGCGGCGTTTCTCCCGATACATCATCGCAACTCTCGGCATCTTTGCCATCAGTCATCCCTCCTTAAGACGAGATTCACCGCTTCGCGCCTGGCTTGCTGAACGGCATGCCGAAGGCGCGGAGCAGCGACCGACCTTCCTCATCGGTTCGTGCGGTAGTGACGATAGTTACCTCCAGGCCGCGCACCTTATCGATTTTGTCGTAATCGATCTCTGGAAAGATGATCTGTTCGCGCAGGCCGAGGGTGTAGTTGCCGCGACCATCGAAAGCATCCGGCGATACACCGCGAAAGTCGCGCACGCGCGGCAGGGCCAAATGGATCAAGCGATAGAGAAAGTCATACATGCGCTTGCCGCGCAGCGTGACTTTGACGCCGATCGGGCGGCCCTCGCGCAGCTTAAAGCCGGCAATTGACTTGCGCGCGCGCGTGACGATGGGCTTTTGGCCCGTGATCATCATGATGTCGTTGACAGCAGCGTCAACGGCCTTCGGGTTGTCGGCCGACTCGCGCCCCACGCCGACGTTGATCACGATCTTCTCGATCTTCGGCACCTGCATGATGTTCTTGTAACCAAACTCCTTCATCAGTGCAGGGCGGATCTCTTCGAGGTATTGCTTGCCCAGGTCAGCCATCTCAGTCCAACACCTCGTCTAGCTTGTTCGAATAACGCTTCTTGACCCCATCCACGATGCGGTAGTTCACCCGCGTGGGGTTGCCGCTCGGCGCGATCAACTTGACGTTGGAGACGTGGATCGGCATCTCCACCTCGATGATGCCGGCCTGCGCCACGCGGCGGCCGGCGCGGCGCGGCTTAGCGTGCTTCTTGGCAATGTTCACGCCCTTGACGACGACCTTCTGCTCCTTGGGCAGCGCGCGTATGACCTCGCCGCGCTTGCCTTTGTAGTCGCCGGCGATCACAAGCACCATGTCACCTTTTTTGATCTTCATCGCTCTCTCCTCCTGAGCCGCCGCACAGTCCAGCAGCGATCGGAGCTACAGCACCTCCGGCGCTAACGAGATGATTTTCATGAACCCCTTATCGCGCAGTTCGCGGGCCACGGGGCCGAAGATGCGCGTGCCGCGCGGGTTCACCTCGTCGTCGCTCAGGATCACTGCGGCATTGTCGTCGAAACGGATGTAGGAGCCGTCCGGGCGGCGATATTCCTTGGCCACCCGCACGATCACAGCCTTGACGACGCTGCTCTTCTTGACGTCGGCGGTTGGGCTGGCCGATTTCACTGTTGCGGTGATGATGTCGCCCACGCGCCCATAGCGCCGGCGGTGTCCACCATGAATATGAATGCACAACAGCTCTTTTGCACCGGTGTTGTCTGCAACTTGCAATCGCGTCTCCTGCTGAATCATAGGTCAGCCCTCCTTGCGCTGAATGATCTGCTCCAGCATCCAGCGCTTGGTTTTGCTGATCGGACGGTGTTCCACGATCTGGACGATGTCGCCCTCGCGCGCCAATTCGTTCTCGTCGTGGGCCTTGTATTTCTTGCTGCGCGTCAGCACCTTCTTGTAGAGCGGGTGGCGTAGCGTGCGCTCCACGCGCACCACGATGGTCTTCTGCATCTTGTCGCTTACGACAGTGCCGATCAGCCGGCGGCGTCGTTCCTCTGCCATCACTCCTTCACCTCGCTCTCGCGCCGCGCGGCGATCTGGGCCGCCAACTCGCGCTGGCGCAGCACCGTCTTGATGCGCGCGATGTCGTGTCGCACCCGCTTAATGCTATTGACGTCTGCCAGGTTGCCCTGCGCTTTCTGAAAGCGAAGGTTGAACAGCTCGCGATAGGCATCGTCCAGCTTCGCCTTCAAGTCGGCTGTAGGCAGGTTAATCAGTTCTCGCGCTCGCATAGTCCTCATCCTTCCATTTGCGATTCAGCCACGATCTGAGTGCGCATGGGCAACTTGTAGGCCGCCTGGGCCAGCGCGGCGCGCGCGATGTTCTCCGGCACGCCGGCCACCTCAAACATGATGCGGCCGGGTTTAACCACGGCGACCCAGTGGTCCACTGCGCCTTTGCCCTTGCCCATGCGCGTCTCTGCTGGCTTGGCCGTCACCGGCTTATCTGGGAAGATGCGAATCCAGATCTTGCCGCGTCGCTTCATCTCGCGGACGAGCACGCGGCGCACAGCCTCGATCTGCCGAGCGGTAACCCACGCCGGTTCCAGCGCTTGCAAACCAAATTCGCCGGCATCAATGGTCACGCCCCGGCTGGCCTTTCCCTTCATCCGCCCGCGCATCTGCTTGCGATATTTCACCCTCTTAGGCATTAACATAGCGCTCTACCTCGTTGTGTTTCTTCACAGCATCGGGCTAGCTCTCTGCTTCGCCGTTGGCAGAAGAGGCTGCGCGTTCGGCATCACTGCGACGCCCACCACGGCCACCGCGCCGCTCGCGCCGCGCGCTCGGCCCAGGTTGCTGGGTGCGCGAAGGGCGCGTGACCTCCTCTTGAGGCATATCGCGCAGCACGTCGCCCTTGTAGATCCAGACTTTTACCCCGATCTTTCCGTACGTGGTGCTGGCCTCGGCCTTGGCGAAGTCAATATCGGCGCGCAGGGTATTGCGCGGGATGCGGCCTTCCATCATCTTGTCGGTGCGCTTCATCTCGCTGCCGTTGAGCCGACCGGCACATTCGATCCGGATGCCCAACGCCCCGCGCTGCATGGCATTCTGAATTGCCCGCTTCATGGCCCGGTTGTGCGGAATGCGCCGCTCGATCTGTTGGGCGATGTTCTCCGCCACCAACTGGGCCACCAAGTCCGGTTTGACGATCTCGGCGATATCGAGCTTCACCCGCTTGCCGGTCATCTTCTCGATGGTCTCGCGGATTTCCTTCACTGCTGCGCCCTTGCGACCGATTACAACGCCGGGCCGCGCCGTATGCACCACAACGTGCAACTGATTCGGCGGAAAGCGCTCAATGGTGATGTCAGCCACGCCCGCGTTCTCCGCGTTCATCTTCTCCCGCAAATATGTGCGCAGCTGAAGATCTTCCAGCAGCAGGCGCGTGTATTCGCGCTTCGGCGCATACCACTTGCTCTTCCAGTCGCGGATAATGCCCAGCCGAAAGCCGTATGGATGAACCTTGCGTCCCATCAGTGCTACCCTTATGCGTTACCAGACTCGGCTGCTTCCCTGAGGACAACAGTGATGTGCGCGCTCTTGCGCTGGATAGGGCGAACGCGGCCACGTGCAGCGAAGCGCCGCCAATGGCGGATTGGCCCGCCATCTACATAGATTTGGCTGATCACCAGATCGGATTCGGAAAGTCGCTTGTTCTCGACCGCGTTAGCAATCGCCGACGCGATCACCTTGCTCACCGGCTCTGCGGCTGCTTTGGGCGTGAAGCGCAGCAACTCAAGCGCTTCTTTAGCGTTCTTGCCGCGCACCAGATTGGCGACCAGGCGAACCTTTTGTGGAGACATCCTCACGTAGCGCGCGACTGCGCGCACCTCGTTCTCTGCCAACTGCGCCATCTTTTAACCCTCACTTCTTCTCTTCTTCCTTGGCAATGTGCCCACGGAAGGTGCGGGTAGGGGCGAATTCACCCAGCTTGTGCCCCACCATGTTCTCGGTGATGTAAATGGGAATGTGCCGGCGGCCGTCGTGCACGGCGATCGTGTGGCCAACCATCTGCGGGAAGATGGTTGACGCGCGCGACCAGGTCTTGATGACCCGCTTCTCGCCGCGCTTGTTCATCTCCTCAATCCGCTTTAGCAATTTCGGATGGACATATGGTCCTTTCTTCAGTGATCTAGACATAGCTACTGTAGAGTTGTCGTATGAGCACTCACTTATTCTTCTTCTCGCGCCGACGGACGATCAACGCGTTGGTGCGTTTGTTGCGTCGCGTCTTAACGCCCAGGGCCTTCTTGCCCCAGGGCGTGCGTGGAGCGTCTTTGCCGATCGGCGATCGCCCTTCGCCACCACCATGAGGATGGTCACGCGGGGACATGGCCGAGCCACGCACCGTCGGACGGATGCCCAGCCAGCGCTTTCGTCCGGCCTTGCCGAGCTTGATGTTGCTGTGATCTACGTTGCCCACTTGACCCACGGTCGCCATGCAGGCTTGCAACACCATGCGCATCTCGCCGCTTGGCAAGCGCAGCGTCGCGTAGTTTCCTTCTTTGGCCAGCAACTGAGCACCCGCGCCGGCGGAGCGAACCATCTGACCACCTCGCCCCGGATAGAGTTCCACGTTGTGCACCGTAGTGCCGATGGGAATATTGGCGAGCGGGAGCGCGTTGCCAGGACGCACCTCGGCATCCGGACCGCTCATCACCTCGTCGCCCACTTGTAGGCCGACGGGGGCGAGGATATAGCGCTTCTCCCCGTCAGCATAGTGCAAGAGGGCGATGCGCGCCGAGCGGTTAGGATCGTATTCAATTGTGGCCACGCGCGCCGGCACACCGAACTTGTCGCGCTTGAAATCGATGATTCGATAAGCGCGCTTGGCGCCGCCGCCGCGATGGCGCGTAGTCACCTTGCCGCGCATATTGCGCCCTCCGCTCTTGCGCAAACCGACGACCAGCGACTTCTCTGGCTCTCGCGCGGTGATCTCAGAGAAGTCGCTCACGGTCATCCCGCGGCGGCTGGGCGTGACTGGCTTAAAGGTCTTGACTCCCATTACGCAACTCCCTCAAAGATCGGAATGCGATCCTTCTCGCTCACCTGGACAATCGCCTTCTTCCATTGCGGCGCGCGCTGGATGCTCTTGGCCTTGCGACCGATGATCCGGCTGCGCGGGCTGCGGCGGCGCTTGGCCGGCATGACGATGACGTTCACCCGTGTCACCTTCACGTTGAACGCCAGCTCAACCGCTTCTTTGATCTGGTGTTTGTTCGCCCGCATGTCCACCTCGAAGACATATTGCGGCTTCGCGTAACCTGCCTGCCACTGCGTCTTCTCTGTGATAATCGGTCGCTTGAGAACCTCGTATGGATGCATCGCACTTCCTCCTAGCCCAGCCAGGCCTTGATGATCTCTAGCGCGTCCAACGGCATGACCAACTGGTCATACTTAAAGATGTCGCGGATATTCAGATAGCTGGCGTGCAGCGTCTTCACGTAAGGCAAGTTCCTGGCGGACTTTTCGACGGCTTCGCGCCGACCGGGCAACAGCACCAGGCCTTTGGTCACTCCCAGGGCCTGCATGGCTGCTGCGAACTCCTTCGTCTTAGGCGAAGCAAAATCTAGCTTGTCCACCACCACGATCTGTTGATCTGCGGCCTTCTGGGAGAGCGCGCTGCGGATCGCGGCCCGCCGCATCTTCTTCGGCATATCTTGGTAGTAGCTGCGCGGCTGTGGGCCAAACGCCACGCCGCCGCCCACCCAGTGTGGCGCTTTGCGGCTGCCTTGGCGCGCATTACCTGTCCCTTTTTGGCGATACACTTTCTTGGTGGTGCGGTTCACCTCGGCGCGCGTCTTCACCTTGTGCGTCCCCAGGTGTGCGTTGGCGTTCTGGCGAAGCAACGCCTGATGCATCAGCGGATGGCTGATGCGCGCGGCGAAGATGCTATCAGGCAGCTCCACCTCGCCCACCACTTCGCCCTTTAAGTTCTTCATCGGGACTTTCATAGTCATTCACCGCTTCCCACTCTTATGCGAATCCTTGATGACAACGATGCCACCTTTCGGTCCGGGGACCGACCCGGCAACAGCGATAAGGTTGCGCTCTGGATCAACCATCACCACCTTTAAGTTAGTAACGGTGGCGCGCACGTTGCCGTAGTGTCCGGCCATGCGCCGGCCCTTCGGGACATGGCCGGGGGTCGTCCCTGCGCCGATCGAACCCGGCGCACGCTCACGATCTGAAGCGCCGTGGGTCTTTCTCTGGCGATGAAAGCCATGTCGCTTGATGTTGCCGGCAAAGCCTCGGCCCTTCATCGTGCCGGTCACACTCACGCGGTCGCCCACCGCGAAGAGATCGGCCTTGATGACGTCGCCCTCGCGGTAAGGCACTTCGGCCATGCGGACTTCCTCCAGATACATCAACGGCGGCACGCCCTCTAGCTTGCGGCGGTTCGGGTGCTTGTCATCCGGCTTGAGCAGGCCGAGGTGGCCCAATTCGCCGCGGGTGAGCTTTTTGGGCTTCACTTCGCCGAAGCCGAGCTGCACGGCGCTGTAGCCATCTCGCTCAACGGTCTTCACCTGCGTCACGTAGTTTGGGCCGGCTTCGATGACCGTCACGCCGGTAACGTTGCCCTTCTCGTCGAAGAGCTGCGTCATCCCTACTTTGCGTCCGATTAGCTTCCTCATGGTTCATCATTGGCTCCCTAGCCTGACGGGCTGCTTCGCGCAGGAGCGTGATAGTTATCAGTCAGTTCACAACTTAATCTCGATATCCACGCCAGCCGGCAAGTTGAGCCGCATCAGCATCTCAATCGTCTTAGGATCAGGATCGATGACATCTATCAGGCGCTTATGGGTGCGGATCTCAAAATGCTCGTGCGAGTCTTTGTCAATGAAGGGCGAACGACGCACCGTATAGCGTTCGATCTTGACCGGCAGCGGGACGGGACCGACGACGGTTGCACCGGTGCGCTCAGCCGTCTCAACGATCTGGCGCGCTGAGCGGTCAAGGGCGCGATGGTCGTAGGCTTTCAACCGGATGCGAAGGCGTTGCTTGGCCATAGGTCACTCTCGACCGACTTCTGCGCGGATTACTCGAACACCTTGGTGATGGTGCCTGCGCCGACGGTCAAGCCGCCCTCGCGG
>JAGHYX010000067.1 GCA_017743375.1 Chloroflexota bacterium
TAGCACAAATAAATGACTACAACGGAGCAGTCACCAGGCAGCACACAAGGCTGGCAGACGACGAGCAGCACTTACGCTCACACGTCAATACCACAAGTCATATAATCCCATTACCGAGCCGGCTCCAGCCACAGACGGTTAAAACCCACGTACATCACTCGCCCGTCGCCGGTCTCCGGCGCAACGTCCGAGAGGACCACGCCGTATTCAGCCTCGACTTCCAACAAATTCCAGCCCCGATGTACCTGCTCTGGGTTTAGCACGATCGTCGTCTCCCAGCGCGGCCCAAATCCAGACCCGCAATTCGCCCATGTGTGCGCGGCCAAGGGCCGGCCGTTTAGCTTCAGCCGAAGCGCTTGGTCTTTGCCCGACGCGCAAAGCGGAAAGACGCTCACTTGCAAGACGTGGGGGCGCCGTTCAGCGATGTTAAGGAGAAGAGGCAGCGAGGGCTGCGTTACCCAGAGCGGCTCTTTGTTCGGATCAGTGATCGCCCAGGCAAAGATTTGCGGCCGAGAGAGATTCAGCGCCACGGAAGACGAGCGCACAGGATGACCCTCTTCATCCACCGCAGGTGATACCAGGACGTAGCGAGCCACGATGGGCTGGCCATCGAGCGGGACCACGCGCACTGCATCCACGTCCTCAAGGTCCACCAGCAACACCCCGTCATCTGCGGCGAGGCGTTCCATCCTCAGATCGCGCCCGCGATCGCTCCTAAGCTCCAAGCGGTAGCTGCCATCGGCGCGGACGAATAAACGATGACCTGATCGCGGTCCGGAGAAGACCACGTCCAGAGCCCGGTTGTCCAGCCGTAATCCTCGGGGGTGAAAGAAGGAAAGGTAATAGTCATAGCGTACATCTTGATCGGCGTTGAGCCTGGCAAAGAGCGGCGGTTGCGCATTCAGGGCGAAGATGGCGGACAACCGCTCTGGGGCAAACAGCGGGCCTCTCGTCAATAGCTGAAGCTGTTCGTAGCGCGCTGCGAGCTGTGGATCGCGGATGTGATTCTCGCCGCTGAACCGGGTCAGCAGGTAGCCGTCCGGCAAGAGGCGTTCGACGTGGGCCAGCCGCCAGTCGCTGGGATGCGTGTGGAGGCCGATCCGGGCGAGAAACGCATCCGAGAGGGCCAAGGGATCGACGATCTCGACGCCCTGGCCGGCGTAGTAACCGACCATCCCGATCAGCGTAAAAACGTG
The DNA here is from genome assembly GCA_017743375.1 of Chloroflexota bacterium. Classification (GTDB taxonomy): domain Bacteria; phylum Chloroflexota; class Anaerolineae; order J036; family Brachytrichaceae; genus JAAFGM01. The sequence goes on from JAGHYX010000067.1 coordinate 1,197, forward strand.
AAAGTATGCGCCACTGCGAGCGAGCGCGCGACCTTGTTCAATCCTCTCGAAGCGCAGCGGATCAGCCTCGCCCTTCAGCGCCGGCAGCAACCACAGCGCGCGATAGTGCGCGCGTTCGTCGGCGATATGATACAGGCCGAATTCGGCAACAGCCCCAATCGGCGTCTTCACCGCCGAACCATCGAACACGCCGCGCAGCGGTGGGTCACCCAGCAGGTAGGGACGGTTGATCAGCGTTGCCGCCGCCACGGCGATCAAAGCCAGCTTGCCGGCGATGAACTCCCATGCCCCCTTGCTCGCTGCCAGCAGCGAAAGTGCCCCGGCCAAAGGCACGCTGAGCATCCGGCCGGCCATGAAGTCCCCACCTATCCAGATGACGTAGCACAGGTACAGCGCGATCCCCAGCACTGCGGCGGCAAACTCTCCCTTCCGCTGCCAGAGCGCTGCGATCACCCCTGCAGCAATGCCGACTAACGTGGCGCTGTCGGCCACCGCCGTCTCAATCAGATAGGCCAATCCACGCTCCACATACTCGTGACGCGGGATGCCGATGGATTGCTTGGCGTAGAACGTGTTGGGGAAGGGGAAGCCGTAATAGATCAGCGCGAACAGCATCCACCCTGCCACCGGCAGCATGGCCGCCATAGCCATGCGAAGAGCAACCTGCCTCGGCGCGCGCAGAAAGACGAAGGCAAGCAACGGCCCAACGAGCAGCCCTAGGTCCAGCCGGTTGAGCATCAGCAATCCGCCCAACGCACCTACGAACACGGCATGGGTCACTCGCTTCTCCAAGCCAAGCCAAAGGCAAACTGTCAACAGCAAGTACGAGAGCGGGTTCTCCAGGCCAGAGGTGGAGTAGTCCACGAACGCCTTTGACCCGATGAGCAACAGGCCGACCAGCGCCAACCGAACGACGCTACCACGGCTTTGCCACAGCAACAGAAGTGCCGTGGCGATGGCCAGCAGCATCGAGAGGGCGAGCGTGGTGTAGAACGGCTCCCTGGTGATGGCGTAAGGAGCGGAGAGCACGAACAACCAGAGCGGATGGGTGTAAGCTTGCACCCGCTCGCCCGGATTCCACACCAGCCCATAGCCCCGGACGAAGTTATCCACCGTGCGCAGGGTGATAAAGGCGTCGTCGCACATCCAGGCCGTGCGGATCAACACAACCGCATAAGCGATCAGGAAGGCGGCGAGGAAGAGCCGGCCAACCCAGGGCACGCCCAGGCGCGAATGCACCCTTTCAGCGAACAATGCGCTCACCATGAGAGATAGGCCAGCGCATTGTAAGCTGACCGGGACGTCTCACGACAGGTGCATCCGTCATTCGAGGCAGGTGACTTCACATCTACTTCAATGTCGAGCGCACAGGGGTTGCCGGCGCCCTGCTTCCCCTGTCATTATTCTGAGCGCGAAGAATCTAACAAGCGATGAACCTAAAATCCCCCCGATGCACAAAGCATACCTCGCCGGCTGGCTATGCTTAGTACTATGCCTGACGGCCTGCGACGCGCAGCCAGCGCGCGTGCCGACTATACAGGTAACGCTCTTCACCTCTCCCGCACCCACAGCGCAGCCAACCAAAGAAACAGCCTGGCTCACGCTCAGCCCCGGCATCGCACTGCTGCGCACACCAGCGCAGGTCAACGGCCATACCGAACGACTGATCGTCGCACGGGTGGACGCGCAACGGGCGACGCTGCGCGTGCTCTACGACCCACAGGCGCCGCGCAGCGTGCGGGACTGGCAGGCGGCGAGCAGCGCGACGCTGGTGATAAACGGCGGCTTCTTCGACAAGGACTATCGCGCCACCGGCCTGCTGATCGCCGATGGGCAGGCGTTCGGGCGCAGCTACCGCGGCTTCGGCGGGATGTTCTTCTTGCGCCACGGCAAGCCGGGCATTCAGTCGCTGCGCGCGCAGCCCTATCGCCCCGACCCGGCCATCCGCCAGGCAGTGCAGAGCTTCCCGATGCTGGTGGTGGACGGCCGGCGCGTCCCGCCGATCGAGGACGGCGAGCGGCGCAACCGGCGCAGCTTTGTGGCGATAGACCGGCAAGGCCGCGTCCTGCTGGGCGTGACGCTGATGGCGCAATGGACGCTGAACGACCTGGCCGACTTCCTGGCAACCTCGCCGGCGCTGAACGCCCGCCACGCGCTGAACCTGGACGGCGGCGCGTCGGCAGGGCTGTGGCTGGGCGGGCGCGACGACCTCTCGATGAACTCCTTTGAGCCGGTGCCGGCGGTGATCGCCGTCTTTGACCTATGAGCACCGGTCGTAGAACAGCAGCATGGTCTTGCCGTAGCGGCGCTGGTCGCTCAGCATGAGGTGATCGAGCGTCAGCGGGGCATACTCGCGTGGGTCGAGCTGGACGATCACCGTGCCGGCCTCGGCCAGCCAACTGATCTGCTCATCAATGGCGATCACCGCGCGCGACCACAGCCCCTGATACTGGGGTGGGGCGACGAAGATGAAGTCGTAGTGGACGTTGGGCCGGCCCGCCAGGTAATCGAACGCATCCTGGCGGATCACGCGGGCGCGGGCCTGTAGGCCGGTGATCCGCAGATTCTCACGAACCAGCCGGATCGCCTCCGGCAGGATGTCTATAAACGTGACCTCCGCCGCGCCGCGGCTGAGCGCTTCGATGCCCACCGCGCCCGTGCCGGCGAAAAGGTCCAGCCAGCGCGAATCGCGCACGTCGTCCATCAAGATGTTAAAGATGGCCTGCTTGGCGCGGTCGGTGATCGGGCGGATCAGATCGCCCGGCAGGCTTTTCAACTTGCGCCCCTTAGCCAGGCCGGTGTTGACGCGCATTGTTGTAGTGCGTATTGCGTATTGCGTGGTGCGTGCTACGGTGCACAGGCGACCGATGATTCCTTCAGGCGGTTGTCGGCGGTCAGCTCGTAGCAGCGGCAATAGCGAGTTTCGGCATCCAGCAACGGCCCACCGCTCCAATTCAACAGGATGAGCTGCGAGCGCGCGCACTGGACGCCGTCGCGTGGGCTATCGGTCGGCGCGGTGCGCAGCCAGCCGATGCCGCTGGGGCCATTGCGGTCGTACATCATCCAGATGCGCGATTCACGCAGGGGATCGCCAGCATTGATCTCGATCCCATCGGTCACCCCCAAATAGTACACAAAGCCAAAGACAAACGGGGCGCTGAGCGAGAGAAACGCCACCAAACCCACACCCAGCCAGCTTAACCACGAACGAACTTTGTCTGCCATCCAAAAACGCTCCACAGGCAACAGATGAACGCATCCTAAGCGCTCAGGGGCATCCGGCATCAAGCCGGCCTCGCCCCTAATGGCGAACGCCCCCTAGCACTTAACCAAGTAATGGTAACAGTATAATCGCCGCAAGCTAAGGGAGACCTAAGGGGACGTGGCGGAAATGGCAGACGCGCATGACTTAGGATCATGTGCCGCAAGGCGTGTGGGTTCAAATCCCTCCGTCCCCATCTTAGGACAGATCCATGGAGCTTCAAGTTGAACCTCAAGAGAACCATTCGGTACGATTGACGATCACGCTAGACGACGAGACGGTGAACCGCGCACGACGCGAAGTCGCCCGTGCGCTTTCCAAGCGGTTCCATATTCCCGGCTTCCGGCCTGGCCATGCACCGCTGGGCGCAGTCATCCGCGCCGTGGGCGGCGAGGAGGCCTTCAACCTCGAGCTGGCCGATTATTTGGCCAAGCAGGTATACCCCAAAGCCTTGGACGAAGCCAAGATCAACCCGTATGGCCCGGGAAGGATCATAGAAGTAAAGGCTTCCCCCTTTCAAATCGTCGCTCACGTTCCCTTGGAACCGACAGTTGACCTGAAAGACTACAGGTCAATTCGCTTGCCCTTCCCAGAGATCGTCGTGAGCGAAGAGGAGATCGAGCAAGAGCTTGAAAAGCTGCGCGAGGAAAATGCCATCATCCAATTGGTAGAGCGGCCCGCCGCGATCAGCGACCTGGTCGAGGTGAAGATAGAAGCAAAACACCAAGACAGCGGCGATCTCGCGCTTGAGACCGAAGAGGAGATATTGCTCACGACGGAGAAAGAGGACGAGTTGCTTCCAGGCTTGAGTGAATTCATCGTCGGGATGAGCGCCGGTGAGCGCAAAGAGTTCACGCTGACCATGCCAGAAGATGTCTCGTACGACACGATGAGGGGCGCCACGCTCGACGTCACTATCGAGGTGAAACGGGTGAACAGCCGGACGCTGCCAGACATCAACGACGAGCTGGCCCAGACGGTCGGCAATTTCACCACGCTGGCCGAGCTGCGCGAAGACCTGCGCCAAAAGCTGGCCAAGCGCAAGGAAGCAGAAGAAGAGAAGAACTTTGCTATTCAGGCGCTGGATGCCTTTGCGGCGCTGGCCGAGGTGCGCTATCCGCCCGAGTTCATCGAGGACCAACTGGACAAAATGGTCGAGGAATATTTTGAAGACATTGAGCGCACGCTCAAAATGCCATTCAAAGAATGGCTCAAGATACGCAACCAGACCGTAGAAGGCGTCCGCGAAGAACTGCGAGCGATTGCCGAATCGCGCGGGCGGCGCGGCCTGGTGATGCGCGCACTGGCTCAGGCCGAAGGGCTGACGGTGAGCGAGGAGGAGGTCAACGCCAGGATCGATTACATCGCCGGCCCTTACTCACATGCCGCTGTCAAGCAGGCGCTGAACACCCCTGATCTGCGTAGGACGATCGAGATCAACATCTTGTCGAACAAAGTGCTCCAGCGCATGGCGCAGATTGCCAAGGGTGAGCTCGAAGCAGCCATCCCGGAGCCAGCCCAGAGCTAGTCGCGCGTCAAATGTTTAGCTAATCCGTGCAGCCGACAATCAGCGGCAAAGGGTGAAGGTAGCTATGATAACGGTTAACTCACAGGCCCAGCCAGATGCGATCCAGAACGTCATCCCGATGGTCATCGAGACCAACGGACGTGGCGAGCGCGCCTACGACATTTACTCGCTGTTGCTTAAAGAGCGCATTGTCTTCCTCGGCACGCCGATCAACGACCAGGTGGCCAACCTGATCGTGGCCCAGTTGCTCTTTCTGGAGCGCGAGGACAACGAGAAGGACATCCAGTTCTTCATCAACTCGCCAGGCGGCTCGGTGTATGCCGGCATGGCGATCTACGACACGATGCAAATGATCAGCGCGCCGATCGCCACGTTCGCCGTCGGGCTGACGGCTAGCTTCGGCACGCTGCTGCTGATGGCCGGCACAAAGGGCAAGCGCTATGCCCTCCCCAACGCCACCATCCACATGCATCAGCCGCTGGGCGGCGCCCAAGGCCAAGCCTCGGACATCGAAATCCAGGCCCGCGAGATCTTGCGGATCAAAGACGCCATCAACAAGATCATCATGCGCCACACCAACATGAGCGAGGAAGAGGTGATCCGCTATACCGACCGCGACGCCTACTTCACCCCTGAACAGGCGAAGGCGCTGGGGGTAATTGACGCCGTGGCCGAACTCAACCCGAAGAAGATGGCCCTGCTGAAGCAGCCGATAGCGGAAGCCGTCCCAGCGGGCGAGCAAATTCACAAAAACTAGCCGACGCGGCTCACAATGGCTCAAAAGCCGGCGCAGACGACGCGCCGGCTTTTTTGTGCATAAACCCCTATAATCCGCTGTGCATGGTCGCGATAGTTGCATTGAGCCGCTTCCTAGTGAGCATCTGCTTCGTCGTGGCAGTCTCCGGGATCGGCGCGCCGGCGCTGATCCGCGTAGCGGCCCAGGCACCACAGACTGCCGGCCCGCTGCCAGAGCGACGGGTGGTGCTCAACGGCGTGCCCGACGACATCGTGCCCCGCGCCAGCAACATCTGGCAGTGCCCCTGCGACAACGACGGCTGCTGGCCGGGCTGCTTCACCATCGCCTCGGCCAGCTTGCTGAAATACTGGGCCGGGCGCGGCTATTCTGGTTTGTGGAACGGCGACGAGAACGGCACGCTCCAGCGGCTGCGCGAGCTGTTTCCCAACCTGTTCTGTTACAACAACGTGGACGACGACGGGCGGATCAGCGACAGCGGCTACGACGCTGCCGATGTCGCGCGTGGGTTCGACCTCTTCATCCGCGAGCGCGGCTACACCTTTAGGGTCAAGGCCATCTACGAGCCGACGTTTGAGAAGATCGTCGAGGAGATAGACGCCGGCCGGCCGGTGATCGGCGCCTTCGGCAGCTCGGCCTGGGGCAACCACGCCGGCACGATCATTGGCTACGACACTACCAACGGACGGCGCGTGATGATCGTGCGGCCAAACCTGCTCAACAAGCCCGATGCAGAGCTGAGCTGGGGCGTCGGCTACGGCGAATTCGCCATCGTCACCGTCGCGCCGATCGGCAGCGGCGACGATCCAGAGCTAGCAGATGGACCATCACTGGGCATTGAGCTGGTCATCAACGATGGCGATGCCGGCTTTACTGCCGAGGGCGAGTGGACCGTCTATCCGGTCGGCTTCGCCAATGGCTCGCGCTTCACCATCACCACCGACCCATCGAACCTAGGTCCATCCACGGACACAGCCGTGGCACGCTGGCGCCCCGTGCTGCCCTTCGACGGGTTATGGGAGGTGCTCGCTTGGCTGCCCCGCGACGACGCCGAAGGGAACAGTGCCTCACAGGTCACCTACCGCATCATCCACGCCGAAGGGATGAGCCTGGTGCGCCGCACCCAGCGCACCGCGCGGCCAGGGTGGATGTCGCTGGGCGTATACCCTTTCGTTGTGGGTGATAAGGGCGCTGTGGAGCTGGGCAACCGCACCGGCGACCTGCCGCCGCGCCGGCTGTGGGCCGACGCAGTGAAATTTGTCTGGCGCGCGCCGCTGATCGTCCGTGCCGAAGAGGGCGGGCCGGCCGGCCTGGTGATCAACGGCCAGCGTTTCATCATCCCCGATCAACAGACGTTCGAGGCCCTGCGCCTGAGCGCTGCGGGCGTCCACACCGCCTCGCCCTTGGCGCTGGCTCAGTATGGCCCTGGCCAGATGCTGCCGTCGGTGATGAGCGCGTGGGTGGGGCAGTACTTCAACAACACGCTGCTCTCGCCGCCGGCTTCGCTGGTGCGGGCCGACGGCCGGATCAGCTTCCGCTGGGACGGTCAACCGCCGGCGCCGAACATGGGCGCGCGGGCCTTCTCTGCGCGCTGGACGCGCTACCTGGCGCTGGGCGAGGGAACTTACCCGTTCCGCATCGAAGCAGTCGGCGGCGTGCGGTTGTGGATCAACGGTAAGCTTGAGCTTGATGCCTGGGATGCGCCGGACAATGTGCTGATCGCGCACGAGAAGGTGATAGGTGTCTCAGCGGGCGTCCATCGCGTAGACCTGGAGTACGTCAACCGAGAAGGTCGGGCGCAGATCCGGCTGGGCAACCTGCCGCCCAATGCGCCGATTCCCATAGATGATGGTCCTTCACCCTGGCGAACTGATCCACAGATACGCCTGCGCTGGGCAGATGCCGGCGACCCGGACGACGTGATCGGCGAGAAGCCGCGCCGCTTCTTCGTCACCGTCTGGGACGAGGCAAGCACCTGGCGGGCGACCAGCGGATGGATCACCGAGACCACGTGGACGGTCACCCTCCCAGCAGATGGGCGCTATTACTGGAGCGTGCTGGCCAGCGATGGCCTGGCCAACAGCGAGTCCAGCGCGCCGCGCGAGATCCGGCTCGACCAGTCGCCGCCTTGGGCACAGATGATCGAGGCGCTCCCACCAGAGTCTGCATTGGCGATCACCGCCAGCGCGCCGGTGGACACCTATCGCCTGATCACCGACGCCGCCGGCAATGCCATCGTGGTCGGCGCGGAATTGGGAACAGAACAAGCCGCGTTGCGCGAAGCGCCACAAGGGCAGTGGGGCGATCTACCGGTGCTCTATCTGCGCTGGTCGGGCAAAGACGCGCCTCACGATCCTCCGGAGAGGCTGACCTATGACGTGCAAGCGCGCGAGCTGATGCGCATGAAGACCATCTACACGATCACCGTCGAAGAGGTGGAGGTGCCGCGCATCAGCCACGAGCTGGTCCTATCAGGTGCGCAAGAGATCACCGTCCCGGTAATACTGACAGAGGTCGTGGCCATCACCACGGTGGTGCCGTTGACCACCTTCCATCCGGTGAGCGACAGCGTCTGGATGCTCGTCGCCACCGGCCTGCACGAGACGCACACGATCTTCATCGGCGCGCCGGGCAGCACCTACGAGTTCCGCGTGCGGGCCACCGACGCCGCCGGCAACGCGCAAAAGTGGTATGAGGGCTATTCGGTCCAGGCGATGATCGATCCCCGCAAGCGGATACAGCGCGCCTACTTGCCGATCGTCGGGCGGTGAAAAGGGCCTCTTGGCACAACACTTCCTCGCTCGCACATCGCAAAGCGCAGTAGACGTGAGGCTATCAGGCCGGCGATGCCTAGTCCAGAATGCCCAGCCGCCGGCGGCCTAAGAGGCGAAAAGTCTGAACGATGGTCTTCTTGACCGGCATCTTGGTCGCGCCCGGCTTGCGGTCATAGCGCAGGATCATCGGCACTTCGTTCACTATCGCGCCCGCCAAGTGGAGCTTGATCAGGATATCCACCATGCAGGCAAAGCCGCGCTCGACGAACAGGGTGTCGCCGAAGCGCGCGAACGCCTCGCGCAGCAGGCCAGCGCGGTAGGCGCGATAGCCACACGAGTAGTCTCGTGCGCCGGGAATGGGATAGACCACCCGGAAGAGCCAGCTCAGGCCGGTGCTCAGCAACTGGCGATAACGGGGAATGCCCAGCATGCGCGCGCCGGGTTGAAAGCGCGACGCGATCACCAAGTCGTTGCCCTCCTCGATCATCTGCACCATGCGCGGGATGAGGCCCGGGAGATGCGTGTCGTCAGCGTCCATTGTTATGATTACGTCATCCTGATGAGCGGAGCGGGCGAGCGCCGTTGTCAAGCCGGTTTTGATCGCCGCGCCTAGGCCCTGATTGACAGCATGAGAGACAACCTCCAAGCAGAGATCCTCAGCAGCCGCCACCTGACGCGCCAGCTCAGGCGTGCCATCGGTGCTGCCGTCGTCGGCCAGGACCACACGCAGAGCGTCGCCAAAGTGGGTTCGGGATGTGCTTGCGATGCGGCGGAGTAAGCTCGGGAGCGCCTCGGCTTCGTTGTAGGCAGGCAAGACGACGAAGATCACGCGACGATGCCTTGATTCTAACCCAAGGCTAATTCACCGCCGCTTCGCGCTCAATCACGCTCAGTAAAATCTCCTATATGCCTGACTTGCATCCGATCGCGCGCCTGTTGATCATCGGTGGGATTGGTTTGGTCGTCATCGGGCTGCTGGTGCAGTTGGCGATTCAATTCCTGCCTGGCCTGGGCCGGCTGCCGGGCGACATCGTCATCCAGCGTGATAACTTCACCCTCTACATCCCTTTGGGCACGATGCTCGTCCTGAGCATCGTGCTGTCGCTGTTGCTCAACCTAGCCGCGCGCTTCTTCAACCGCTAAACGCCACCGCCGGCACGGGCAGCCTTAAGGCAGCACCAATTCCGCCTTGACCACGCCATCCTCAGCGCTGTAGCGGCAGGTGAAGCCCACCTGCTCGCTCACGCGGATCATGGCTGCGTTATCGGGGAGGATATCCGCGATGATCCGCTTCACCCCTTCCCGCCGGCCGATCGCCACCAGGCGCGAGAGCAGCTCAGTGCCCAAGCCCTGATGCTGATACTCGTCGCTGATCAGGATGGCGAACTCGGCCTCCTTGCCGCCGCGCAGCTTGATCAGCCGGCCCACGCCGATGATGTGCGGTTTATGCGCTTCGTCGCGCCGCTCGGCCACCAGCGCCATCTCGCGCTCGTAGTTGATGAAAGCAATGCGCGTGAGGCGCTCATGGGCGATGCGTTCGCTGAGCGGGAAGGGATGGAAGTAGCGCTGATATACGCTCTGCTCTGAGAGCGTATGGTGAAACTCCACCAACAACGGCTCGTCCTCCGGCCGAATGGGGCGGATGAGCACGGCCGTGCCGTCGTGCAGCGTCCACGGCGCGACATATTCCACCGGATAAGGCGTGATCGCAGTGCGCGGCAGTTCTGCCTCGCTGATGTGCGCCGGATGAAGCACCACGCGCGCATCCAGCGCGATCAGCGCCCGCTCCGAAGCCAGCAGTGGGTTGATGTCTATCTCCTTTATCCAGCGCTGCTCGGCAACCAGGTAGCTAAAGCGCACCATCAGTTGCTCCAACTCATCCAGCGGCACTGGCTTTCGCCCGCGCACCCCTTTCAATGCGGTGTAAATCCTCGTCTGTTCCATCATCCGCCGCGCCAGCGTGCTATTCAGCGGCGGCAAGCCCAGCGCGCGGTCCTGGAAAACCTCCACAAGCTGGCCGCCGGCCCCAAAGAGCAACACTGGCCCTAGCTGCGAGTCAGTTGTGCTGCCCAGGATCAGCTCGTAGCCATCGCGGTTGATCATCGGTTGGACAGTCACGCCCAAGAAGTCGCTTTCTTTGCCGCGGGCCAAGACAGAAGCTTTGATCAAGCGACATGCGTCGCGCACTGCGTGCGCATCGCATAGGTTCAAATGCACACCGCCGACATCGGTCTTGTGGGTGATGGTCTCGGAGTGCAGCTTGACGACGACCGGATAGCCGATGGCCTCGGCGTGCGCCACAGCTTGCTCTTCGTCGGCGGCGATGTAGGTGGGCACGGTGGGGATGCCATAGGCGGCCAGCAGTTGCTTGGACTCATACTCGGTCATCAGGGTGCGGCCGGAGGCGCGCACTTGAGCGATGAGCGCGGCTGCGTCATCGCGGCGAATGGCGCGGTCGTCGCCGGCGACGGGCGTCTCGTACAAGCTGCGCAGGTTATCGCTATAGCGCCACATATAGGTGAACATCCGCGCAGCGGTATCGGGATAACCGAAGGTCGGGATGCCGGCTTCGTTCAAGATGCGCTCGCCCGCTTCCACTGAATCGCCGCCCATCCAGCTCGCCAAGACGGGCTTGCCTCGCAGTTGGGCATACGGCCGGAGCAATTCTGCAGTCATCGTCGCATCGGTCATCGCCTGCGGCGTGAGAATGACGAGCAGGCCATCGCTGTTCGGATCAGCGGCGACAACTTCAAGCGCTTTAGCATAGCGCTCAGGTGTCGCATCGCCGAGGATGTCAACCGGGTTGCCGTGGCTCCAGGCAGATGGCAGGAACTCATTCAGCTTGGCGATGGTTTCAGGCGTGAGGGTGGCCAATTCCCCGCCACTTAGGATCAGCGCATCTGTGGCGAGCACGCCCGGCCCGCCGGCGTTCGTCACCACGGTTAGGCGTGGCCCCTTCGGGCGCGGCTGTTTGGCCAGCACCTCGGCCATGTAGAACAGGTCGGCGATCGTATGGACGCGCAGCACGCCACAACGCCGGAAGGCCGCGTCGAGCGCGTCATCGCTGCCGGCCAGCGAGCCAGTATGTGAGGCCGCTGCCTGCGCAGCAGCAGCGGTGCGGCCGGCCTTGATCACGATGATCGGCTTATTCAGCGCCACCTCGCGCGCAGCCGAGATGAACGATCGCGCGTCGCCGATGGTCTCCATGTACATGACGATGCTGTGGGTGTCGGGGTCATCGCCCAGGTAATCGATCAAATCACCCCAGCCGACATCGAGCATTGAGCCAACAGAGATAAAGTAGCTAAAGCCCACCTTCTCTCGAAAGCTCCAGTCGAGCACTGCCGTGCAGAGCGCGCCGCTTTGGCTGATGAAGGCCACATTGCCTGGGTGAGCAATCGCATCGGCGAAGGTGGCATTTAGCCCAATCCGCGTGTTCATGATGCCCAGACAGTTCGGGCCGACGATGCGCATGTGTGCGTCGCGGGCCTGGGCCAAGATCTGCCGCTCCAGCTCTGCACCTGCTGGGCCGATTTCCTTGAAGCCGGCGGAGATGATGAGGGCGGATTTTGCGCCTGCTGCGATGCACTCGCCGATCACCCCTGGCACGGTCGGCGCCGGCGTGATGATCACAGCTAGGTCCACCTTCTCCGGCACGGCTGCAATGTTCGGATAAGCCTTTAGTCCCAGGACCTGATCGCGCTTAGGGTTGACGGGAAACACCTTACCGCGAAAGGTCTTCAGATTGTTCATCACCGCCAAGCCAACGCTGCCTTCCTTGTCGGTTGCGCCGATCACGGCCACCGTGCGCGGTTTGAACAGCGCGTCAAACGACTCGCGCTCGCGCTGCAGCGCTTCTATCGAAGTAATCACCTTGCCAGAAGGATTTTGAGTAA
>JAGHYX010000268.1 GCA_017743375.1 Chloroflexota bacterium
GGTCTAGATAAACCAGATGGTATTGACCAAGCGTCCCAAAAGCGTCCCGAACGACCCGTCTACACCATGGGCAGGAGCAACCCTCAGTGGGGGGTGATACTCAACTAGAGGAGTCTGCGGCTCATTCATGGCTGGGGCAAGCTCAATCTCACATGGAGACGCGGAGGACGCAGAGAAGCTAGTAGTCGCCCCGCCGCCTGATTCGCGGATTGGTGAATGCACCCCCAAACGGCGCTAGAATGCTCCTGTGCTCACCGAGTCCCTCCTAAATGCGCTGCGCCTGCTGCGCTTGAATGCCCCGCGCCGGCGGGCCGGCCTATACGCCGGCGAGCGGCGCAGCCCTCGCCGAGGGCGCTCAGTTGAGTTCGCCGACTACCGCAACTACACGCCCGGCGACGATCCCCGCCGGGTGGACTGGAACATCTACGCCCGCCTGGAGCGGCCGTACATTCGGCTCTTCGAGGACGAAGAGGACTTGACCGTCTATCTGTTGCTGGACGACAGCCCCTCGATGTTCTGGCAAGCCGAAGAGGGCGACGGCTTGGCCCAGAAGTGGCTGTGCGCCGCACAGCTCGCCGCGGCGCTGGGCTACGTGGCGCTGGCAACCGGCGACCGCGTGGCCGTGGAGACCGCCGGCGGCCAGCGCTTCGGCCCACGGCGCGGCGTCGCCTCGGCGGCGCTGCTGATCGCCTTCATCGAGCGCATCTCGGTCGAGTCGCGCCACCGCGCGCGCGCCGGCCAGCGCCTCGCGCTCAATGCCTGGCTCAAGCGCTGTGCGCGCGACGTCCGCCCCGGGCTGGCCATCCTGATCAGCGACATGTTAGACGAGGACGGAGCCACTGAAGGGATCGGCGCGCTGGCCGGCAAAGGGCTGGCGGTGAACCTGCTCCACACCCTCTGCCCGGACGAACTGACGCCGGCGCTGAGCGGCGACCTCCAACTCGTGGACGTGGAGACGAACGGCGCGCAGGACGTCAGCCTGGACGCCGGCGTGCTGGCCGCCTATCATCGGCAGCTTTCAGCCTGGCGGGCACAGGTCGCTGCGGAGGTTCAGCGCTTCGGCGGGCGCTACGTCCTGGTCAACACCAGCCAGCCGCTGGAGGCGATTCTGCTGCGAGACCTGCGGCGCGAGGGCTGGCTAAGCTAACGACAAATGGACGTGCTCAACCCGCTCGCCTTCTGGTTTGCGCTGCTGGCCATCCCGATTGTGCTTCTCTATTTGCTGCGCCTCCGCCGGCGGGCGCAGCCGGTCAGCAGCACGTTGCTCTGGCGGCGGGCGATCTTGGACCGCGAGGCGAACACGCTTTGGCAGCGGCTGCGGCGCAACGTGCTGTTGCTCTTGCAGTTGGCCACGCTGGCCTTTTTGGTCTTCGCCTTGGCGCGTCCGTATGTCAGCGCGCCTGGTGGGCCCAGCCGGCAGATCATCGTCCTGCTCGATGCCTCGGCCTCGATGCAGGCGGCCGACGTCCGCCCCTCTCGCTTCGAGGCTGCCCGCGCCCAGGTACGCGCGCTCATCGAAGCGCTGGGGATGAACGACCGCATGACGCTGATCGCAGTAGATGGAACCCCCCGCGCCCTGAGCGCGCTGAGCAATGACAAGGTTCAGCTCCGCGCTGCGCTTGATGCCCTGCGCCCGACCTTGAGCGCAGCGAACTGGGGCGCAGCGATCGTGCTGGCGGCTGCGGTCGGCGCCGGCAGCGAGGAGAGCACCACGTTCATCTTCAGCGACGGGGCAAACGCCGATGACCTGGCCCTGCTCCCCGGCGCGGCGCGCTTCGTGCCCATCGGTGAAAGCGGCGACAACCTGGCCCTCTCGACCTTGGCGCTGCGCCGCGTGCGCGACGGCTTGGCTGCCTTGGTGCGCGTGACGAACCACGGCCTGCGCGATGAACAAGCCCTAGTCGCCGTGCGCGCGGAGGAGGCGCTGATTGACGCGCGGACGCTGGACGTGCCGGCGGGCGGTGCCGTTGAATGGACGGTCGGGGGCATCCCGTCCACTGCGCGCTGGATCCAGGCCGAGATAAAGGAAGCGCGCTATAACCTGCTGGCGGCCGATGACGTCGCTTATGCGGTCAACGCAGCGAACGTCGCCCGCCGTGCGCTGCTGATCACGCCCGGCAACCTGTTTCTGGAGCAAGCGCTGGCGGCATTACCCGGTCTACGCACGACTCGCGCCGCCGCCCTGCCGCCCGAAATCGAGGGCTATGACCTCTATGTGCTGGACGGCGTGAGCGCGGCGCTGCCGGCGGGGGCGAACGCGCTGCTGATCGGCGCGCAGGGAGTCTTTACCCCCACTGCGGTCTTCAGCGACACGGCCTACGTGCGCACTGCGCCCCACCCGATCGCGCGCGACCTGGACTGGCGGACGGTGAGCGTGCGCGATGCCTATCGGCTGGCCGCGCCGGACTGGCTGCGGCCGGTGGTCGAGGGGCAGGGCGGGCCGTTGGTGCTGGCCGGCGAAAGCCCTGACGGCGCGCTTGGGCGGGTGGTGGCGCTGGCCTTCGATCTGCGGCGCAGCGACCTGCCGCTCCAGATCGCCTTCCCCATCTTGATCGCCAACAGCGTCGCCTGGTTGGCGCCTCCTCAGGGCCTGGACATTCCGCTGAGCGTCCAGCCGGGCGAGGTCGTGGCGCTGCCGGCGGGGACGCGGGTGACCTTGCCCTCTGGCGAAACCGTCACCCTCGGCACGCAGGGGTTTGCGCAGACCGAGCAGCCAGGCGTATATGCTTTTGAAGCTGGCCAGGTGCGGGGCGCCTTCGCGGTGAACTTCTTCAACGTCGCCGAATCGCGCATCGCGCCCAACCCCAACCTCACCGCGGGCCAATCCAGCCCAGCGCCAGCGGCCGAGGCGCAAGTCGCACAACGCGAGTTCTGGCACATCCTGGCCGCGCTGGCGCTGGCGCTGCTGGTGATCGAGTGGTGGGTGTATCAGCGCGGCCTGCCGACGCTGGGCCGGCGTGCTTAG
>JAGHYX010000269.1 GCA_017743375.1 Chloroflexota bacterium
TCAGCCGATGTTCGTCTACATCGGCAGCGGGCTGAACAACGACAACGGCGTGATGTTGTTTGTCTCGGCGCTGGCCTGGCAGGTCGCGCGCGGCTGGCGGCGCGGTTACCCCTGGCCGCGCCTGCTGCTGATGCTGGGCTTGGCGATCCTGGCGATCTCCGCCAAGCGCACGGCGGTCTTTGTGGTCGCCTGGCTGCCGCTGGTGCTGGGGGTGCGGGCGCTGCTGGGGATGAGCGCCGTTGCGCGCCGGCGCGCGCTGGCTATCGGCAGCGCCGCACTGGTTACGCTGTCTCTCGTCGGGGGTACCCTCTACGTCTTGCCTGCGCAGGTGCCAAACAACTGGGTCTCCAACACCAGCCGCCCAACGTGGACGGCGCAGCAGGCGCGTTCCGGCAGGTTCGCTTTTGTGGTTGAGCGCGGCGCAGAGGCGATGCCGGTGACTTTGCGGCCTTACGCTCTGCTCCCGGTTCCCATTGGCCTGGCGGGTTCAGACACGTCCGTCACCTGGTCGGCTTGGGTCAGAGGCCCCCTTGGCGGCCGCGGCGCGCTGCGGATCGAGGATAACGATAGGCGCGCCTCGCAGGCCGAGTTTGAGACCACACCCGAAGGCTGGCAGTTAGTGAGCGTGACGCACCCCCTAACCCGGACGACCTATCGGCTCAACTTTATCGTCGTTGGATTATCCAGCGCACCGGTTTATCTGGATGACTTGAGTGTTTGGACGGACGCTGGTCGTCCTCTGGCTTTGCCCAACGGTTCCGCCGAGGAACCGCGCCGGCTGCTGGCCGAAGTCATCAGCCGCGCCGGGCATGGGCTCGGCGTAGGGGCGCAGGCTGAGCGGTTGATCCGCGATTACCGCAGCAACCTGGCTGCTTTACCGGAGCGGCTGGGGCCGGCTGTTCGGCTGTTTAACTGGACGTTCTGGGGACGATTCGGCATCTTCGCCCGCGCCCGCAACCCCGATCTCCCGCCCTGGGCTTACACAGCCTTGCCGATGATGGCCGGGTTAGGCATTGCGAGCGTCGGCGTGCAGATTGCTCGGCGGCGTCAGCTCATCGCTGCTTCCGGCGGGCTGACGCTGCTGTTCTTGGCCGGCTTGGTGCTCGCTGCGATCCAGGCATTTATGCCTTTGCTCGTGTTTGCCGCGTCCCGCACCTGGCTGCCACAGGGAAGGTATCTGTTCAGTGCGATGCCGCTGTTTGCTTGCATCATGGCTCTCGGCTGGATTGGCCCCTGGCCGGGTCGCTGGAAGTGGCTGGCTGTGGCTGTGGTGGGTGGGGGATTTGCCTGGCTGACCTTGCTGGCGGCCACAGTGTGTATGAGTTTCTTCCGAGGATGAACGACCCTTCAGCCGACTCGGACGTTGGTTATTCAAACCTGGTGAGCGAGCGACCGCTCACCATCCTGCTGATTAACAAATTCCTCTTTCCTTTCGGCGGGGTGGAGAGTGTGTTGTTTGCTGAGAAGGCTCTGCTGGAATCGCATGGACATCGCGTGGTGCTGTTCGGCATGCATCATCCGCGCAACATCGAGACGCCGTGGGCGCGCTACTTCGTGTCGCAGGTGGATTACGCGGATCGCTCCCTGTGCGCGCGGTTGCGCGCGGCCGCCCGCGCGCTCTTCTCGCTCGAGGCGCAGCGCAAAATTCGCCAGTTCATCCGCGACACCCAGCCAGACATCGCGCATGTCCATCATATTTATCACCAGATCACGCCCTCGATCCTATATGCGCTGCGCGCCGCCCGCGTCCCGATCGTGCAGACGGTCCACGACTACAAGCCGGTGTGCCCCAACGCCAAGTGCTACGTCCCAACCACGGACGAGGTGTGCTTTCGCTGTCGCGGCGGGCGCTTCTATCACGCCATCGTTCACAACTGCGGCAGCTATGGCCGTGCCAGCAGCATCCTGATCGCGCTGGAGGCATACTTCAACCGCCTGACTCGTGCTTATGAGAAGCATATTAGCCTCTTCCTGACACCGTCGCGCTTTCTGCGTGACACTCTGGTCGCCGGCGGGATGCCGGCCGAGCGCATCCGCGTGGTGCCTAATTTTGTTGACCCAGATGCCTGGCGCGCGAGCGACGAAGGGCGCTACGTGCTGTTTGCCGGTCGCTTGGAGCGCTACAAGGGCGTATTCAATGTGCTGGACGCTGCCCACCGGCTGCCGCACATCCCCTTCCGCATCGTCGGCGCCGGCACGCAAGAAGCCGAAGTGCGCCGCAGGGCGGCTGACCTGCCGAACGTGACGGTAACCGGCCATCTGGATCACGCTGAGCTGCGGGCCGAGCTTGAAGCGGCCTATTGTCTGGTTGCGCCCTCGCTGTGGAACGATATTGCGCCGCAGGCGGTGTTGGAGGCGTTTGCCTGCGGCAAGCCGGTGATCGCCTCACGGCATGGCGGTCTCCGGGAGATGGTTGAGGACGGACGGAATGGGATTCTGCTAGCCAGCGACGACCCGGCTGAGCTGGCTGCGGCGATCGCTGCGCTGTGGGAGCAGCCGGCGCTGCGGGCAGCCATGGGCCGCGCGGCGCGCGAAGCCGCGTGTTCGCGCTACGCGCCGGCGCAGCATTACCAAGCCCTGCGCGCCGCTTATGCCCATGCGCTTCGCACGGCCTAAGCGCTAGGCTTGTATGCGATCACTGCGTAGTTCTTGCTGTATCCTCTGTCAACTTTATAAACAGTGTCGGCCAAGTCAAGCAGTATATATAACGAGAAGAATAAAGGCTTAAGCAGGAGAGAAATGCCCGCTATCAAGAATGCAATGTGGTGAAGCCGGGAAGGTAAAACAGGCAGGTGTCGCGCCGCGGTCTCCAACTGATACGCGAGCGTAGCTAGGTAGCCCTCCAGGTGCCGGATCGCGCGAATTTCAAAACCTGCTTGGCGGAGCAAGTAAGTTAAGCCATATCGCGTATATCTGTAATAATCGTATGGCTGCATGTGTTCGGCGAAGAAGAA